>JBEKCT010000013.1:0-37746 GCA_050014715.1 Anaerolineales bacterium | reverse complement strand
TCGCTTTGAACTCGCACCTGCTGAAGCTCTCGCAATCTGGAGCATTCCCCCATCCCTGCATGAATTGCGTCTTGCCATGGAAATTGTCCGACCACGCAAGGTCTATCTGTTTGCGGTCAGCGAACCCGTTGAACAACCAGACGTCTTCCTGGCAAAGCTGGCCGGTCTGTTGAAATATGCCATCAACCACCGCGGTGGCAGGATAACCTGGTCTGCACTGGAAACCGCCACGATCCAGCGCTCCGTCACCATCCGGCGCGGCCTGGCATGGCTGGTTTCCCAGGGGATGATTTCCATTCAAGCGGAAGAAGATGACAATCTGACTGTAATTGCAAGTATAGACTCCAAAGACAGGTCTGACTCTACCAGCCGCAAAGCGGAAATTCAAGCCCTGCTGGAGGAAACTTCCGCCTACCGGCAACATTTCAAGCAGGCAGGTAAGGATACTCTTTTTTTCTCATAGGATATCCCGTGGAAATGAGGTATTAGATTCTTTTCATCTTTTTTAAATATTGTTGATCGGTCCAAGCGCATAATTTGACTGAATAGCCGGGCCTTATAACGTTCAGGAATTTCGATTCAAAAGAAATTCTATTACTTTCTTTTATTTGATTGCCACCTGCACCGCCCCAACGGCTGGGCATCCTGGAATAAACTTATCCAATGGAAGTGCCAATGCCTGGCCATTCCTTGCTGGTAATCCTGGGCTTCAGCCTCGTGCTGGGTGCCTGTATGCCGCTCAAGACTGACCTCCCTTCCAAGCCTTCCGCCAATCCCCCGGCTGCTCTCCCTTCAGCTGAAAGTCCGACCTCCCTCCCGTAAGGCAACTTGACCACCCCAATACAACCGGTCACTGCTGGTGCAACATTAGCTCAGGTCTATGCGCCGCGTCCCGGTGACCAAGCGCTGGCGCGTACTGGAGTTTTTCTCGACTCGGCCACTCTCCTAGTGAAGGGCAGCAGCCCGGCCAACTATATCCTCAGCCTGAAAGGCAACCGGCCGACCCCCTGTCACGCGCTGCGGGTCAAGGTCGATCCACCCGATGCCGCCAACCGGATCATGGTCGAAGTGTATTCGCTGTCCGATCCTAATATGATGTGCGCCGAAGTGCTCAAACCGTTTGAACAAACCATTGATCTGGGCGGCTTTCCGACCGGCCATTATATCGTCTTTGTTAATGGCAGTCAGGTCGGCAAATTTGATGCTTAATCCATGGAATCTTCGGGGTCGGGGGTACTGATCACCCCAAAACGGGCATTTGTCAGGCTGGCCAGCGCCTGCACCGGCAGCCGGATATTCAACCCGCGTTGTCCACCGCTCACATGCAGCTCGCCCCTGCCCTGCGCGGCCGAGTCGATTACCACCTGAAAACCTCTATTAATGAGTGCCAGCGGAGAGATTCCACCTGCCTGCAGGCCGGTCAATCCTTCCGCTACACGTTCAGTCGGTAAAGTCACCTTTTTCTCGCCCAGCGCGCTTGCCAGCAGCTTCAGGTCCACCCGGTTGGGACCAGGGATGACCGCCAGGATGGGTTTGCCTTTCGGCCGGGTGATGACGATGGTCTTGTAAACCAATACCGGGTCCACGCCCAGCAGGCGGGCAGTTTCCCGGGCGCCGAGTTTTTCAGCCGGTAACGTAAAGGCCTGGTGGGGGATTTTCTTCGAATCGAGCAGGCGGGTGATGTTATTGGGGTTTGCCATAAGTGTCACCGGCGCGATTATAATAGATTTCATGAAAAATGCTTCACCGCTCAAGCTGGAAGAACTCCTGGCCCGCCTGCCTGAATACTATACCCCCGCCGACCGGGAATTGATCCAGCGCGCCTTCCGGGTGGCAGAAAAGGCTCACGTCGGCCAGAAACGTATTTCTGGAGAGCCGTATATCAACCATCTGCTGGCGGTAGCCGCCATCCTGGCCGAGTATTCCATGCCAGCCGAGGTGGTGGCCGCCGGGCTGTTGCATGACACCATTGAAGATACATTGGTCAAAGCCGAGGATTTAAAACGCGATTTTAGTGACACCATTGTCAGCCTGGTGCAGGGAGTAACCAAACTGACCCAACTGCCGCGTGTATCCCGCGGTGAACACCGCGATGAATTGGAACCTCAAGTGGAGAGCGAGACCGCCCTGCGCGACCGCAAGCGTGAGCTCTCCATAGAAACCTTGCGTAAAACTTTCCTGGCAATGGACAGCGATGTCCGGGTGGTTCTCATCAAGCTGGCCGACCGCCTGCATAATATGCGTACCCTGGGCGCCGTTCCGGATTCAAAACGCCGCCGGATCGCCAAGGAGACCCTCGATATCTTCGCCCCTTTGGCCAACCGACTCGGCATCTGGCAGATCAAGTGGGAACTCGAAGACCTCGGCTTCCGTTACACCAATCCCGAAAAATACAAGGAAATCGCCGAGCAACTGGCTGTACGGCGCGAGTCGCGTGAGACCGAGATTCAGCAAATCATAGATGCCATCTCGAAATTACTCAAAGAGGCCGGCGTCAAAGCCGAGATTTCCGGGCGTCCCAAGCATATCTATTCCATATATAAAAAAATGATGGAGAAAGGCAAATCCTTCGACCTGGTGCGTGACGTGCGCGGAGTCCGGCTTATAGTTCCCGATATTGCCGCCTGTTATGCCGCTTTGGGCATTATTCACACCCATTGGCGGCCCATTCCCAACGAATTCGACGATTACATCGCCGCCCCCAAGGATAATTTCTACCAATCTCTCCATACTGCGGTCATTTATGACGATGGACGGCCGGTGGAAGTGCAGATACGTACCATCGAAATGGATGAAAATGCCGAGTTCGGTATTGCCTCCCATTGGCGCTATAAGGAAGGCGGCCCGCGCGACAAATATGATGAACGCATCAATTGGCTCCGTCGTGTGATGGAATGGCGCGGCGACGTTGATGATGCCCAGGAATTTGTTGACAGCATGAAGACCGATGTTTTCAAGGATCGCGTCTACGTCTTCACACCTCACGGCGATATCATCGACCTGCCGGCCGGTTCCACCCCGATCGACTTTGCCTATCATGTCCATACCAACGTCGGCAATCGCTGCCGGGGTGCCAAGGTCAATAACAAGCTTATTCCTCTTGACTACGAATTGAAGACCGGCGAGCAGGTCGAAATACTGACCGCCAAGCAGGGTGGCCCTAGCCGCGACTGGCTTAACCCCAGCCTGGGTCTGGTCAAGACCCAGCGCGCCCGTTCGAAGATTCGCGCCTGGTTCAAGAAACAGGACCAGGATCAAAATTTGGTCCAGGGAAAGGAAATGCTGGTACATGAGATCCAGCGGCTCGGCTTGCCTGAATTGGATGACAATGGCCTTAATGCCCTTGCTAAGCAATTCGACCGCAGCGCTGATGAATTATATGTCGCCATCGGTTGTGGCGATTTCAATATTGCCCGGGTGGTCAACAAATTAGTCGAGACCAAGGCAAGCGATGATGTTTTGGTCGTCGTGCCGGCCTCCAGCGACGCCATCCCGACCGAGGCAATTACCGTCCTCGGTCTGAAAGGCTTGTTGACCAGTATGGCCAAGTGCTGCAATCCCACCCCCGGTGATGAGATCATAGGCTATATTACGCGTGGGCATGGCGCAACCATCCACCGCCAGGATTGTCCAAATATATTGCGCATCCAGGATCGTGAAAGGCTGGTGAAAGTATCCTGGGGAGAAAATGTCCGTACGTACCCTGTCCCCGTCCGCATCCGCGCCTACGACCGTCAGGGGCTGATGGGTGATATTACCACCCTGCTTAATAGCGAAAACGTCAATATGGTCGATGTGGATGTGCATATGACCAAGAACCTGGCCGACATGCGCATCGTGATCGAAGTCAAGGATATCTCCCAGTTGAGTCGCATCCTGGCCCGCATCGAAAACGTGCCCAATGTTCTGGAAGCCCAACGAGTCAGAGGGGGCTGAATTTGATCTCTTTAATTTGCTTCTCATGCTTCCAGATATAATTTCCCCATGTATCGGACCATCCGTATTCTCCGAAGCCTTGAAATTGGCTTCTATGTGCTCTTCTTTGTCATGCTCCTGTCAGGTAGCACGTTGCTGTATTCCACCGCTCCAGCTGATGCAGCCCGCCGCTATACCCGCCCGTTCGAATTCGATTTTGTCAATTGGACCTTGGATGCTTTGGGGATCAAGCTTGGTCAGTCCGCAATCGCAGCTCCGTACTACTTCGACGGACCTGCCCGACACCAGCTCGTAGTGGACTATTTTCATCTGATGGATACCATCCTTCAGGACGAAAACAAGCTGAACTTGATATATTCAGACCCATCGGTCAAAAACCCAGCCACTGCATCCACATCCCTGCAGGCTGAACTCGCCGTTTTGTATGCCCGTCAAAGCCAGTTTGACCCTTTGGCCGAGTCCATTTTGCAGGAGCAGGTTTCCGCCACTCTGGCAGATCTGGGGCTGACCACACTTGGCCAACCGATCCCGCCAGTCATGTTTCACCTGACGCCTTTGCCTTATAACCTGGTTATTTCTCCCCGTAACAAGATTCAGGAGGATGCCTCCATCTCCCTCATCCCCGATTTGACCGTCGACCAGCAGGCCACACTCGAAAACCAGGTGGACAAGGGCCTGGATGTCTCTTCACTGGTCGTTCCGGTGGGTGGCATCGGCACTTACCCGACCATGATCGAGCGTACTACTGCCCTGGATTGGTTGACTGACACGATTGCACATGAGTGGACTCACAACTGGCTTGACTCGCGTCCGCTTGGCCTAAACTACGACTCCAGTCCAGCTTTGCGAACGATGAATGAAACCACCGCAGACATCGTTGGAGGCGAGGTGGGGGCTGCCCTGCTCAAGCGCTACTACCCGGAAGTGACAGCCCAATACGCCATGCAGGTCCAGGCAGCCAGCCTTTCAGCCACTCCTGCTCCAGCCAATTTTGACTTTCGCGATGAAATGCATACCACCCGCGTCCATGTTGATGAACTGCTGGCAGCTGGAAAAATCACCGAAGCGGAAACCTACATGGACCAGCGCCGCCAGGTCTTCTGGGACAACGGCTACCCAATCCGCAAGCTTAACCAGGCTTTTTTTGCCTTTTATGGAGCTTACGCCGATATACCGGGCGGAGCGGCAGGCGAGGACCCGGTCGGGCCGGCCGTGCGGGCCTTACGTGCCCAGAGCAGTTCGCTGGCTGCCTTTTTAAAGATAATTGCCCAAATGAGTTCCTTCCAACAACTCCAGGATGCCCTGGCCCATTGAATCGAGGCATGATGCATAAGGTTTTCACAGGCTTCTTCTTCATTGTTTCTGGATTGCTCCTGGTTTCCTGCTCACCGGCCTCTCAAACCGGGTTGCCAACTTTGCCTGGTGCCTCCACAACCTCAGCCTCGTTATCTGCCACTTCCACACCCGCTGCCATGGTTTGCACCATTCTGCATGCCCCCACCACACCCGAGGCCCTGCCTGCCGAATTGGGCGACCGGGCCCATGCCACCGGTCCGGCGAATGCCCCCGTGACCATCGTGGTTTTCAGTGACTATCAATGCCCTTATTGTGCCTTACTGGCCGCCGTTTTAAAACAAATCCGCCTGACACATCCGGATGACGTCCGCCTTGTTTATGTGATTACTCCTTTATCCAGCCGTGATAAGGACGTACTTGCCCTCCAAGCAGCCGAAGCAGCCGACTTGCAGGGAAAATTCTGGGAAATGCACGACCTGCTCTTTGATAAAGAGGCCGATTGGTCCGCTCTTGCTCCGGCCGACTTTCCGCTTTGGGCAGTGCAGCAAGCTGCCAGTCTTGGAATGGATCAAGCCGAATTCCAGTCGGATTTTAATGGCAAGATAGTTGCAGACCGTCTCCAGCAAGCTGTTCAATCCACTGCCACCCAGCCTATCACCCCGCCCCTCATGTTCGTCAACAGGTCTTCTCCTTATACCGGGCTGGTCGATTTTGCCAGTCTAGATACGGTCGTGCGGATGGAAGCGCTCACAGTCCGCCAGTTCAGCGCCTGCCCGCCTTGGGTTATCGATCCGCTCAAACAATATATAGCCACGCTCCATACATCCAAAGGAGATGTTGTTATCCAGCTTTTGCCTGATAAGGCTCCCCTGGCTGTTAATAATTTTGTCACCTTGGCCCGCAGCGGCTGGTATGATGGCATAACTTTTTACAAAATGCTTCCCGATTCTCTCGTTATGACCGGTGATCCTAGTGAAACCGGCATGGGAAATACGGGTTACCTGTTTCAAACCGAAATCTCTCCTGATCTCCACTTCGATCAAGCCGGTATGGTTGCCATGGATAACAGCGGGCCCAACACCAATAGCAGTCGCTTCTTTATTACCCTTTCACCTGCGGAACAGCTTTATGGTCAGTACACCATTTTTGGACAGGTTCTAACCGGCATGCCAATTCTCTCAGCGCTCGCACCGCGAAACCCCCAGCCGGGGATGGTCCTTCCGCCAGGTGACGAACTGATCAATGTTACCATTGCGGAAAAGTAGGAGAATTCATGCATACCAATTCGGTCAAATACAATTGTCAATCGGTCCTGCTCTTTGTCGTTGTGCTGATCGGTCTGGCAATGTATTTGAGTCTGGCAGGCATTATTCTGCAATCGAGTGCCTTGGGTCTGGTGACCCCCCAATCAGGGGCTGGCTCAAGTATTGGGACCAATTTCATCATCGCAAGTGGATTGGGATTCTGCGCGGTTTCCATGCTCCCGGCGGTATTCTTTAGCTATCAAAGGATGAGGGGTAAGTCCATCCAGCCTTTTCAAACCAGGCCGGTAATTGTCTGGCAGGCCATCGCCTTGGGAACCGGGTGGATAGGAGCAGTCCTGCTTAGTGATTTCCTTTATCAGAACTTCTCACTGGGCTGGCTGATGGCTGCCCCATTCTATATAATTTCCATCGGATTACCTCTTTTCTTATTGGTTTGGATTGGAGTGGGAGGTATTTCACTGGGTTCACGCAATCGATTCTGGGGAAGCCTGGGTATCGGGATGACAGTGGGACCATTTTTGGCTACGTTGGTTGAGTTCTTCGTCTATCTGGGCATAATCGTGATACTGATATTCATCTTCATGCTCAATCCAAATTGGCTGGCCACCCTTCAGCACGTCATCTCGCAGATTCACACTGCCACAGATATAGATGGCGTGATGCAGATTCTTGCTCCTTATCTTAGCACCCCCCCTGTCTTGATCAGCCTATTTTTGGTTCTGGGTTTGTTTACACCTCTGGTTGAAGAAACCATAAAACCGGCCATAGTCTGGCTGTTGGCGAAACGCCTTAAAGGTCCTTCTCAGGGTTTCGCCTTGGGTGTCGTTAGTGGAGCAGGATTCGCCCTGGTTGAAAGTCTGCTTGCCAGCAGTACTCCCGGCCCGGGGTGGGGGCAACTTCTGGCTGTTCGCGCAGGCGGCGGGCTGATGCATATTTTTGCCAGCGGCTTGATGGGATGGGGGATTTCATCTGCCTGGCAGGGAAAGTCTCTGCGCTTGTTGGCTACCTATGTCCTGAGCGTCCTGATCCATGGATTATGGAATAGCGCTGCAATCATTATCGAATTAGGTTCCCTCCAACCATATTTAAACAATACTGTTTCTTCAAAATCATTGGATTCGTTTTCACTCGTGAGTACCATTGTGCTGGGTTTATTGGTATTATTGACTTTGCCGGCCTTGATCCTGATCAATCGGAAGATGCGCCGATCAGCGATGTGATTGTAGGTCAAACATGCAAAGTGATATAATCGCCCCTCTCATTAAATAAATTAAGAGGAATGGCACATGAATCTTATTCTAAAACTCATCGATTTCATCCTGCACTTCAAAGAATACTTAAATATCTTCATCGCTCATTACGGTGTATGGACGTATGGATTGTTGTTCTTCATTATTTTTATGGAGACCGGCTTCGTAATAACTCCCTTCCTTCCTGGCGATTCGCTCATCTTTGCAGCGGCTACCTTGGCGGGAAGCGGCACTTTCAATCCCTGGCTGCTTTTCATCCTTTTGGCCTCTGCGGCCGTAGTGGGAGATAATATCAACTATTGGATAGGACATGCCATTGGCGCCAAGGCTTACACAGGTGAAATCAAATGGATTAAGAAAGAATACATGCAACGCACGCATGCATTCTATGAAAAACATGGTGGAAAAACGATATTCTTGGCACGCTTCGTGCCTATCATCCGGACGTTCTCGCCCTTTGTCGCTGGAGCAGGTAATATGCCTTACGGCCATTTCTTAAAATGGGATATTATTGGTGGCGTTTCCTGGGTGGCGACCTTCACTCTGCTTGGTTATTTCTTCGGAAATCTATCTTTTGTCCAGGATAATTTTGAATTGGTCATTGTCGCCATTATTCTCATTTCCCTTGTTCCAGCACTCCTGGAAGGGTTTAAGGCCAGAAGAGAAATGAGGCAACCGGACAGGGGATCAGATAGCGAAGCTTAAATCAAAAATGGCGGGCGCAGCCCCGCCATTTTATTCTAGAACACGGAAAAAAATTAGCAGTACCTTTCTTTCAAATTTGCCACTGGCAAAGCAATCTGTCCCTCTTGCTGGTCGCCGATGAATAATGTCTCCTGCGGGGAATTAATTACGCAAAAAGCCATATAAGCTGCCATCACAGTATCCAATTCTTCAGCGGTATAAACCAGCTCCATCGGGAACGCTCCATGCAGCAATTTGTGGCGGGTTATTTCCTCAAAAAACTCCATGGGGTCCTTCATGTCGATACCTTGCTCGTACAAAGCGATTTGACGCTGAAGCCTGCCTTCCAGGGTCGGTTTGGAAAGAGGAATTTGGCCAAGTAAGGCGCAGAAGGCGGCATGTGGATGTGTTTCCAACCATTGCTGCGGGGCTTCCTCCGTGGGGTATTGCTTAAATTCAGCTTCCTTTAGCCGGCGGAACAAGTCAAAACCCATTTGCATCCAGGCTGGACATGTCTCCACACGCGCAGGAGTGGGAGATACCGAGATTCCGCGGGTGCGCAATTCATTCTCAGCCTGGCGCATATCTGATCCACGCAAATGCCCGGGAGCCAGGTTCTGCATCTCCAGGTTCTTACGGACAAGCCCCTGGTTTGGATGGGGTGGTGCATTCACGGCTACAACACAAGCCTTTTGTTCAGCGAGAAATGATAGTACATCATTTACATTGCCGGCAGCCAGTTCGATCAACTTGCGCTCTTGATTTAACGCTGCAAAAGTAAACGGAAACCTTCCGGCTGTCGGATCAACTCCAACGTAAGTGAGGGGTTTAGTCAGCATTAATTCCAGTTACCAAAATTACTGTTTAGTTAACCATAGTTTAGAACCAAAACGAATTTTACGCAACTGATTTATTTATTTTCGTTTTATTACAAAACGCTGGAAACGTGTGGTTTGATAGATTCTAAATCACGAATGGTGAAGTTCCACGTCCTATATTTTCTAGAAACTCCTGCCGCGTAGCCAGGTTTGCCCGGAAAGCACCATGCATGGCCGAAGTTGTCATGCGAGCATTATGCTTCTGAACACCACGCATCATCATGCATAGATGGACACCTTCGACGACCACACCCACCCCTTGCGGATGAAGCAGGTCACGGATCAGGTCTGCGATCTGGCGGGTCATGCGTTCTTGAACTTGCAGTCGGCGGGCAAAAATATCCACGATTCGAGGAATTTTGGAAAGACCCAGGACTTTTCCATCCGGGATATAAGCCACATGGACCCGTCCCATGAATGGCAATAAGTGGTGTTCACACAGGCTATAGAACTCCACGTCACGTATGATAACCATTTCGTCATATTTAACTTCAAAAATGGCTTCGTTGACCACAGCAATCGGATCAGCTTTATATCCAGAAAGTAATTCGGCGTACATGCGGGCAACTCGCTCTGGAGTACGTTGAAGGCCTTCACGTTCAGGATTCTCGCCAATAGCTTTCAGGATGGTGGAAACTGCTTTTTGAATTTCCTCAGCATTAACTTTGCCGCCAGCCAATCTTTCATCAAACAGGTTATCGTCAAATTCTATGTGTTCCATGGCGCTCTCATAAAAAACTGGCCCGGCAAATTTCCGGACCAGAGGCAAATTTGCGGATGCTCAGCCAATCTTTGGTTCGATCAAACCATAAGTATCGTCACGTCGGTGGTAAAGCACACTGATCGTATCAGTCTCAATATTAAAGAAGATAAAGAAGTTATCGTGTCCAAGCAACTTCATCTGCTCCAGCGCATCCGCCTCGCTCATCGGTGTCAGCTCGAATGTCTTGCGGCGGGAGATTACACTAACCGGTTCGGTAGATCCCGCAGCAGATGTCGAAGAAACTTCCATCGCTGCGCGGCCGTCGCCGCGCCCGCGATGATGTTTACCTTTATACCGATCCAACTGGCGCTGCATCTTATCGATCGTTGCATCAAATGCAGTAAAAAGCTCATCAGAACGCTCTTCAGTTCGCAGCAATGCCTTGCGGCCCCTCACAGTTATCTGCGCTACAAAACGATCGGTAGCGCTGCGGGCTGATTTGAAGTATTCCAGATCCACCTTTACTTGTTCTATATCGCTTAGGTATCGATCCAGGTTGGAGGCTTTCTTGGTTACATAGTTCCTGATTGGTTCGTCCACATCCAAATTCTTTGCAAAGATTTCTACATTTACCGTCATAATTCACTCCTTTGAAATAGGATTTTATCAAACAATTTGCAGTCCGCGGTGCGGTAATGGCCTGGCTAGGGTCAGCGCATAGATCTACTTGGCCCCAGCATTATTAAGCGCCTCGGAGCCAGCTGCTATAGTGGCACCGGTGGTCACAACATCGTCCAATAATAGGATTTCCTTCCCATCCACTAAAGCCGGATCGGCTCGAACAGCTCCGGATATATTTTCCTTGCGCTTCATGGGGGAAAGTCCAACCTGTGACCGCGTTTCTCGAGTCCTGACTAAGGCACCCGGTGAGTAGCGCCACCTTTGAATGGCAGCCAGCGGCATCCCTAAAAGACCGACCTGATTATAGCCGCGCTCCTTCATTCGTTGCTTGTCTAAAGGGACTGGAACCACTAGGTCCACCTGCCAACCTAATTTGCGCACGTAGCCTGCCAGGTATGGAGCCGAAGCATCCCTAAGCGCCGCGTTCCGACGATATCTTAAGCTATGAATGGCATGCCGAATGGGTCCTTCAAAGACCACCCACGACCGAATCGCTTCGTAAGCAGGCTGAGAGTCATGGCAGGTTGGACACAAACCAGATTGGGAAAACGGCAGACCGCAGTACTGGCAGACAGGTTCCGGAACATGAATAACCTGTCTCTGGCAATCTGGACACCAGCAGAATCCTTTCCAGTTACAACCTCCGCGCACCGGTGGGAAAAACCAGTCGAGACTACCCCACAACCAATGATTAAGACGATATGTCCGGGACACACCCTGTCAGTTGTCTTACGAGAAATACTTTAAGGATCCCATCAACCGCAAAGCAGCCGGGGTTAAAAGAACAATCATTAGTGCGGGAAAAATTAGAAGGCCCATTGGGAATATCATTTTGATCGGGGCTTTATGAGCTTGTTCTTCAGCATACTGGCGGCGTCGAACGCGCATCTGGTCAGATTGAATCCGTAACACTTTCGCCATGCTGACACCCAGCATCTCCGATTGAACAACAGCCGCAACAAAGCTGGTCATCTCAGCAATTCCAAGCCTTTCAGCCATGTCCCGTAGTGCTTCCCGCCTTAGCTTACCCAGTTGTATTTCCCTGATCACACGGCCAAACGCTAGTGCGAGTTCGTTATCCCACTTCTCGTGAACTTTCGACATGGCTGCATCGAAACCCAGGCCGGCCTCCACGCAGATAGTCAATAAATCAAGTGCATCCGGCATGGCTTTTCGAACTGATTTTTGCCGGCTGTCAATTCTGCTCTTGAGCAAAAGGTCCGGAAGGAAATATCCCAATACCGTGAATACCACTACCAGCAATATCTTGATTGGCAGGGTAAAAGTTTTTGAGAAGAGCGAGATCACAAATATCAACCCCCCTAATACCACGGCTGCCACAAAATGCAATATCATGAATGTGGAAGCATCCATCCGACCCGGATTTCCTGCCAATTCCAATCTCGTGCGAGTCTGCTCCAAAACATTCTGAGGGGTAAATCGTGTTGAAATTTCACCCAGGCGGCGCATGAATGGCATAACTACCCGTTCTGAAAAAGGTTGAGCAAGTTCTATTTGTTCAAGGGATACCGACTCACCGCGCTGGCTGTATTCGGCAAGACGTTCTGCCAATGGATCTTCTGCAAGGTTTTTCGATTTTTGTACACCGGCAACCACTACCAAAGCTGCGACAATGACAATCGCCAGCACCACAACGATAATTATCACATTAAGCATATTACACCTCTACATTCGCAATCCGGGTCATCACGAAATACCCAATTATTATCAAGAACCCTGCAATTGCCAGGGGAACGTAACCGCAAAAGCCGTTCTTAACGAATTCCATTACATAAGTCCGGTTCAAAAAATATAGAATGCAGAGCAGGCCAATTGGCATTAATGCCAGTGCACGACCGGAATAAATGGCCTGTGCTGTAAGAGCGCGAATTTCGCCTTTAATGCGTATGCGCTCACGAATTGTGTAGGAAATCACATCCATGATCTCTGCTAGGTTACCACCTACTTCCCGCTGAACATTGATCGCAGTCACTACAAAATCCAAGTCTTCACTTGGGATCCGGCGTAATAGGTTGTCAAGTGCTTTTTCCATGGGAATACCCAACTGCATTTCTTGCACAACTCGCTTGAATTCATCGCAGATCGGAGCGGGCAATTCTTTGCTGACCGCTTCCATCGCTTGCATGGTCGAATAACCAGCCCGCAGGCCATTCACCACCAAATTAAGCATATCCGGCAATTGGTCATTAAAACGAACCAGGCGCTTACCTTTTTGGGAATTAACATAAAGACCGGGCAGGAAAGCACCTACGATCGCACCAATAAGTGCTGAAAGGACCAGCCTGCCTCCTACAAGAAATGCAATCATCGCCCCGCCGATGATGGCGATGACGTACAGCGCCATGTATTCACCGGGTTTGAATTTCAGATCTGCTCGGGCCAGGTCGCGCGCTATCCGTTCGCCGATGGTTGATTTTTCAACTCGTTTATTAACCCAATCGGTTAATGCACCTTTTGAATCCTTATCAATTTCTTTTTTCTGGTCTTCTTCAAGATATTTATCGATGCGGTCATCAACCAGTGTTCTTTCACCGGAAGATGAAATGACGATCCCCACGATCAATAACATAATGGCTAGACCGCCACCAACCATCAAAACGATTTCCATTTATCACCTTTGTAATAAAGGATACCCTTGATTTTATTAATATCGTTGCCGGCTGCCAACACCAAATATTGATGGTGGCAGGTGAATACCGGCGCCTTCAAGCTTGTCCATGAATTTCGGACGCAAACCCGATGGCCGTAATCGACCAAGTACTTTTCCATTCTCGAAACCAGTTTGCTCAAAAACGAAAATATCCATCGTGGTGATAACATCACCTTCCATGCCATTCACTTCGGTAATATTAGTCACCCGACGGGAACCGTCACGCATACGTTCCTGGTGGACCACAAGATTTATGGCAGAAGAAACTTGTTCCCGAATGGCGCGTACAGGTAACTCCATCCCGGCCATTAATGTCATTGTTTCCAAACGGGATAAGGTATCACGCGGGGAGTTTGAGTGCAATGTTGTCATCGAACCATCATGGCCCGTGTTCATCGCTTGCAACATATCCAACGCAGCATCATCACGGATTTCACCAACGATTATTCGGTCTGGTCGCATACGCAAAGCATTAACCACCAACATGCGAATGGTAATTTCACCACGACCTTCGATATTCGGTGGACGCGATTCAAGTGTCACTACATGCTCTTGTCGAAGCTGTAATTCTGCCGCATTTTCGATGGTAAGGATCCGCTCATCACTTGGGATGAAAGTGGAAAGGATATTTAACAAAGTGGTTTTCCCGGAGCCAGTGCCGCCCGAAATTACAACATTTAATCGCGCTTCAACACAGGCTTTCAGAAATTGCAGGGCTTCCGGGGTAATTGTCCCGAATTGGACCAATTGTTCAAGGGTGATGGGTATTTTTGCAAATTTACGGATTGTAAGCGTTGGGCCAACCAGGGAAATCGGTGGGATGACAGCATTCACACGGGAACCATCTGCCAGGCGTGCGTCAACATATGGGCTGGATTCGTCAATACGGCGTCCTAATGGAGCCACAATACGGTCAATTATGCGCATAACATGATCGTTGCTTTCGAATGTCACCGGTACTCGATGAATCTTACCTTTGCGCTCTACATAAATGTTCTTTGCTCCGTTAACCATGATTTCTGTAACTGATTCGTCTTCCAGAAGAGGTTGCAAAGGCCCCAACCCCAGGATTTCTGCCGAAATCTGCTCAAATAGTCGGGCGCGTTCAGGCCTGGAAAGAACTATATTCTCCTCGCTCAAAATTTGTTCAAACAAAGATTGGATTGTTTTACGCACATCCTCTGTCTTGGTGATATCCAAAGAAGGATCGAGCTCCGCCAGCAGCCGATTCTGAACACGGGTTTTTAGATCGAAATAAGTTCCCGCTTGGGGAGCCGCGCTTGGGGCGCTCACCCGCCGGGCTTGCAATGTCGATAAACGGGATGCATCTCCACCTGTCGTTGTCGGAGTGCCGGGTGTTTGTTCAAGAGAATTCCCCTGCCCCTGCTCAATACGTTTCAATAAAGACATTTACAACCTCCTCGTACACCTTCTTACCGTTTAATTATTTTTTCAGGCTCTACCGATTCCTGTTTGACCAGCCTGGCCCGTAGTGCTTCAACAAGTGTATAAACCCCACGCGCAGCTGGCTGGGTTTTATTATCAATCATGAACGGCACACCCCTGTTGACGGATGGGATGACCGTCTTTTCATCCAACGGAATGACTGCCACCACCGGCTGCTTCAGATTCTCGCCAATCGTTTCCGGTTGGATGGCAATTCGTTTATCATATTTGTTCAGAACGAGTGCCACTTTTTCAACCGGAATACTCAATGTCAATAAGAGATCGAGAAACAGGCGATCGTTTTTTATTGAAGGAATGTCCTGGACGGTCACTAAAATAACTGTATCGGCAACATCCAAGACTGATAAAGTTACATCGTTCAAATAGGAACTGCTATCCACAATTATGTAAGCATATATCTGACGTAAATAACGTAGTAGTTTTGTAAATTGGTCGGAATCTAATTTCTCGCCATGTTCTGGGCGGGATGGCGATGCCAGAATATGTAAACCAGACACGGCATGTTGGATCATGACCTCTTCTACAATGCTCGGATCCAGTTCATCCGCGCGCGGAGCCAGGTCTAGAATTGTATTTTTCCCCTGCTCATTTAGAAAGAGTGCCACGTCACCAAACTGAAGGCTGGCGTCCACAATTACAACCCGTGTCTCTTCATTACAAAGCGCCACTGCTGTATTGACCGCCAGAGTGGTGCACCCTGTCCCACCCTTTGGACTATAGAACATGATAATCTTTCCAAGTGTGCCCACCCCAGACGTGGCATTGAAATTTCCACCACTTGTCGCAACGATGCGTGCCTGGGTATTCTTCGAACGTTCTTCACGGGCCATCTTCCCTGCCCCCCTGATTGCAGCCACTAATTCATCCGGCATGGGTGGTTTTGTTAGGAAATCCCGTGCTCCTACCAACATCGCCTTGCGCATGTAGTTTTGATCCCCCTGGACAGAAAGTATCACCACCTGAACTGAAGGCATCTTTTGTCGGATTATTTCTGTTGCTGCGATGCCATCCATATCAGGCATATTTATATCCATCAAGACTACATCAGGGTTAACCTCCTGGGAAAGTTGAATTGCCTCTTTTCCAGTTCGAGCAACCGCCACAACCTCTATATCCGCTTCGAACTGCAAAAGTTTTCGTATGTTTTCGCGCGTCTCAGCGATATCGTCAACGATCAATACGCGAAACTTTTCACCATCAGCCATACAGGTTCTCCAACCGCGCTTCTTCCATTTCAATTTCTCAAATAATCTGGCACCTAAGGTTGAGGAGTAGGATCAATCGGTATTTTAGGCGCCGGGAGAACATCCAAACGCGGTTGCGTCGAATACGGCAATTTTGCAGGAACAGGAATGTTATATTGAGTCAAAAGATATTCCAGCATGGCAGCATCAGGCTGGGTGATCGGCGTTTTATCATTCGGATTGCGCAAAGTCAGGGTGATATTCGTGCTGTCATTGGAGATACCAGCAACTAAATACGCCAGCGTGACCGCATCCTGCGGAGAAACCATTAACGTGATGATATTCGGCTTGACAATAACCGGAGCAGCCTGCGGTTGGTTTCCAGGCAGCGGGGTGGGGGTTGGCCCTGCGGCTGAGGCAATGCCCGATTGCTCGGATTGAGACTCGCCCGGCAGAGGGAATGGTCCAACATGCAGTACTTGCACATCCTGCATGATCATCTGTGTGACCAGACGAGCGCGCTGATTTTCCGATGGTGCCACATAAAGCAGCATATCTGTAGGCGGATTTGTTGTCGTTACCGGTACGTCCTCAAAATGGCCCTCAATTACATCCCCTTGCGCAATTGTAGGCACATTAGTAGTGGAGCCAATAGTACTAGTTAATTTCGAAACTTGATTTGGCAGAATGGTTTGTCCAGCCGGATCGACATCCACCAGGAGCATTGAAGCAATCACGTCGACATAATCTCCATCACGAATGCCGTATGCTGCCGAAGAAAGCAGGTTAATGGGAATCGCCACAGCGGTCATCCCCTCGGGAATGTATGGCGCCCAGGACGATCCGGGCAGGTTTACATTACCGGGTGATATGGACACCATTGCATCGGTAATTGGGACACCCTGCGTGATCGAAATCTTGGCATACAAGTTCACAACATCGCCCTTATTCGTGTATAACCCTTGTACAAGCTTATTTTGAGGGATTTGAATGGAACTCAACATTCCATCTGTGATTAACGTGCCGGCCGAAATATTTTGTCCGGCAGTAATGATACCTACATATTGAACTTGTGGTGTTACTTGGGCTGCAGCAGGAGTAGGCGCAGCCTTTGGGCGAAGAAATAGGTAATATGCCCCGGCACCTACCGCTAGAATAATTATTAAAGCCAAGTATATGAATATTCGTCCGCGGCGCATAGGTTACTCCTTCTAATTTGGATTTGTAACATCATTATACAGTAAAAATGAAGACTTTACTATTACCCCGATTAGGATTTATTTTGAGTCATTCAATATATCCAGCTAAAACATCACCGGTGGAGTGAAACTGGCAAAAAAATGGGACTCTTAAATACCAGAGTCCCATTTTGCACGTGAATCTATCTAATGGGCGGATAAGCTTGAATTGATTTTTGTAAAGACGTTGCCGATGATCGGGCCGAGGATCAATAAAACAGCAATTACTACGACAGCAACCAAAACAAGGATTAACGCATACTCGACCAGGCCCTGGCCTTTTTCCTTAGGGGCGAATAACATGATATTTTACCTCCTTCCTTTAAATATTTCTCTGAAAGCCTTTCAGAGATCGTATATGCAGGTATTATAAATCTTTTTGTTAGCATGAACGTATAAAAATCATTACAATTACTATACAATCAAAATGCTTGATTCTTAATAAAAATAATGGGACTCTGTTAATCCAGAGTCCCATTTGGCATGTGAATCTATCTAATGGGCGGATAAGCTTGAATTGATTTTTGTAAATACATTGCCGATGATCGGGCCGAGGATCAATAAAACAGCAATGACGACGACAGCAACCAAAACAAGGATTAACGCATACTCGACCAGGCCCTGGCCTTTTTCCTTAGGGGCGAATAACATGATATTTTACCTCCTTCCTTTAAAGATTTCTCTGGAGGACGTCCAGAGATCGTAACTCTTATATCTTAGATAGTCATATTGTATAGTATTTCTTCAGGAATAACAAAATGTTTCCATTGCAAATTCTTTACAATAATGTTAATTAGGCATGGATTGGGATGGTCAGTGTGACTCGTGCGCCTTTTCCTGGAGCAGTGTCGATATCGAACTTGCCTCCCAGCATTTCAGCGCGATCCTTGATTAATTTCAAGCTGAGGTTTGACTCTTTCTCAAGAGAGTCAGTATCAAAACCATTGCCGTTATCGTCGAGCGATAATCGAACCGCACTATCGCCTATATCCATTTGGACTTTTACCAGGGTGGCCTGGTTCTGGTGTACGGCATTGCTAAGCAATTCCTGCATCGACCGAAAAACCATCACCTCTACATACGATTCCAAGCGGCGTTCACCCCCGGAAATGATTACACTTACTTCAACGCCAGCCTGCTCTTTGAATGAATCGGCATACCGGCGGATGGTAGGAGCGAGTCCCAGGTCATCCAGCATCATTGGACGAAGTTCAAAAATAAAATTACGGACTTTCTGGAAAGTGCTCATCGCTGCAATTTTGAGATTACTCAATTCGTTGCGCGCTTGGGCTGGGTCCACATCCAGCAAACGCATGGCAATTTCTGTCTGAAGAATAAAATTTGATAATGCCTGGGCAGGACCATCGTGCATCTGGCGGGAAAGTCTTTGGCGTTCCGACTCTTGCGCGTTTACCAGCATTTCCACGTTTGCCATTCCGTTCTTTTCACCCTGGCCGTTTCCCCCCATACCGCCAGTGCTTGTCGCACCCTGCAAACGTTCCAACATCACTTTATAATGCTCCAAATGAGTCTGGTCGCTTTGCAACTTTTCCAGTTGGCCACGCATTTGGAAAAGGCGTTGCTGGGCATCCAAAGCGGAATCGTAAACGGTTCTGAGTTCTTCTTTGGGCATTTTATCAATTTGATCGTGGATCTGCTGCAGGTGAGTATTCACAGTCGTGTTGCGCTGGGTCAATTTACCAAGCTCCACACGGCTTTGTTCCAACATGAGTGTAATCTCTTTTAATGCGCGCGCCGTTTCATCAATTTCTGATTGGATCAGTTGTTTCGGATCCTCAATAGAAGATGTCTGTACTTTTTCATCAGCTGGTAACGCCATAGATCACTCCTGAGATTGCGGATGTTTATCAAGTAGTTTTACCCAGCCACGTTTAAGCGCATAAACGACTGCTTGTGTTCTGTCTTCTACACCGAACTTGCGTAGAATTGAAGTGACATGATTCTTAACCGTTTGGTGGCTGATTCCAAGGGAAGCGGCGATCTCTTTATTGCTCATTCCTTTAACAACACAGGTTAATACTTCCATCTCACGTTCAGAAAGAGGATGAAAGGGACTGCCTGGTTCGCTATAAAGATGGCGTGCTTTTTCCATAGCCTCTTCAAGCCAATTGCTGAATTCCTCCCTGCTAAAAACCCGCCCTTCAATAACAAACTTACCATCAACGACTTCTTTGATCGCATGGACCAGTTGGTGTGGATCTACATCTTTAGAACAATAAGCCGCTGCACCCGCCCAGGCAGCATGAATTATTTGCTCCTGATCGTTATAGGCGGTTAAAAGTACAATCCGGGTCGGTAATTTTTCCTGGACAACTTGATGAGTGACTTGCTGACCATTAACACCCGGAAGGTTGATATCCACGACAGCAACACAAGGATGTAATTTGCGAATTATAGCCAGCGCATCGTGACCATTCTCTGCTTGACCTACAACCGAAAAACCTGGTTCAAGCAAAAGAGTGTTTATCACTCCCTGACGAAATAATGGATGATCATCTACAACAACAATAGAGACTTCTTCCATTTCCTGCCTGCCATTATTAGGTTCTTATCTTCTGCGCTAACCAATGAAATGCCATAAATTTCGAGCCAACAAAACGGGGGCTTTATGATAGCAATGAGAACAGGTTTCTTCTGCTAAAGTATAGCACAGGTCAACCAACGCAGCAATTAATACATTGGAGTTTATGGAGCCGGCCACCGGTACACCGTCATATTGGTTCCCCCTTGTGCCGGAGCATACGGTGCGTCCGTAGTGAAAACAGGCAGAAGGTGCAAAGTCAAAGTCGGATACCAGTCTGGAAACGCGACCAGGTAACGCACCCCGCGCCCGGTCATATAGGTCGCCAGCCTGTCCTCATCCCGCAGGAAAGGGATCACCTCGGGGGATATAAGGCCGGCTAAATCAACCAAGTCATGCTTGCCAAAATATCCAAGGGCCCCAATGTCATGTGCAGCAATGAGCTCGCCCGGGGGTACATTCACGGAAACCCACTTCGCGGTTGTCACCATTTCACTTTCGATCACGGCAACATCCTGGGCGTATGTAAAGGCGCCCACTCCCCAGAAAACAACCAGAACAACCCCCATCCCTAATTTCCAAAAATTCGGCAGAAACCAGGTCTGCGCGCGGGTTATATATTCCAACAGACCCGCCAGTCCCAACATAAAGAATATCGGCATCGCCGGCATGACGTACCTTCCATGCTGGTAGGTAACCGGCAATAAAGATGCATACAATGCCAGAAAGCCGACCAGCCAGACTGCTGCTAACACCACTCCCCAGGCTCGCCTGCGTAAAGCAGAGATAACCGTCAGCACCACGCCCGGCAACAAGAACACGCCCACTCCGGTCAAAAGCGGTAGTGCTTCGCTTCCCCACCGTAGCCAAAATGGCAATTTCAGCAATACTGTATATTCTGCCTGCTTGGCATAAAACGTGTTTGGCCAGGGCTGGTGGGAAATGATCAAATTGAAAAGTAAGTAAAGTGCGAAAGGACTCCCAAATCCAACACATAAATTCACCAGCGCTCGCAGGCGTTTTGGCCAGGAAGGTTGGCATAATAAGATTATCAATACTGCCGGTCCAAGCAAAGTGATTCCATCCGGACGCACCCAGACGGACAGGCCGATCAACAAACCCAGGCTGAAATATTTTTGGGATCCCGAAATTACGAAAATAAGCGCAGCAGTAGCCAGCAGTGCATATAGAAGCGTTTCCATCCCGGAATCTGCCGCCCAAACAAGATGCCACTCCAGTGCCAATGCTGCTCCCACCCATGGGAAACGCGGATGGTAAGCCGGTACCAGTCCGCGTACTGTATTTTCGCCAAGCAAGGATAGCAACCACAGCGCGGCCGCGCCAAGTAAATACGTCCATATATATGGAGCCAGCTTCAGTAAGAATCCAATTGCCAGTAGCGCCGACCAGAGCGGCGCTGTCGATCCGCCCGAAGGCTTACCGGGATTAAAAGCCCAATCCCCATGCAATGCCAGGTTTCGAGCATAGGTCTGATGGATCCATGCATCATCAAGAGGGAAACCAATTCGATATTTAATGGCGCTGACCAATAGATAAACACCCATGCTCATCGCCGTGATGATGGCAAGGACCAACCATACCGGCCAACTTCTCGCACGGTTATGAGGAAGGTTTGATGAAGAGGATATGGTTGTCACCTATAACTCCCAGGTTAATAAAATCAGGATAGGCTTCCGGATGTTCATACAAGTCATAAAGTGGGTTGGAATTCCCGATTTCCTCGAGTATTACATAGGATGCCTTAAATTTTCGGGATGCTGCCAGGAGTGCTTGTACGTTTCCATAAGGAACTACAATAGCTTGGCGGCCGGTCATTATAAAATAAGCCGGCGGGTTGCGTACCATAACGATTGCATCCGGTTGGGCACTTTGCTCTTTAAGAAAATGATCGGCTTTTACGTATAGATATTCACCCTCATTCCAGCCCGAATCGACAACACGGATTTTAACCAGCATGGCACTGAACAGGATCATAATTACCAGCAATATTGCCGGGAAGAGACGGGTTAATTGGGTAAGCTTCATGTTTTTCCTTCGTATCCAGCCTACACACACATCCAGCCCGAGCGCGGCAAGCACAAACCAGAGCGCCTGGAATGCCGTTCCAGCATGGAAAAAACCTCCCTGTACGCTGGCAAAGGGAAAAAGCAGGCTCTCAGCTAATATCATACAACCCCAGCCCAGTACCCCGATCTGAACCCGAAATGAACGTCTTTCCTTCCAAACACCCAAAATGACTAGCGGGGATAAGAATATCATCCCTTCAGCAAAGAATGCAGTTCCCAGGTTTTGCCAAATCGCCGATGCACGAACTTTTATAGCTTCCTGCAATCCACTGGTAATCCAGGATTGAAATGTATACAATTCAGGTGTGAAAGAAAAAATCTGGTTATAACTCGTCATCCAGAGCACATCCCCACTGCCAGGCGGCATCATTGAGCCAAATACAACCAGGTTCCGCCCAAACCATGCTCCCATCACGAGTAGATAACCTAGAAAAGCCATAAAACCATTCGAAGCAGAACGCATTTTGGGGTTACGCAAAGAACCAGCGGTCGCCTGCTGGTACGTGAGCACAATCACAGCCAGCAAGGTAAGCGGCAGCCAGAGTAGACCATCCCCGCGCGCCAAGTTGAACGCCCCTGCCAGAACACCCAATAATATGGATTTTGGGATGGTCAATCTGTCCAGCAAAAGGAAATACAGGGCGCCCACCAGCATGTAAAGGCTGTAGTTGTCCGTTGTTACAATGAACGGCAGATAGTACCCGGAAAATATGGTCAATAGACCTGCCAACAGGGCCAGCCAGTGTTTCCGGGAGATTCGATAGGCCAAGGCTGCAACGATTAATGGGGCTATCGCTGCCATTAAGATGAACCCTATCCGCGCGGAAAGGAAATTTATCTTTCCAGTTAGTAACATTCCTCCGGCAGCCACCATGGACGCCAATGGGTTCCAATACGAATTCGAAGGTTGCGGCAACCCTTGCGGTTGATCGAGATAATTCCACAGGAAGGGATCGCTGAAACCGTGCCCGCTGGCTAATTGCGTGCCACCCGCATAGTAATAGTCCGCATCCATATAACCGGGCACTGGCTGTAACGCCACAACCACAAGCACAACCATCAATCCCAAAACAAATAGAATTGCATAATCTCGTCGGCCTAGGGAGGGGGAAACACTGGATGAAGTAGTCACAAACACCCCGTCCTATCCGTAGGAATAACCGGCCGCACCTAACAACGGCAGGATCCCGGCTTTCAGCCTGTCCGCCAGGATTTGGATTAATCTTGGATCACTTAGCCCGGATCCTGAAAATGCGTGCATGCTCGATCTCACCCAGATAGGTCAAAGTCATCTGTTTCTTTGGATTGTCAAAGACCGGTAATAAGCCTACCGGTACGCTGTCTTCTTCTAGTATCAGGTAAAGTGCGTGATATTGACGGGCCGCAGCCAAGACCGTATTGGCATCACCATCTGGAACTGCAATCGCAGGGTTTCCGGAGGCAAGGAAAAATCCAGGAGGATTGGCGACCATGACAACATCTCCGGAAGCTTCCCCTTGCGAAATGAGATATGTATCGATATGGCTATACGCAGCATTTTCCACACCCCAGCCTTGCCCTGCACTTTGATTAATCGCAAAACTGGTGTTCCCACCAATCACCCTGGTCCAAACGACTACCGCCGTCAATAACACTGCCAGGCTGACCAACCCGATCTGAAAAACTGATCTGGCCTGAGTCACTTTCCAGCCGCGTGTCCGCCCACCCCACTGCACCAGTCTCTCCAATCCCATTGGTGCCATTACCCACCAGATCGTTTGCAGGGCCGCTCCGGAATGAAAGAAACCTCCCCGTGCACCGGCAAATGGGAAGACAATCGTCATCGCGCCAAGCGTCAGCAGCCATGCCGAGGCAGCCAATTGCACAAGTTTGTCCTTCCGCAAGTGCCACACTCCCAGCCCGATCAACGGGAGCAGGAACACTTCTGCTTGCACCGATAGAGTCGTGGCAAAATTCAATCCCAGCGACCATAGGCGTGCTTCCAGGATGGCAGCCAGGCCGGAATGCCACCAGGAGGCTAACGTGAGTTGGCTGGCGGGAAATGCAAACAACTGGTCATAGGTGGTCAGCCATAACATTCTTATTCCACCGGGAGCCAGCGGTGTTCCAAAAACGGAAATATTCCGGAAAAACCAGGGTCCCATGACCACTAGGTAACCTAATAGAACACATCCCAAGCTATAAAGAATAAACGGAAGAGATTGGCAGGGCTTGTGAAAAAAAAGAATGGCAATAATTGCCATAAGAAACCAAAGCAGCCCATCTGTTCGGGACAGGTGCATAAAGCCGGAGACAATCCCGAGAAAAAAGGCGGAGATCAGCCAGGCTTTGTGTGTCGTTTGAGACAAAGACCGGGAAAGCTGTAAAAAGAAAATTCCACCCAGGAGCATATACAGGCCGAAAGTGTCTGTTACCGGAAGAAATGGTAAGTAAAAAGCGGGGAAAACCGCCAGTAATCCGGAGGTGATCGCTAGGTCACGCCGTGCGCTGAAGCTCCAGGCCAGGGCAGCTGTCAGAGGTGGAAGAACTGCAGCCACAGCCAGGAAACCCACCCGGGCTGCACTCCAGGAGTTGGCTCCAAAAAGAACTGCACCGGCCGCAGCTAATAGGGACGCCAAAGGCATCCAATATGCATTGGATGGGTGTGGCAGTCCGGCTGGATTATCCAGGTAATTCCAGAGCACCATATCGGTGAATCCATGCCCGGTTGCCAGCGTGCGCCCCCCGGCATAGTAATAATCCGCATCCATATATCCCGGCGCAGGTTGAAATGCTGCCACAAACAATGCAGTAACCAAACCAAGCCCGGCTAGCAGGAGCGATAATTTCCAGGTCATTAGGGAGTTTCCAACCCTGTTGGGATGGTGCGGATGTACCACCAGCGCATCCAGTAGAGACCCAACACAAGCATCAAAGGCAGAAACAGAATCAAAATGTTGATCAACGTCGCATATGCATTCACTGAGGTCAGAGTAAAGGTTAGATACCACAAGCCAACGAGAAGAAGTATCACTAACCCCGGCACCCCCCAGCGCTGGAGCCATGGCTGGCGTTCACCCAACATAGCCAGCATCAGCATTAGTGGCACAATGAGAATAAGGTAATCCTTCGGAACCATCGGGATACCCAGTAAGGGGGTCACGGAAAGAGTCAGGCTGACCATCCATAGGAACGCCTTGAAATCCTTTGCAAGTGAATTACCCCACTCGAAAAATAAGATGAGCAGCAGGATGGCCGCGAGCACCCAGGCCAGCCGTGGGCCAGCCACAGGTGACAGGGAGCCAAAAATGCCTGTAGTGGAAAAGCCAATGGTATAGATATTATGTGAAAGCATGCCGCTTATAAATGGCAGGAACCATCCCGGCAGAAACAGAAAGGCAAGACCCATTAGAACTGCCAGCCCCATAATGAAACCCCACAGAACCCGCCACCGGTGCTGGTAAATGATCCACCACAAGATAAAAAAAGTCAGAACCCCGATGAAGCGAGCGGAACTGACCAGCAAAATCAATAACCCCCCTGCCAACTCATCCCGTTCGTTGCGCAGCGCTAGAAGGAATCCCACCAGTGCCAGAGCAATAAACCCGGCCGCGTTCCCACTTTCCAGCGAAAACACACCGAAGACCCACAACAAAGGGAAGAGCAGAATTACTGGAAGAAATATGCGCCCAGGCTTCCAGCCAGTCATACGCAGCGATAGGAAGGCCAAAACCACCAGCGCGATCTCAAGAAATGTCGTCCAAATTGCACGCGCCAGCACATATTCCTTTACAAGAGCTATGGGAAAATAGAGAAGTTCCACTGGGAATGGCAGCCACAAAGCCAACGGGTCCTGACCCGGTGCGGCTAGCCGTCCATAATAGAGGATCTGGGCGCGCTGGGTGGCTGGGTCGCTGTAAGGACTGTCGCCGTACTGGAGAAAAGTGCGCATGCCCAGCCAGGGCACCAGAAAATCCTTCTCCGCCGGTTGGGCATGAATGTATTGCATGTTAGCCCACACCAAACCGCCCAAAACGACCAGGGCGAGGCAGATCAATAGGATTGCGGTCAGAATGGTTAGACTACGGGACATCGGACCTTGAAATTAAATGTGTAAATGGTAAAAATACAAATATCTTAAGACCAGGTTTATTCTACTCCAGAATTGTTCATTCCCTGTTGGTATCAATTCTACCTTCAATCCTATACTCACAATTCAATTCTTCCAACATGGGAATTCATGGTGACATTAACTCCGGATGACCTAATGGAAAATGGTTATAATTAAATTATTAAGAACAATAATAAAAATGCTTTTCAATATCTAAGCAAATAAAAAACTAACCGCCGAGAATAATCGATGACTTCAAACCTGGAATGTTCCGGCTGTGACGAAAAATGCTCCTCCAATGAGATCAACATTTCTAGTCCCAAATGCCTGGTCCTCATGCTGGTCCGCAATGACCTGGCAACCTATCGAAATCGAGTGAACCGGGATGCTATCCGGCAGGCAAGCTTTGGTGTTGGAGCACAATCCAGCCTCTCCTGAAATATTCTATCTGAAGGGATCCGGCACACATTCATCGAATGGATTTCCAAAAAATGCCCAAGTCTGATACGGTTCAACTTTTCGTTACTTGTTTGATCGACACCTTCTTTCCTGAGGTCGGCGAAGCGATCGTGCATGTGCTCAACCACGCCGGCGTTGGAGTTGAATTCCCGGCTGGACAAACTTGCTGTGGGCAGCCAGCTTTCAATGCCGGGCTGCGCTCTCAGGCCCGCCCACTTGCTGAACATACCATCCAGGTCTTTGAAAAGACGGATGGCGATATTATTATTCCCTCCGGATCTTGTGCAGCCATGCTCCGCAGCAGCTATCTGGAACTCTTCAAAAATGATGTGAATTGGTTGCCACGTGCCCAAACGCTGGCTGGCCGGGTGCATGAGTTCACCGAATACTTGGTGGATGTGCGGGGTGTTCCGGACTTGGGAAGCCGCTGGCCGGGAAAATTGACTTATCACCCTTCCTGTCATCTCTTGCGTAATCTTGGAGTGGACCGCCAGCCGCGCCTGCTGTTATCAAGGGTTAAAGAGGCTGAGATCATTGAATTACCGGAACGCGCGGATTGCTGTGGTTTCGGAGGTGTCTTCTCGGTGGAACATCCCGAGCTATCGGCAGACTTCCTGAAACGCAAGATCACTAACCTGGAAAAGACCGCCTCCCCCACCCTGGTTGTCTGCGATGCTGGCTGCCTGATGCATATTCAGGGTGGCTTAATGCGCCAGCAAAAGGATCAGCACGTGGTTCATATCGCCCAGGTCTTGGATAGGCAATGAGTACTAAAACTTTTCGCGCCCGTATCCGCATGTCCCTGGCGGACCAGAACCTGCAGCTTGCCCTGGATGGGAATGCCAAACGCCGGCTGGTTGGCCGCCTTGAGGCATTCTCTACAGTCCCAGATTTCCAGGAGCGCCGCACACGCGCCCACGCCATCAAAGCGGACGTGGTCGTTCACCTGGATGAATACCTTAGTCGCTTCATTACCCAGGTCACTCGCAATGGCATCCAGGTTCATCGCGCCGTTGATGAAAAAGAAGCCATCCGCATCTTCCTTGAGATCGCCCGGGAGCACGATGCCAGGTTGGTAGCCAAGTCGAAATCTATGGTTTCGGAGGAAATTAATTTCGACCATGCCCTCGAGCCAGTCGGACTGCAAGTCATCGAAACAGACCTGGGCGAGTATATCGTCCAATTGCGCGGTGAACGCCCCAGCCATATCATTACCCCGGCTGTCCACCTGACCAGGGCCCAGGTGGGTCAGCTCTTTCACGAGAAACTTGGCACACCTTATACCGAAGATATACCGGAAATGGTTGCAACTGCCCGACGTGTACTTCGCCAGGTATTCCTGACTGCCGAGATCGGCGTTTCGGGAGTCAATTTCGGTGTTGCGGATACAGGAACGCTTTGCCTGGTTACCAATGAAGGCAATGGGCGCATGGTAACTACTCTGCCTCCGGTGCATGTGGCCTTAATGGGTATCGAGCGCATTATTCCAACATTGGATGACCTGGCATTATTCCTCTCGCTTCTGCCACGGTCTGCCACCGGACAGAAGTTAAGTGCCTACACCAGCTTGATCCATTCACCGAAACGCTTTGAGGATGTGGATGGTCCACAGGAACGCCATCTGATCCTGGTGGACAACGGACGTTCGGTCATGCGTAATTCCTCGCTGGCTGAATCCCTCTACTGCATTCGCTGTGGAGCTTGCTTGAACGCATGTCCGGTCTTCCGCGCGATCGGTGGACATGCCTACATCGGGCAGGACGGTTCCATTGCTCCCTACCCTGGTCCGATTGGCGCGGTGGTTTCTCCTGTGCTTTTTGGTTGCGAGAATTTCGGCCAATTGGCTCAAGCCTCCAGCCTTTGCGGAGCCTGCCAGGAAGCCTGTCCGGTGAATATCAATCTGCCGGATCTTTTATTGCGAGTGCGGGCTGGCGAAATAAAAAGTAGAAAAAAACAAGCGGAGGGAGTCGCAATACCAGCTGTCCTCAATCTTGGCTTGAAAGCTTTCCGTCTGGCTGCCAGCACACCGGTCTTCTTCTCGACCGGACAGCGCTTGGGCGGCCTCCTTAGCCACATTTATTCTCCCAATAAAAGGTATTTCCGCCTGCCGGCCTGGACAGGGTGGGGATACAGCAAAGATTTCCCGCGCATGGAAACATCGCCCTTCCGGGCGCGCTGGAATAGGATCAAGCAGGAAGTCAATCTTGAGACTCAATCGATCCCACCGAAGGAGGATCCTGATAAACCAACTTCGCCGCAGCCTACTTCCTTGGTAGCCCGGTTCACCGGTGAGCTTGACGCTTTGGGTGTCAAAGTCTATCACCTGCCTGGGAAGAAGGTTAAAGCCAGCCTGGCCAAATTGTTGCGCGAACGCGGCATCGACCGGGTTGCCGTGGATGATATTGGGGAAAAATACGTTCCAGGTTTCGAATCCGTAAGGGTACCGGATTCAACCATTTCGGCCGGCGTTACTGGTGCCCTGGTGGGAATTTGCGAATCCGGCTCGCTGGTGCTTGTTGGCGGAGAGGCACATCCACTATCCGCCTCATTGCTCCCCGATATTCACATTACCATCCTGCGGGAAACCGACCTGGTGCAAACTCTGCCGGAGGCATTGGCCCGACCGGAAATCCGGGCAGCCTCGTCGGCGGTAATCATTACCGGTCCGAGCCGCACCGCGGATATTGAAATGACGCTTTCCATCGGGGTGCATGGACCAAAGGAATTACACGTTTTTTTGATCAAAGATCTCAAGTAACCATTTGGGTTTATGCTATAATTGCGCCAATCTGAGGCAAGCATGACCTGCATCTCATTCGCAAATAATAATAATGCTAACGATAATCGGCCTTCGGCCGTTGGGCGAAGCCTGCAAGGTTAACGAACACACCGAGCTAACCAATCGCCCAACGCATCTGCGGAGGGCGATTTATTTTATAACCAGTATGTCATTGCGCGCCGCTGTTCTTGCGGCGATGGCGTTGCATACCCGTAGGGTAAGCAATCTCCTGCTCTAAAGGAGACTGCTCTGGTAACCTTGGGCTCTCCATCACAAGGAAATCTTCTGGAGGCGACTTATGTACAAAACACATACTTGCGGGGAACTGCGTGGCACGCATGCCGGGCAGTCCGTCACTTTGGCGGGCTGGGTACACCGGCGGCGCGACCATGGTGGAGTGGTCTTTATTGATCTGCGCGATCGCTTCGGCTTGACCCAGGTAGTGATTAATCCCACCCTGCCCACGGAGACCCTCGGCTTGATCTCCAGTGTCCGCTCCGAATGGGTACTGCAAATAGTCGGCAATGTGCAAAAACGCCCGGCCAGCATGGAAAACTTGAAAATGGCAACCGGCGAGGTCGAAGTCGTTGCAACCGAAGTTATTGTGCTCAACCCGGCCAAGCCATTGCCGTTTATGATCAGTAGCGACGAAGAAGTCGAGGAAAACACTCGTCTCAAGTACCGCTATCTTGACCTCCGGCGTGAAAGGATGCACCACAATTTGGAGCTCCGTCACGAAGTTGTCTTGTTTATGCGCAAGTACCTGTCTGAACGCGGTTTCCTTGAAATCGAAACCCCCGCCCTTTTTAAAACCACTCCAGAAGGAGCACGCGATTATCTGGTACCATCCCGAATCTATCCTGGCCAATTCTATGCCCTGCCTCAGTCGCCTCAGCAGTTGAAGCAGTTGTTGATGGTGGCCGGCATGGAACGCTATTTCCAGATTGCCCGTTGTTTCCGGGACGAGGACCAACGCGGTGATCGTCAGCCAGAGTTTACCCAGCTCGATATGGAAATGTCCTTCGTTCACCGGGACGATGTCCTTGAGATGGTTGAAGGACTTTTCACCGCCATGCTCCCGGCTGTCACACCCCAAAAGAAATTACTGGCCTCCCCCTGGCCTCGTTTCACTTACAACGAGGTGATTGCCCGCTTTGGATCCGATAAGCCGGATTTGCGCTTCGGGATCGAACTCTACGATGTGGGCAGCCTCTTCGCGAAAAGCGAGTTTGTGGTTTTCAAATCCACCCTGGAATCGGGCGGAATGGTCAAATGCATCGTGGCTTCAGGCTGCGCTGGCTATACCCGCAAGCAGCTCGACGATCTGACGGCCATCGCCAGGGACCTCGGAGCCAAAGGCCTCGTCACACTGGCTTTGACCTTGGATGGCCCCAAGGGCTCCGCCGCCAAATTTGTAGGCGAAACAGAAATAGCCCAACTGGTCAAACTGACTGGCGCTAAAACGGGCGACCTGATTCTGTTTGTGGCCGACGGTGCCAAACTGGTTCACAAAGTACTTGGCGCGCTGCGGCTATGGTTCCGTGACGCCCTCAAACTGGCTGATCCCGACTTGATGGCCTTCGCCTGGGTGCTGGATTTCCCCATGTTCGAGTGGAATGAAGAAGAAAAGAAATGGGATGCCGCCCATCATATGTTCACCATGCCACGTCTAGAGCATTTGGATCGCTTCGAGACAGACCCGTCCTCCATCCTGTCGGATGCCTATGACATGGTTTGCAACGGTTACGAGATGGCTTCCGGCTCCATCCGTATCCACCGGCGCGACATTCAAAGCAAGGTTTTCTCCCTGCTTGGCATTGGTGAGGCGGAAGCTCAACAGAAATTCGGGCATATGCTGGAAGCTTTCGAGTTTGGCGCACCTCCGCACGGCGGGATTGCCCCTGGCATTGACCGGCTGGTAATGCTGTTGGCCGATGAACCTAACATTCGTGAGGTGATTGCTTTTCCCAAGAATCAGGCTGCCAGGGATGTTATGGCAGATGCACCTTCCTTTGCCGAACCGAAGCAATTAAAAGAATTGCATATTCAGATTAAAGAGAAATAAACATGATACCTCAAGAACCAGCCAAAACCGGTTTTACCATCGATGCAGATATGGTTAACCACGTGGCATTCCTTGTTCGTCTGGGCATCCTGGAAGAGGAGGCCCAGGCCTTCAGCTACCAGTTTACTGCCATCATCGATTATTTTCACATGCTTAACGAAGTGGATACGCAGAATGTGAAACCAGCCTGTGAAACCTCCAGTACCCACAATGTCATGCGACCTGATGAACTGCGGCCTTCCATGCCGCGCCAGGACTTCATGAAAAACGTGCCCCACCTGGATGGCGCCTTTGTCCAGGTACCGCTGGTGTTTGACGAAGAGTAGCCTCATGGAATTGTTCAACCTTTCCATCCGTGCAGCCCACGACCTCATTTCCAGCAAGCAGGTCAGCAGCCTGGAATTGACCACAGCCACCCTGGACCATATCCACAATACAGACCCGCACATTCACGCCTTTGTCACCGTGGCTGATGAAATAGCCTTGGAACAGGCCCGCCAGGCTGATCTCCGCTTGCAGACAGGTGCGAATGTCACTCCCTTGACAGGCATTCCGTTCGCGGTAAAGGATTGCATCTCGACCAAAGGAGTCCGCACCACTTGTTCTTCTAAGATATTGGAGAACTATATTCCCCCATATAACGCCACTGTGATCGACCGGTTGGCCGAAGCCGGTGCGGTATTGGTGGGCAAGCACAACATGGACGAATTTGGGATGGGTTCTTCCTGCGAGAATTCGGCCTTTTTCAACACCCATAATCCCTGGGATTTGGACCGCGTTCCCGGCGGCTCCAGCGGAGGCTCCGCCGCAGCCATTGCCGCCGGCATGGGTGCCTTCGCCCTGGGGGAGGATACCGGTGGCTCGATCAGAATGCCAGCCAGTTTCTGTAACGTCACCGGGTTGAAAACCACCTACGGTCGTGTTTCCCGCTACGGTCTGATCGCACTGGTCTCTTCTTTCGACTCAATCGGCCCGCTGGCACGCGATGCTTACGATTGTGCTACCGTGTTGCAGGCAATCGCCGGACAGGATCAGCATGACGCCACTTCGCTACCTGCTCGTGTACCGGATTACCTGCAGAACCTGGAGAAGCCGGTCAAGGGTCTGCGGCTGGGAATTCCACAGGAATATTTCCAGGCCGGCATGGAACCGGGTGTGGAAAGTTCCATCCGGGCAGCCATCCGCATATTTGAAGAACTCGGCATGCAAATCCGTGAAGTTTCCCTGCCTCATACAAAATATGGGTTGCCGGTGTATTACCTGGTTTTGTTTGCAGAAGCCAGCGCCAACCTGGCCCGTTTTGATGGCACCCGCTTTGGTCTATCGGCCACCCAGGGGGCTGAAAACGTCATTGACATGTACCTGCAAACCCGCCGGACAGGCTTTGGCCCCGAGGTCAAGCGCCGTATCATGTTGGGGGCATATGTTCTTTCGGCCGGGTATTACGATGCCTATTATCTGAAAGCCCAAAAAGTACGCACCCTGCTCCGGCAGGATTTTGAATCCGCTTTTGAACAATGCGATGCATTGGTAGCGCCCACCTGCCCTACCACCGCTTTCAAATTGGGTGAAAAAACGGACGACCCGCTCACAATGTATCTTTCGGATATTTATGTGGTTGCCACCAACCCAGCTGGGGTGCCATCGCTGTCCCTGCCGTGTGGCTTCTCGAATGACATGCCGGTGGGTATGCAATTGATTGGCAAGCATCTGAGCGAAGACCTGCTGCTCCAGATCGGGCATGCCTACCAATCCGCAACCGATTGGCATCTCAAACGACCTGCAATTGTCTAGAATTCCTGGTGACAAAATGATTTACGAACCTGTTATCGGATTGGAAATTCATGCCGAATTGCAGACAAAATCCAAGATGTTCTGCGGGTGTTCGGCTGTCTATTCCGCTACCTCGGAACCGAACACGTTGATCTGCCCGGTTTGCACCGGCCTGCCTGGCGCGATGCCGGTGGTCAACCAGAAAGCCGTCGAGCAGGCCATCCTGGTGGGATTGGCGTTGAATTGCAACATCAATCCGATGAACCAGTTTGCCCGCAAGAATTACTTCTATCCCGACCTTCCTAAAGGCTACCAGATATCGCAATATGACTTGCCCGTCGCCTCTGATGGTTGGCTGGATATTCTGGAAGAACCCAGGAACGAAAATCAGCGCGTACGGGTGCGCCGCGCCCACCTCGAAGAGGATACAGCCAAGTTATCCCACCAGGGAAAATATGCCTTGGTGGATTACAACCGGGCTGGTGTTCCACTGCTGGAGATCGTCTCCGAGCCGGATTTGCACACGGTCGCGGCCACCCTGGCCTATGCCACCAGGATCCGGGCCATCCTGCGTTACCTGGGTGTGAATTCCGGGGATATGGAAAAAGGTATTTTGCGGTTCGAAGCGAATGTTTCTGTTCGTCCCGCTGGCAGTCAGGAACTCCGTACACGTACGGAGATCAAGAACCTGAATAGTTTCCGTGCCCTCACGCGTGCCTGCGCCTATGAAATCCAACGCCAGGCCCACCTTTATGAATCAGGCGGCATGGTTGTTCAGGAAACGCTTGGCTGGGACGACGTAAAAGAAGTGACGGTCTCACAGCGCAGCAAGGAAGAAGCCCATGATTACCGCTATTTCCCTGAACCGGACCTACCTCCGCTTGAGATCAGCCGCTTCTGGGTGGAGCAGATCAAAACCGGGCTTCCGGAACTGCCTGAAGCCCGCAGCCAGCGTTTTGTGTCAGAATTTGGATTGACCATCAAAGAAGCCAGCCTGCTCACTTCCGAAAGATCCCTGGCAGATTATTTCGAAAAAGCCGTCTCCTTATCCAAAAGTCCGGCCAAAGCAATCAATAATTGGATCAGCGGCGAATTTCTGCGCTACGTCAACGACTCGGGACTCGATCTTGACCATTTGCCCGTTCCCGCCGAACATATGGCTGAACTAGTGGATCAGGTTACCGGCAGGATCATCAACGACAACAGCGCCAAGCTGGTGCTGAAGGAGATGTTCGAGACCGGCAAGGCTCCCAAGACTATTGTGGAGGCCAAAAACCTTGCGCAGGTCTCTGATGAAGGCTACCTCGAAGGAGTGGTGGCGCAGATCCTGAATGACAATCCCAAGGAAGTTGCCTCCTATTTGGCCGGGAAAGAGACCGTCTTCCAGTGGATGATGGGCCAGGTTGCCCGCCTTACACGGGGCAAAGCTGATCCACAGGTGGCACGTCAACTCTTGCTGCAGGCATTGACGAAGTTGAAAGATAACTGAGGCTATGACTTGTAGCGTTTTAGCGAGGTATAATTTGGGTTAGGAGAACCTCATATGGTACTCTATGAGAATATCCAGGAATATCTCCGCAAACTCCCCCCTTCGCTTCAAGGATGCCATCCTGATCGGTCTGGCGCAGGCGCTGACCATCTTTCCGGGCGTTTCCCGCTCAGGCAGCACCATCACGGCCAGAATGGCCCTCAATCTTAAGCGCGAAACTACCGCGCGCTTATCCTTCCAGCTCAGCGCGCCCATCAGCCTGGGGACCGGCTTGAAGAGCGCTTGGGATATTTTCCAGCAATACCACGCCGGAGCCAGCTTCAGTTCGGCTGAGCTGTTCCTGTTCTCTTTTCGGGCTCATCGCGGCCGCCGTCAGCGGGTACTTCTGCATCAAATACCTGCTGCGCTATCTTCAGAATAACTCAACCGATCCCTTTGATTACTATCGCTGGTGCTTGGCCATTCTGATCATCGATGTGGCACTTGTTAGAGAATGACTTCACTCGATATCAATCGTTACGGGAAACAACTTTTTTTATTCATAATGTAGTTTACGAAAAGACGCAGGCAGGGCTCTTGGTTTCCTTCAACAATGACGTAACGGATGAGCTATCTATGAAACCAGAAAATGCATCACTGTTTATAAAAAAAATTCCAAACCGCGAGATGCTGCTTTTTGTGCCAATTTATTTCTTTTTATCATTAACCAACTTGATCATCAAATTGCGCTTGACCAGTACATGGACAGATGGAACACTGGAGGGAATCCACAACAGATTAATGGCTTTTCAATATTCCAACAATGAGCAATCCCGTTTGTTGCAATTCCTGGTACCCGAATTCTTCCATCGCGTGTTTTCAATAACAGTTGTAAGCAGTTATGCTCTGGCCCGGCTATTATTCGTTTTCCTGGCTTTTGTTGTCTTCCATTTCTTTTTGCGAAAATGGTTCTCTCAGGCGGAGAGTTTTGCGGGAGTATTAATAATTAGCGGAAGTATGGCCATTACTTTCCTGGTCCCCGATCTTCAAGAGAGCGCTCCACTATTGATGTTGCTTTTTATTCTGGGTTTGTGGGCCCTGCGCGAAAAGAAAGACCTTCTATTCTGTTTGTTGCTCCTCCTGGGGGGTGGACTGACCAACGAGACCATGTTGGTCGTGGCGGCTGGTTATTTTTTCTACCGGATAAGCTCCTTTAAAATAACCGATATTATTAAAACCGGATTTACTACCTGCCTGATTGCGTTACCTGCCTTCCTGGTCCAGGGAGTAATTCGATATATTACCCGGCACCAACCCCAACTGGGAGGCGTTTACCACTTGACAGATAATTTGCTCGGAATTTGGAATGATCTCCGTTATCCTATGTCATCCTTATATAAGGGGATATATTTATACCCAATCTTGATTTTTTCGATCTTTTGGATTTACGCGGCGGTAGGGTATCGAAAATCTCCGCGTTTCCTGAAGGCAACATTTTGGTTGGTGCCTTTATTCGTGGCGGGTAATTTGATTACCGGACTTATTAATGAATCCCGCGAAATGATTCCGCTGGGATTCATCCTCATCCCAATGTCATTGTTCCTCATCTTCCCAAAAGAAATTCCAGAAATCCCTGCCATTATTCAGGTTAGATGAAATTGCCTAACTAGAAAACCGGTGGCATGAAAGAAGCTGGGCATTATATCTGGCCTACGGAGTAAGCGAGTAAAACCACGATTGAACATCTGGCGCATTTGTGCTTTATCTCTCGGTTGAGCATTCTTGAGATGGTTTTTAAAATTGCAAAGACAGTATTTTTTAGGATCGAGTTCGGGAGCATAAGCTGATAATTCTTCCCCTTTGATCTTTGCATGGGCACGTGGTAGGCCAATTGTAAAGAATTGGAGCAGCCTCTCAACCAAGAACAGTTTTTCACCTTTTCTTCCGGCTTTCATACCTAAATAATATCAAGCCATCATTAAGGCTTAAAAAACACCCGATTAACATCTGAATAATGTGGTTTTTTTTGGAAGCTGTGAATGAGAATATGAAAGAAGTGTTCTCTGGATGGTTTCTGTCATTACAGGGAAGAGAAGGTGGTGAGAACATGCTTCTATCAACAGTTACCGGATGCCACTACAGCGTTTCTGGGCAATATCTACTGCAAAAACGACCAGGGTAGCTATGACAAAGATCCAGAATAAAGCGATTGGTAGCATAGATCCTCCAAATAAAAAAACCGGTGCTTCATTCTTTCAAAGAAATAATATCATGCCGATTTTAATAGTCAGCAAAGGAAAGGTTATGGGATTGATACGAATTGTTTAACGAACATGTCCCATTCGTCTCCTAAAACCCATCGAGGTGCAGAAAGCTTGCCGTTAATCATGCCCCACTCGAAATCATCCCAAGGTCCGAGGTTCTTCTTACCGTAGCGATGCTCGACATTCCATGCGGCTTACAAAGCAACTTTCAACACATCCCTCTGGATTGTTTCCTGTGCATAAGTTGGGCGAGGAAAGGTTTCCTTGGCTACCACCTTGATCTTTCCATTATCAATGTTAGTCCGCAGATTCCAATGTCGGTTATACCAAACCAGATGAATTAGCAAGTCCTCAGCTTCGAGTATCTCGGTCAGGTGCCGAGGTTCTTGCGTTCATGGGTACTCGACCATGATATCAGTGATAAGCGATGGGTCAATACGACGGAGTGCCTCGGGCAAATTGATGAAGGAAAGTGACTAAATAGGCGAGAAAAGGCTAGCAAAATCTTCATGCGGTATTTTTTGGTTGCCGTTCTCGATGCTGAAATCGGTCTTGTTGTGCGTGACAAATTCAAAGCGAACCCCTGATGTTGTCCCGTCGCGTATGCAATCCGTTTACGTCTCGATGATGATTGCATCAGCTATTGAATTCTTGTCGTGATGAAACGGAGCCTTTATCTCGAGCGCACGTTGAGCAGCGCCGAGCTTCACAGCTTCGGATGCCTCAATCGGTGACGCTGTGAACAGATTCTCGATTCGGTCCAGAGCCTCCACGGCCGCATACCAATAATCGGAATCTTTTGATCCACATCATCGAGATGTGAGAGAACTACCTGCACCATCCTCTCCTGACTTGCTCATTTTAGTGTCCCGAAGACAGCTTATCTAACACTACTAAAGTAGACTCAGGGACCTCTGCTTCTGCCAAAAGTTCTTTTCCATTGAAGGTCACAATCCCTGATCGGAT
>JBEKCT010000012.1:0-38089 GCA_050014715.1 Anaerolineales bacterium | reverse complement strand
ATGAAGCGCATCAGCCTGCCGAGCTTGAACCACCCAAATGCCAACAAAATAGCTCCTGTAATGCATGTTGTCATTGCAATCGCTGCAATGACGGTATAAAAAGTCTGATTTTCCGTCTGTGTGACACCCATTTTGGCCACGATAGCGGCAGCGACCAGCGCAAGAATCGCCGCCGGGCTATCCTGGGGGAGGGCAATTGTCCCTTTAAAGGAACTGAAAAGGGCAACCACAGTACTGATGATGACCGCCCCAAAGAGAGTCAGCCCGATCCCTTTGCTTACCTGGCCGGCCAGCGGACCGGAAAAGATTAAAGCAGCGAAGGAAATCTCAAAGCTGATATCAATCATTCCGCTGACGAATCCTGCCGTCAGGCTGGGTATTACCTGCCTGAATGCAATCCGATCTGCCATAGATGCCAGCAATTCATTCAGGAGCCCCTTCGGATTTCTCCATGGGATATTTTTCATAAATTTCACTCCCAATCCTTGATTGCTCTTTTTATAAAGTAGCTAGATTTTCACCCTTTCCAGTTGGTCTTCCTTCAGAATATCCGGCATCGTTCAGAAACGCGCCTCCCCCCTGATAAAGGCGAAAGATCATAGTCAGTGGGCCGGTAGTCTGCCCGGCTAATTGGTCAAGGAAGGATCGGTCAGATGCGCCTTTCTTGATTAGTGGAACATCTTTAATTAGTTCCATAATACCGACCACCCGCATCTGTTTGATTCAAATATCCAAAACAATTCTATTTTTGCATTAACAGAGCGACGGCCTTAGCCAGGTATGGATCATTCGCTTCGGTGTACTGGTCCCAGCGGCCATTTACGAGTACATCGGGAACAACCCCCGTCTTTTTCCAGTAATCGGGTGTTTTGCCGACCGGTTGGAAGACTTCATTGGCGATACAAAGAGTCGAACCATCTACATAATCATTGCAGAAATTATTATATACTTCGCCATCGGCCTTCTGGCCGACGATGCGAGCACGGCCATTTACCTGGAGGACGCCTGTTATCAATGGTATGCTGCCTGAGCTCAGGTCTTGAATCACGATGAGAGGGAGTTTCTGTGAACCGAAGATATTGGATTGGCTGGCAGTATACACAAGTGGAGTCGAATCCCCACGCGGGGCGATAAAGCTGCCCAAATTGCCGCTGGTAAACAAGCCTACCAGGGATTGGAGGTTATTCAAATCATAATTACTACTACCATTACTTTGACGGAGATCGATGATGAGCCCTTGCAGGGGGCTGCTGAGACTCATTTGCTTGAGCGTTTCCACCGTTTGGGCAACCGTATCACTATTGTTAATATCAAACCAGCGGATATAACCGATGGCCGTCCCAGCCACCCGGCAGTAATCTACCACCGAAGTGGGGTCAATGGCGCGGCGAACCACCTTCACCTCCCTGGGAGCCTGACCGGGCGTCTGCACGGTGATCGTTACCGACGATCCTTCCGGACCGCGGGTGCGAGGTGCGCCGTTTTCATCCAGGAACGGACCGCCATCCACCTTGAGGAGCGCATCGTGGTTCTTTAGACCAGCCTGTCTGGCCGGGCTTCCGGAATATACCCAGTTTAAAACATAGGTATCCTGTCCATTTTCGGTGAAAATGTAAAAGGAGGCGCCTATACCGACAAAATTACTAACCGGAGCGGGTGTGGGGGTTGGCTGGCCGACAGGACTCACATAAGAGGACTCGCCATCACCCAGCTCGCTTACCATCTGTTGCATGGCCCGGGGAAAATCGGTCTGCTTCAGCCCGTTCTGGATCAGGAGCCTGTATTTCGCCTGGAGGGAATTCCAATCCACGCCGTTATACTCCGGAGAAAAGTAATGCTCCGTGATATCTTTGACAATTTGATTAAATATCAGCATTTGACCGGCAATTGTCGAAGGATTCGGTGGGGTTTTAGTGAACGTCAGCGGTGTCAGGCTTGGGCTGACGACGGGCTGGGGGCTGCCAAGGGGAATTTGCGCTGGCTGGGATTGCCCAGGCAGATAATCGCAGGTACGCACGCCGCTGGAATTCAGCGTGGCCATCGGAGATGAACCCTTCGCAGAGCAGGCTGCCAGGAAGAACAGAAGACTCAAAAAGAAGAACCAGAACCGTTTCATACTTCCTCCTTAGAGGTCGTCGATCTCTGTGCCGGTTCATCGGGAATTGCCATTGGCGAACACAGGCGGTGTTGGGCGGGTCGAGTAGCAACCCTGCAGGGTGCCTGGCCCGCCCAACCCTCCATTTTCTCCTCACCCCCCTTATTCCCAAGGAGCCTGCGCACTCCCGACCTGCCCTGCGGTTAATTAGGATGGTGGCTTCATGTCGGGAGGATCATCGACGAAGCCGCACTCAGGCCTTCGCCACGATCCCCTCGATGTGCTCCTTGACCGGGGTGAGCCGGAAGCCGAAGCTTTTCTGGATCGCGCCCATTTCGATCGGGTCACCGGCCGCATAGCAGGTCATCAGGCCGATGAAGGATTTTTGCATGGGATCGGTCGCACCGTCATACTGGGCTTTCAAGGCTTCGGGCGAGACGTACGTTACCTCAAAGGTCTTGCCCTTGGCTTTCTCGAAGAGTTTGATCACCTGGTGTGGGCTGAGATTTTGCGGTCCGCCCAATTCCAGCACCTTGTTGCGGGCGGCCGGGTTGGTCAGGCTTTCGACCGCGAACCGGGCCACATCCTTGATCGTGATCCAGGCGATGGGTTGGTCGCCGGTTCCGTAGATGGTCGCCTTGGTATTGGCGGCGTCAAAGCCGACTGCCGGGGACAGCCAGACTTCCATGAACATGCTCGGGCGCAGGATGGTGAAGACCAACCCGCTTTCCTTCAGGTGTTGTTCCACCGCCCGCTTGGCATTGCGCAGTGGGAAATCCCGGTCGAGATTGCCGGAGAAGGAAGTGTAGATGAACTGCTTAACACCAGTCGCCTTGGCGGCATCGATCAGGTTGTTTACCCCCTCTAAGTCAACCGATTGGATGTCGTTTGCTCCTGGCAGGTAGCAGAATGGCATGGCCGAAACGGTGCAGATCACTGTGTCCACGCCCTGGCAGGCCGCCTTGAGCGAAGCTGGATCGCACAGGTTGCCTTTCACGATCTTTGCTCCCGAGTCCTTGAGCCGTTCGACCTTAGCCTGGTCCGATGTCTCCCGCACCAATGCGCGGAAAGGCAGCGCTTTGGATGCCAGCAGCCGGCAGATCTCACTGCCGACCATTCCAGTTGCACCTACAACGAGTAACATATTAGCCTCCTATCATATGGATTGGTTCCCGCTTTACAGCGGGATTGTAGATTGGGCTTCCTCGAAAGAACCCCACGTTGAAAATGCATTGGTTGCAAGAAAGTACCCAAGTTTTAATCATCTCCTCCTTTCCTTTTTTTACCTTGCTGGAACTGCTCCCGATTAATTCAAACAGGATTTCCCTGCTCGAACCGCACCGGCACGCCAGTGCGGGATGATTGAAACACGCCATCGATCACTTGCATTACCTGGCGGGCCTGGAGAGCGCTCACAGAAACCGGTTCGCCGGAGTGGATCGACTCGACGAATCTGGTCAACTGGCGGCTGTGCTTGACGTAGCGCACATCCCCGCTGAATGGCACACGCATCAGCGTTGGCTGCTGGTATTCTGCCACCGCACGGCTGGAAACGTTCACTTCGTAGTCGAGGAAACCAACCTGTCGCATGCTGATCGAGCCATCCCGGCCATGGATTTCCAGCTGATGATTAAAATCCGGGCCTGCCTGGGTGGAAATCAGCTGGGCTATTGCGCCTCTGGCGAACCTGACCTGGAAGACCGAGGTTTCATCCAAGCCCGTATCGCTACGGAAGCGCATGTTTGCATATACCTCGACCGGGTCATCTTTCAGGTACCACAGCACTTGGTCGATCAGGTGCGAACCGATATACATCAGCGGTCCCCCGCCAGTCTCCGGCGCGGATTTCCAGCCGGCCTCCATGCCATCCATGCCAAAATAGCCTGTCACGGCCAGGATCTCGCCCACCACGCCCTGCTCGAGCAGTTCATGGACTTTTTGCCAGGAGGGGCTGTCGCGGAAGGAATAGCCTGCCAGGTAGCGGATGCCGGCTCTGGCCGTGGCCTTTTCCACTTCGGCCAATTCTGCCGCGTTCATTCCGCACGGCTTCTCGCACATGACATGCTTGCCGGCCTGGATCGCCAGCCGGGAAATGGGCGCCAGCACATGGTGCGGAGTTGCCACCATGACCAAGTCCACATCACTGTTCGCCAGCAGCTCCTCGGCCGAAGTATGCGCACTGGCCCCGCCTGCAAAAGCCGCCAGTTCCACTGCTCTCTCCGGAATGGTATCCGCGCAGGCCGTTAGGGTCAGCCCATCCACCAGGGGGATCGCATGCGCCAGCACGCCGCCCTGGTACCCGCAGCCCACTATTCCTACGCGCAGTTTAGGTGATCCAATCATATATATCCTCTCCAATTATTTCTTGGATTCCCGTCTTTATGTTTTTTCCAGCCAGAACCCCTGCATATGCCGGATACTGACGATCTCATTGATATGATTGCTGTTATGGGCCAGGTGCCCCAAGATGTACTGCTGCGCCTTCATCCCAACGGCAGGAAGTTCCTGTTCCAGTGCTTCCGGGGAAAGCCCGGCCACACATTCAGCCAGGGCATGGTTCACTGCCAGCAGGCCGGCTTTGGCCTTCTGCCAAACTTCGGCATCCTGCGGATCGTGTACCGGTGGCCAGGCGCCTTCGGCGAAGAAAGTGCCTGCCTCCACTGCCTGGCTGCTCAGCACGGCCAGTGCAAATTGCTGGCACAATGTGAGGTGCAGGGTGACCCTCCACACGCTATTAAAGCGCGGACCCGGAACGGCCGCGGCCTGCTCACAGGTCAGCCTATCCACGGCATCCGGAAAGCTGACGAACCAGAACAGGTTGGGGGTGGCAAACAGCCCTTCCAGAGCTTCGGCAAGATGGGAAGCTTCAGACACCATTACCTCCTATCAGTAAGAGCATAAGAGATAAAAAACCTTACTATCTCATTATAGAAGGCCAGCGTTTTTAGAGCGTTTCGTTTATCGATCTTTTTGGGTTATTTTGGGAGAAAAATTACAGATCCCCGCTTGCTTTGACCATCTCCAGAACCTTTGTAAAACATTCGAAAGCTGCCTCCGTATCCTTTTGATGGCAAGCCTGCAGCGCCTCTTCCAGCCGGGCTGCAATTGGCTCCAACAGTGGCTGGTTGAGCGTGCTGGGAGCCAACAAAGACTGGGCGACCTCTTCCGCCTGGCCCAGGTGGCTTTGTGAAACAGCCATCGCCAGCAGCACCCAATCCGACAGCCAGGTAAACATATTCCCACCGGATTGCTTCCAGGTTTCATTGGCGGAGGCGCACAGTTTTTCGGCGCGGGGTATATCCCCCTCCTGCCAGGCTAGCCAGCCCTGGTTGGCCTGGCTGATGCCCTGATAAGAAAATTCCCCAATTGCTGAAGCCAACTCGTAAAGATGAGCGCTTTGGTCACGCAGCGATAGGATATCTTTGAGCTGGCGGCTGTCCACACTCAGGTAGGCCAGGCTGCGCACCTGCAGGAGACTGGCCCCCATCCGCACGGCTGCATCATATGCTTTGATCATCCAATCGCGGGCAGCCAGGGGCTCTCCATGCCACAACAGGCTGAAGCCCACATGGAACTGTGCCCAGGCAGTATCATAGAAGACCCCCAGCGTATTGACAATCTCCAATTTTCTCCGGGCGATTTCCACCGTTTCATCGGAAAGGCGATACCGTTCGTGTCTCAGCCGAGACATCCATTGCTGGTCGAGCAGCTCGACGTGTTGGTCCGGGCGTCCATCCGCTTCGATCATGGGAAGGATTTTTTCGATGATGGCATCCATTTGATCGGGATGGTTGCCCCAATAATATAAATTGCTGCGGGCAAGCTGGATCTGGATCCATTCCTGACGTTCCAGTAACGTTCCTGTTCCGTCGGGGAGATTCATAACCTTTTCAGCCTGATCCAGGGCGGTATGCGCCAGGGCATGCTGGTATTGCTGCATCAGGGTTTCGCTGATTTTTCGATGGATCTGCGACCCCCACAATCCCGGGTACGGAAAAGGCAAGGCCAGTGCGTGCTCAAAGGCTGCCTGCGCCTGCGGATATTTCCCGACCAGCGCCAGCACCTCTCCTAGTTTTTCGTAAAGTTGGGCGAGTTGATCCGACGGAATGGTCTGAGCGCTGGGATTGGCCGCTGGACTTTCACCCAATGAAATTGCCCGCTCGTAATACTGAATCGCCAGGTCGTTGGCGAAAATGGCTTTGGCCGACCCGGCGGCCATCTGGAAGTATTGAACGGCCATTGCGAGGCGGCCGGCCTGCTCGCAGTGGCTGGCAATTTCAGCGCTCTTGCTCTCAAGGTCGTTCTTCGCCAGCCTGACCAATGCATCCGCTACCTGACGGTGGAGCAATTGGCAGTGGGCGCTGCTCACCCCCGCAAAGGCGGCCTGGCGCAGCTTGTCATGGCTGAAATCGAAAGTGTTCGGTGCCACCTCGCGCAAGATCCGCCGGTGCAGCAGCTCGTCCAGGCTGGTGATCAGTTCCGTTTCACCGGTACCGCTGGCCTGGCGTAGCACTTCGAGCGGAAAGGCGTGCCCGATCGTGGCGGCCAGCAGGACTGTTTCGTGGCAGCCCTGCGAAAGCTGGCGGATGCGGTTCTCCAGCACGGCGTGGGCCTTGTAAGCCAGGGGCTGCACACCGGGTGCGCGCCCCGGTTTGAATAACTCGGTCCGCACCATCTCGACGATAAAAAGCGGGTTGCCTTCTGTTTCCTGGTAGATCAGGGAACCGACACCCTGCTCCAGGGCTTTTCCCGCCACATGGGTGGCCAGTTGGATCGTCTCTGTTTCTCCTAACGGGCCCAGCTCCAGCTCTGTCAGATTGCCTTGTTGCCGCAGGTCTGCCAGCAACTGGTCACAGGCCGGGTTGGCTGCCAACTCCTCACTGCGCACGGTACCGGCCACCATGAGAGGCGCCTTGGGGTCGAAACGCAGCAGGTAATGCAGCCACTCCAGGGTATCCCGGTCGCACCACTGCAGATCCTCGATCAGCAGCAGGGTCTTCTGCCGGCTGCCCAGGGCTGCCCATGCCAGGGCTTCGAACAGGCGCAGGCGCTGCCAGGCCTCGGATAACGGGGGCGGGGGGGTTGATTTATCCTTCAATAGTTCGGGCAGCAGACGCCTCAGTTCGGTCAGCCAGACCCTGTCCAGATGCGGCAGAGTCGCTGCCCGCAGCCATTCTACGACCGGCGCGTAAGGCAGAGCTCCTTCCGAAGCATAGCAATGCGCCACGGCCGTGCGCATCCCCTGGCTCATCGTCCAGCCCACCTGTTCTTCAGCCAGGCGGGTTTTGCCAATGCCGGCCTCGCCGCAGATCACGAGCATGTGTGGATTTCCAGCCGCGGCGATTTTCCAGGTTGACTGGATGGCCTGCCATTCCGCCACCCGGCCCACCAGGGGCAGCGGCGCGGGCGCTGAAGCGGGATACCTGGCCGTAGGCGCTGCTTGCCTGACATGCGCATAAAGGTCTTGCATTTCTGCGGGAGGTTCGAGCCCCAGTTCGTGTTTGAGCAGCCGGGCATATTCCTGGTAGGTTTTCAGAGCCTGCGGCGCTTCTCCTTGCAAAACGTATAAGCGCATCAGGCACGGGGCGCCATCTTTGTCGAACGGTTCCGCCGTTACGAGACGCTGGCAACATACGATCGCATCCTCATAGCGGCGCAGATTTTCGTAGCGGGAAATCAACTCGTCCAGGATCGCGATGAAGAGCTGGTGATAATGGTCGCGTTCTGCCGAAATCCATTCATCATAACAACTCGGCAGGAGCTCACCCTGGTATACCTTTGCCGCTGTTTCCAGGGCATCCAGGGACAGGGCTTGCGGTGAATCCAGGCTGGTGATTTGCTGAAAATCGAGTATATCCAGCTTGAATGGGATCTCCGGGTTCCACTGCACCGTTTGGTTGTCACAACAGATCAGGGAATTCCCGTCCGGGAGCGCCTTTCGCAACAGGTAAACCAGGTTACGCAGGTTGGTATGGGCCTGTGTTTCCGAGCTGTCCGGCCAAAGGATGCCCGCCAGGTGGTAGCGGAACTGCGGTGCATCGCGATGAAGGAGTAGATATGCTAGTAAGGATTGCAGGCGTGGTTTATTCAGGGTGGTGATAAGTTCTCCACCCTGTTTCACTACAAAATCCCCAAGAAAACGAATTTCAAGGCCGTCCATGAGCTTGCATGGCGCAGAATGGCATAATGTCCGACAGTTTCATTATACAATATCTTCATGAAAAACACTGTTGCTAGCCGATAAGTTGGTTCCCTGGAATGCTTATCCTTTTCTAGGCGGTTCGCAATCTGGCAGATCTGTCGATGATCAGATTCCCTCTTGACATCTACTCCTCCCTTCTTCCATATTTAAGACAAAGCGCTATAATGAAGCACTTGCGGACTTAACAAGAGCTACCGAAATAAATCCAAAAAACGATTCCGAATATCTGATTAAATTATTGAAATCTAAATATCAAGGCGAGTGATTTTGAAATGAATAATGTGCTTGTCAACTTTTTATCTCGACTATGGCAGAGGGCCTTTGACGCAAATAGTCCATCTAAATTCTCTTAAGAAATGGGCCGATTTTAATTAGAGGAATCTTGCCATTATTGCCCTTACCGAATAATATCTAGGAATAGGTGACCCGACTCGAAATACTCACATATGTTTTAAGCAGCAGGGAGGTGCTGACTATGATTGGTTTCCCCATTAAAGCATAATTGAAAAGTTGAAGAAATCACTGTGCGGGTTTGACCAGCCCCCCATGCTTATACCAGTTGTTACGTTAGAGCTGGCATGTGGCTGCCTGGTTGCTGGAACAGCAACCAGGCCTGTGGTGCGGGGGGGCGATAGCCTAGCGCACTGTGTGGTCTGATCTGATTGTACTCCTCTCTCCAACATGCGATCAAGATTTTGGCTTCTTCTATGGTAAAAAAGATCTTTCGATCGAGCAGTTCGTTCTGTAAACATCGGTTTCCATAAGCTATTCACGGAATTGTTCCATGCAAGAACATGAGGACTTAAAATCCGCCGGTAGAAATACCGTGTGGGTTCGACCCCCACCCGCCCTACAGATAGCCATTTTAGGCATTTTCTGGCTAAAAACCCAATATAAAGGGGTCTTTGGCAAGGAAAATATTTTAGAGAGTCCTCTGGGTGTGGAATTTGTCTATGGCACCCTGGGGATTTCTTTATTTAGTATACAACAGAAATGGTCTTTTGATATGGGGTGATTTAATTCCAGTTGGGGCATTCTACATGCGGAAATAGTTAGGCAAGAGGATCCCTGAAATCAAGTGAGGATCCTTTTTATTTTGGAGGATTAAAAAGATTTGTACCAGAATTTATCTATCGGAGTCAAGCTGAGAATGCTTTTCATATTACACTGATAGCTTCACCAGGAATCGCTTCCCCGATATCCCATACTGGTTGATCGATTTCATGCGCCGCAGCCATAAATACATCCATCTTTTCTGCCGGCACTGCCATGAGCATACCACCGCTGGTCTGCGGATCAAAAAGCAGCATCTGCGCAATTTCGTCAATGGAAGCAGCAAAATTAACATGTCCCGTATAATAAAGCCGGTTGTCAGAAGCACCGCCGGGAAACGCACCCGCTTCAGCATAGCGTCGCGCGCAGCTTACAAAGGGAACCCGGTCGTAAGTGATACGTAACCCCATCCCGGTTCCTCTAACCATCTCCCAGCCATGCCCCAATAAACTGAAGCCGGTTACATCCGTGGCGGCTTTGAGATTAAATTGGTTTGCCAAACGGGCGGCTTTTTGGTTCAATTGTTTCATCCATGTCACCACTTCGGCCACATCTGCTTCCAGGGCCTGATCGCGTTTTATAGCGGTGGTGGTAACCCCGAAGCCAAGCGGTTTGCTAAGCACCAACCTGTCTGAGATTTTGATGCCCTTCTTGGTAAGCAAGTTATTTAATTCCACAAAGCCTACAACAGCCAGGCCATACTTTGGCTCCTTGTCCTGCACCGTGTGTCCCCCAGCGATCACCACACCAGCTTCGCGCGCCTTTTCCGCGCCACCACGCAGTACCTCCGAGATGAGTTCTACCGGCAAATCGGCCGGAAAGGCAGCAATATTGAGCGCCAGCGCAGGCTGGCCGCCCATCGCATAAATATCGGACAGGCTGTTAGCCACCGCGATCGCGCCATAATCATACGGATTATCCACTACCGGCGTAAAGAAATCGGTTGTGAACACCAGTGCGCGCGTTTCGTCAATTCGCCAGACAGCCGCATCATCGGGAGGCTGCAACCCTACCAACAAGTCGGGATAATCGGCAGGATTAAAAATCGATTCTAGGGGGCGCAGTACCTGCGCCAGCGTTTCCGCATTGAGCTTGGAAGCTCAACCAGCGCAGTTCGACAGACTGGTAAGTCGGATCTGTTTTCCGGAAGGGGTAAATGATAGATCGCTCATTGGATCATACCGTGACCACAGTATCAGCCTGCCACATGGCTGTCATAATATCTCCCATCCCCCCTACGATGCCAACTTTCACCTTATCTTTCAGACCGAAATAATCCAAACAGGTCTGGCAAAGGATCACATGCACTCCGGCGGCTTCCAGTGTCCGCAGTTCATCCAGTACCGCCGATCCTTCGCAGGCCAGCCTGACACCCTCTGTGTAAAAGCAGATTGCCTTGGGTAAATTCGGGTTCTGTGTGGTAAGGGTCAGGAAGGTTTTTGTCAGCTTATCCTTGAGAGTTTGTTCGCTGGTTTCGCCCATGCCATTACTCTTAAAGATGATCACAATTGCTTTCGAGGCATCCATCATTTTTTCTCCTTTTGGTTATATTGTGCCGGGCATTGGAATCGTATATTCTTCTAAACGACGATGGTTGTGCAAACATTTCCAATCCGCATCAGGTCCTTTGCGGGAGCGGGTTTCCATTCTAGATTAATAGAATCGTCTTTTGCCCACGGGCAGAATTCATCATGCGCATCCAAATTGTGGTTGAGGCTGCGCCGGCTGGCGCAGCCCCCACAACAGGCGCATTCTGATATGCTTACGGGTTCGAAACGAGCGAGGCGGAAGGAATCCAGATCAAGAATGTGCTCCTTGAGGCTGGACAGGTCGGCGATGGTTGGCCCATCCGAGGGTACAACTGGCCAGTACACACACGGGATAACCTGCCCGCGCGGATTAATCCGGATACTGCGCCGTCCGCATGGTGATTGAACGTCTGGCAGGCCCATTACTGCCCTGACCACGGGTTCGCTGCATGCAACCACCAGTCCGGCAGAGAACAACCGGCGGTAGCCCTCCCAAAATTGTGTATACGACAGGCGAAACGCATCGGTCTTTACCGCCTGGTAGGCATTGACCCTCAAGTTGCAGCCATTCACGCGCGCCAGATTCACCATCCGTTCCATTTGGTCAAAGTTGGTACACATTAATGTCGAGAGAATGGATACCTCTACCCCCAGCCGGTGACAACGCTCGATGGCCTCGTGCACCAGCGCCCAATTCCCCTGGCCACGTTGGCTGTCCTGTCCAGCTTCCGTTGGATAATCTATCGAAACTTCCACATCACTGAACATCTTCAAGATGGATTCAGGCATAACCTTCAAGCTGTATCCATTGGAGGCAATGTTGAGCCGGATGCGTTGTTCATGCAAATAGTCGACGATGGCATTGAATTCCGGGTTAAGCGCATTCTCGCCGGTACCCATCCCAATGCTATCCACCGGGATCTGGCTGCAGATTTCTTTTACCTGGGCCAAGCAGATGTTGTTGATGGTCGTAGTGTCGCGGTAACAGTGCGCACAGTTCAGATTGCAATCATTGGTCAAGCCGATCCCAAGAGAATATCCCATTCTTTCTCCTTTTTTTTCACCTGGCAGGTTATAAGCGCTCGCCCGAAACGATGAAATAGACAATGCTTGCAAAATAGTTGCCGGTTGTCAGGGCGGATCTCAGCTCTTCCACCCATGCATCATGCTCGCCGGGAGTGATCCCGCCTGCCTCCCTGGCAACTTGGGCGGCCCGGAATAAGGATAGCGTCAGTGAATCCTGCTCTGTGCGCGCCAGCGAAACAACCGGGAACAGCTCAACATGATGAAAGCCTGCCTCGGCGATCTGCCTGTATAATTGGCGTCCGCTCCAGTTGTTTCCGCCATGATGATCACAGCGCCAATGCAGGATACGCCGGGTCAACTCCCGGTTGGAATGATCCACGGCTACGGTTTCAAAATCCCAATCCATTACCACCAATTTCCCACCGGGGCAGAGTACCCGCTTTAAATCTCTTAGCACTGCTTCCGGGTGAGCAACGTGCAAGAATAAACGCGCCGCCAACGCACCGGTAAAACTGGCCTCTGGAAAGGGCAAAGCTTCAGCATTACCAGTGCACCAATGAATACTATCAACCTGATCCGCCTGCCTAGCAAGATTTTGGGCGATGCTGACAAGCTCGGGAGAAATATCCAGCCCGGTTACCTGACCATCCGGAGCGACTGCAGGGGCTATCTGGCGGCAAAGGATACCGCTTCCGCAGCCGGCTTCGAGCAGACGATCGCCAGGGGCTGCAGCAAACACACGCAGGAGGGCAGCGTTTACTTGTAACTGGTCAGTGGCCCGGCCGCGCTCTTCCAGGGCGGAGGCCATCTCCGCAATTTCCTCCCGGCTGGTTTTGGAGGGATTTGACCAATTGTTGGAATTACTCATAATTCGGCTCCCTATGCCCGGCCTTTACAAGCTTTGTGAGGGGTTTGGCTGTGAAGCAATTCTCGCTGGCCTTTATTTTAGCCTATTCCAGATATCCCCCTCAAGCATACCGTATTTTTTACGGTTCGTCAAAAATGAGCAATGCATCGCTTCGATTATCTTATTCTCCAATCCCGGGAATTCCGAATGGCCCAAAACTGCTATAATGGATATAGGCTATCGACATTAAAGGAGAATAGTGGATCGAACTGGTACCCATTTTGCAATAAATACGGATACAACGTTTTCGTCGGAATTGCCTGAACAACAGTTCCTGCCGGATGCCTATCGATTACCGGATAACGGCCGGCGTGGTCCGACGGTAGCCTCGGGCCCCAAGGTGGTTTTTATCGAAGTTACTAATCGCTGTAATCTGCTCTGTCAAACCTGTACCCACACCTACTTTGAGCGTGAGCCGCTCAAATCCCTTTCATTAAATGAATTTATTTCCATTGCCGAGCAATTCCCTCAATTACAGCGGGCATTACTGCATGGGATTGGGGAACCTCTACTGGATCTGAACCTGCCTGAGATCATCCGGTATCTCAAGGGGCGCGATGTGGAAGTTATCATCAATTCGAACGGGACATTGCTAACAGAAAAATGGCAAAGAAATTTGATCGAAAGCGGCCTTGACCAATATCGTTGCTCGATTGATGCGGCTTCAGATGAGAACTTTGCCCGAATCCGTGGCGTAGACCTGCTGCCCAGGCTGAAGAAAGGACTGGAAGGACTGGTCAGAACAAAGGAACGATTGGGATCGGAAACGCCCCACATCTCGATCTGGTGTGTGGCAACACGGGAGAATCTACCAGAACTTCCGCATCTGGTTCGAATGGCCGCCAATTTGGGGGTACCGGAAGTTTATATGCAACGGATGGTTTATTTTGCCTGTCAGCCTGACCAGGAATATGGAATGGCACGCCGAGAGCTAGCGATCTATGGCGAAGATGACGATACCGAGGCGGAAATCATTGAGGAATGTACGCAGTTAAGTGCCAGGTTGGGGATCAAATTTCTGGCGTCAGGAGGGCGGGATGCGAAAAATAGCCTGGCAGCCGCCCGGTCGGCTGATTTTAGCCCCTGGCAAGCCTGCCTGCGGCCCTGGACAACCACATACGTAACCGTCCATGGCAACTGCCTGCCCTGTTGTATTTCCCCGTTTGCGACTAGTAATTATGAAAGCCTGGTCCTTGGAAATCTGTTCGAGCGCCCATTCGATGTGATTTGGAATGCCCCGCTGTACCAGGAATTCAGATTGAACCTGTTAAGGAAGTCTCCCGGTCAGGTCTGTGATCAGTGCGGCGTAGCCTGGAGTTTATAATTTCTGCGAATCTGGAAATATTGGAAAAGTAAACATGCCACCAAAAGCCTGGAAGACGCTCTCAAGCCGCCCGGTTTACCAAAACCCGTGGACCTCAGTGCGGGAAGATCTCGCGGAAATGCCAAATGGGAAAACCACCGTTTATGGAGTAGTGGAGTGCAAGGACTGCGTGGGTGTGCTGCCTTTTCTTGATGACAAAAATGTGGTGATGGTGCGACAATATCGTTATGTGTTCGGGGAAAACCAGCGTTGGGAGATGCCAACCGGAGGAGTTAAACCCGGCGAAAGACTGCTCGACGCTGCCCGCCGTGAACTTCGCGAAGAGGTGGGCTTTGATGCGGCAGAATTGGAACCTATCAGCACCTACTATACCAGTAAATCAATCATGCACGAAATTGCGCACCTTTATATTGGACAGGGTCTCACCCAAGTGCAAGCCCGGCCGGATGAAACCGAATTCCTGGAGATCGAAGTATTCCCTTTCGAGACGGTCCTGAAAATGGTTCTGGAGAGTGAAGTCCGAGACAGCATGACCATTTTGGCGGTATTAATTGCCGCGCGCCGGTCGAGATAGCAGGGTTTCTGTGATCATTTTCTGTGCTCATTCCGTCCTTTGAGAAATGGAGGTTCTGATGGAAAAGTTGCTTAAACCTGACAATGCTGTGGTTGATAAAGTCAGCCGGGTCGGGCTAGTTATTTCGCGAGTGGTAATTGGCATTTTATGGTTTACCCAGTTGCTCTGGAAATTGCCGCCCAGTTTCGGATGCCCGGCTAATTTTGCCGTCAGCACCAGCATTACCGCACGCACCACCGGCCTGTGTGATTGGGTTGGCCTGATGAGCATATACTCGTTGATTCCCTTGCAAGCCTCCCTGGTAAAAAGCCTGGTGATCCCCAATCTTGCCTGGATGGGCTGGCTGATCTTCTTAATGGAAGCGTTTGTGGCAGTCACCCTTATCCTGGGCCTGTTCACCCGTCTAGGCGGGCTGGTGAGTCTGTTGCAAGCCCTGAACTTGTTTTTCGGCGTCTCTGCCGTACCGGGGGAGTGGTACTGGAGCTATCTCATGCTTGCCATCCTGGGTCTGATCTTCCTGGCAATCCCAGCCGGCCGCATCCTGGGCCTGGATGCACGGCTGCGCCCGCGCCTGCAAGCAGGTGCGGAAAAAGGCAATTGGCTGTCGAAAATCCTTTTGGCTTTATCATAGACTTTGATGCAGAAGTTGGATCGCTCCGGCAAATGGTTGCTGGCAGGTTTGGGTTTCCTGTTGATCGGCCTGTGCCTGGCTGCACTGTCACTTGGCAATCTGCGCAGCCATCAGTACATTTTTGTATTGATCTTCTTTGCCGCCTTTATTCTCTACGCGATTGCCTGCTTGTTGATCCTCTCTTTAGAAAATATTGATCGAGTGTCCCTTGTGGGGATCTTCGCCCTGGCTGCCGGCATGCTGGTCAGCCTAGTTTTTACGCAACCGACTCTATCGGATGATATGTACCGGTATATTTGGGATGGAAGAGTGCAGGCGCATGGCATCAGCCCTTACCTTTACCCACCCAATGCGCCCGAACTGGCATTCCTGCGAGATACGCAGATCTACCCCTGGATCAACCGAAAACCGGTCGTGACGGTTTATCCGCCGGCTGCCGAGGCAACATTTTTCCTGCTCTGGAGCATTGTGCCTGACAACATCCATTGGTTTCAACTTGTCATGGCTGGAGGGGCTGTGGTGGCCGGCCTGCTCCTGACCGGCCTGCTGTGCGACCTTGGCCGCTCGATCGGGCGCGTGGTGCTGTTTTTATGGTCACCACTGTTGATCTTCGAGACCGCTCATTCTGCGCATATCGACGGCTTGGTTTTACCGCTCCTGGTAGGCGCATGGTGGGCCCGGGTGCGCGAGAAGGATGGATGGGTGGGTTTCCTGCTGGGAGTGGCTACCGCCTTTAAATTGTATCCGGCCTTGCTTCTGCCTTTTTTGTGGCGACCAAAACACCCGAAAGGTCGATGGACGATGCCATTGGCTTTCGCCGGGGCGCTTGGCCTGTTTTATATCCCCTACCTTCTCACCAACGGCAGCCGGGTGCTGGGATACCTGCCCAATTACTTTCAGGAATTGTCAGACGAAAGCCCGCTCGTCTTCGGTCTGAATTCTTTGCTGAACACAGTCAGATTGAACCCGCCGGGAGGGCTGACCATGCTTCCCCTGGCAATTATAGGTGGGCTTGCCATATGGAGCATATTTCATCCCGCAAAGGATGGAGAGGCGGCTTTACGACGCTGTATCTGGCCTATCGGAGTCTTTACATTATTTTCACAGGATTTGTTTGCGTGGTATATGCTCTGGCTGTTACCGCTGGTCGCCATTTTTCTGGAAATGGGTGATAAACGAATAGGAACCTTGCGTCTACCTAAGATCGATCTCTGGACCGGCTGGTGGCTGTTCTGCGGCCTGGTCGGGCTGATCTATTTCGCGTTTATCCCCGGTCTGCCGATCCCCCTGCTGGTTCTGGGTGACCTGGCGGAATTCGTTCCTTTATACATTTTCATCATCCTCGCGGTTAGAAACTCCTCCTGGAAAAAATCATCAGACTTCCCGTTTATGTAAAGGCCTGCCTTATGCCTCCTGAACTTTCCAATGCATTAATCGTCGTAGCCAAGCGCCCGGAACCTGGAAAAACCAAGACCCGCCTGTCTCCACCTTTGACGCCTCAGCTGGCCAGCCAATTGTATGAATGTTTCTTACTGGATACCCTGGACCGGATGAGGCAGGTGAAAGGTGCACATAAGGTGATCGCCTATTTAGGTGAGCCGGAATATTTTCAGCGCATCGCTCCGGACTTCCAACTGATACCGCAAGAAGGCGCTGACCTGGGAACCCGCCTGGACCATGCGCTGACCGCCTATTTATTGAAAGGATACCAGCACGTTGTCATTATGGACAGCGACAGCCCGACCCTCCCGCCAGGCTTCCTTTCCCAGTCTTTTACCGGGCTGGCGGATGGCGCCGATGTGGTTTTAGGGCCGTGCGAGGATGGGGGATATTACCTGATCGGGATCAAAAAACCGGCGCCACGCCTTCTGCGGGAGGTTCGGATGAGCACGCCCAGGGTGGCAGCCGATACCATCGCGCTGGCGAAGGCTGAAGGCTTGAATCTGGTCACATTGCCGGTCTGGTATGATGTAGACGATCTGGCCTCTCTAGCCAGATTGTTGAGAGAAGTTAATGCCAAGGACCAGCCGGAAGCGGCAGCCACGCGCCGGTTTTTGGATCAGTATGCCATTCGGGATTTGATCAAGAATGGAGCTTAAATTTGAGCACTATTGCTGTCATCATTCCTGCTTTGAATGAGGCCGGCAATATTTACACGCTGGTGCGGGAAGTGCTTGCCACTGCGCCTGTCGATGTAATTGTGGTGGATAACAACTCGAGCGACTCCACCTCCCGTGAAGCACGCAGGGCAGGCGCCGAGGTGGTCTTCGAACCCAGAAGAGGTTATGGATATGCTTGCGCGGCGGGGCTGGCGGCAGCCAAGCAGGTGGAGGTGGTGTTATTCTTGGACGGTGATCATAGTTTTTCGCCAGCTGAACTGCCTGTGCTGCTTGCACCGATATTGGGGGGGAAAGCTGACCTTGTGCTTGGTTCGCGTGAATTGGGCCATATCGCACCCGGGGCAATGCCTTTCCATCAGCGTTTCGGGAACTGGCTGGTATCCCGTTTAATGAATGGAATTTACGGTCTCTCCATTACAGACCTGGGCCCTTATCGCGCCATCCGTTGGCAGATCTTGATGGAATTTGCAATGAAGGAAATGACCTACGGCTGGCCAACCGAGATGGTGGTGAAAGCCGCTCGAAGAGGAGTGCGGATGGTCGAAGTGCCGGTCAGCTACCAGAGCCGCCGGTCCGGACATTCAAAGGTCAGCGGCACCTTGCGCGGCACGATCCTGGCAGCCTGGTTTATCCTGTGGGTAACCTTCCGTTATGCCTGGATTTAAGGATCTATTTGCGGGCCAATTAATTGGCTGGACTGTGTAACGCAAGTTCAGGAAGTTAAAAAGGTAAGCCAGTGTCAGCAGCACGAACAATCCATCCCGGAGCAGGATCACTGGCAGGAAACCCGGGACCAGGGCTGAATTAATGATGACCGGGATTACCATGTAGTAGATCGGGAAAATAAGCGTTGTTAAAACCGAAATTCCGCCCCAGTAAAGTAACACCCTCCTGTTTTCCGCTGCCGTGTACGCCAACAGCGGGATCAGCCAAAGAAGATACTGGGGGCTGAAGATCTTGCTTGTGGCGACCAGCACCAACAAGGCAGCCAGGGAAGCCTGGGCAAGATTCATGTGTCCTTTCCTTTGCTGGATCAAAATATAGATATAACCCACACAAAACAGGCCGATAAACCCTTGAGTAATTACGCCGGCGAGGGGGCTGATAGCATTGAAAGAACCAAAAGTGTTATTCCACGCAACCGGAACACCCAGGAAGGATGCCAGCCATAATAGTGCGCTTCCGGTTGATTCCACCTGAAATGGACGAGAATCCACATAGGAAAGCCAGCTGAAAGCGCCTTTTGAAATAAATATCCCAAAAAAGGCGGTCACCCCTAATACCAGACCGATGAACAGGAGTGTGTTTTTCCAGCGAGCGTGCCGCATATTTCGGAAGGAACGCTGTAAAACAGTTGGGAGAGTTTTCAGCGTGAAAGAAACATCTGGCAGGAACATACCGGCTTCCTGGCGTTGTTCAGCCAGAAATACCAGCGGAAATAGCACGATGGGATACAGTTTTATCAACACACCCAGGGCCAACGAAACATAGGCCAGAGTCCAGTGCCGGCGCTCCGCCAGAATCAGACACAGCAAGGTCAGGGCTGCCGGCACCAGGTCGAAGCGGGCAAAGGCGGTGGCCAGGCAACCGACCAGGAGGCAGACGGCAAAGACGGTACCGGCACGCCGCGGTGCCTCCCGCAAGAGCAGCCAGTAAATAAAAAAAGCCGTCAGTGCCATGCACAGCGCAAAGACGATCGGGTAATCGGCCGATGGAGCCAGCAGGGGCAATGAGAAAATAAGCAGTGACAGTGGCGGATATTCCAATGGCAGGGTATGAAATTGAGCGACTTGCGGGATAAACTGACATTGGGAAACTGGCAAAAGTTGCGTTAATTTAGCCCCAAACCAAAAAGCCGTGGCGTAGCACTGGTAAGCGTCCACTCCGGGATTATAGAAATGAACATCCACATCTGCAGCGATCAACAGTGCGATTATTGAGAGGATTATTGGAATATATGCATTAAAGCGTTGGCGGGTAATGATCTCATGTTCGGTCAAATCAATCCCCGTGGTACGGTGTATTTCTTTTGTTGGTTCCACAGAATATAACCTCTTCAATTGGTTTACCAACCAGATCGTTCAACCCAAACAGCCAGGGTTCTATCATCAGGTGAGCAGAGCATAATATAGGTATAAATTCAGTTAAGCCTTATACTAATCCAAAGATGATTGCCAGTACAGTAGGCATTTAAGAATTTCCATAACTTTGCTTTTTTCTTGGATAATACCACAGGAAATTGCCACTAGAATGGACGCAGATCAACATGGTTATAAGAGTAACAGGGTGACTATTACCGGATAGGCTACGTGGTGGGCCTCTAAACGGGGACGGAAATTCTCTATGTATTGCTAAACTAATGATTCCGTAATATTGTATTATGTACTAAATCATTTCCACCTGGTAAGCATCTCACCCAACAAACGACCCCTTCTGCAAGTGCTGAAGAGATCGTTTGCAATTCCTAAAATCAGACTCAATTACAAAGAATTCACCTGGCTATACTCAGGATTACCATGCAATTTTTGTTGTGACGTTTCCGACCTGCTCCCGCTAGAACCGATAGAGCAGAAATCGAGCCATTCTTCGCAAGGAGGGGACACGGTTCACCATACCGAACACGATCCGGAACCCCAGGGAGATCTTGTCGCTTTCTCTTTCTATTGCTTCGGTCCAGGCTATTTCTCTGACAAGCTGGAGTTGCGGGACCCATTCCTCGATCGTTCGTAGGTCGTCAATCCCCCAGCCTCCCTTCACGCCAGTCACGCCGAAGGGGGGATTAAACAACGATATCCGCGCGGCTAGCCGGCTCCATACGTCAAATGCCAACTGGCCACTCTGAAAGTGGGTGGTCAGTCGTCGCAGCAATTCCTCAACCACGTGTTCCGACAGGTACATCAACAGCCCCTCGGCAATGATCAGCACGGGTCCGGATCCCTGGACCTTATTCAGAAAGGTGAGGTCCGTCACGGAAGTCCCGATCATGAAATACCCGTCGCGTGGTGGGTAGAAATGCCGGCGCAACTCGATGACTTCGGGATAGTCAAGATCATACCAATGGACATTCTTTGATCGGGCAACCCGATCTACCCGGCTATCCAATCCACAGCCCAGATGGAGCACGGTCGCCTCGGAATGATTGGCGAGATAGTCATTCGTCCACAGATCGAGTTGTTTCGCTCGAATCACGGTGTTGAGGATGTCGTCCCTCTGGATCTTTAACTTTTGGAAATCGTAATCGAGGTGGCGGACGATCTCCTCGGCTGACTTGTCGTTTAGAATCGGGTTCTTGGAGCGACTATCCAGCACCCTGCAATAGAGCGTGCCAAGCAGGGTTTCTTGCTCCTTGGTAAGGTGAACTTTTTCGGATGGCATCCGCTTCTTCCTGAAAAGTGATTTTGAAATTCCACGTCAAAATAATTTTGCCTTCTTTTTCACTCAAACCGAATGAAATCTTAGGCTGCACATTTTTAAATATAGCATAATTTTTTTCTTTTTGCAGAATTTATTGCCAATAATTTCTCAAAACTGAATCCTCTACTGCTTTGCGATGGGGATGTTTCAGCGTTTTGAAACATAATCACTCCCGATTAATTAATAACAGTTTTGGATATTTTAGATCGATAATTATGCCAGACATTTTTCATACACATCTTTATCTGTATATTTTGACGGGAGCTTCATCACCATATATCTGGCTGATCTGATAATCTTCCCCGCCAGAAAAACATAATTCGGGCGAAAAGCCTTGATTTGCTGCCTGAATTCTAAAATGGCCAGAAAGTCAAACTTGAACAGCAATAACAAATTGTAAGCCAGCATCATCAACGGAAAAATCGCTTCATTGGCCCAAAATGATTGGAGTAACAGGTGTCCAATTGCCATAGCGTTCTTGGCTTCTTTGATGTAGTTCTCGCATTCCCAATCACACTCATAGCAGGGTTTACTTTATTCCTGGCGCCAGCTGGATCTATAGAAATCCGGCCAAGTTCTATTTACAAAGAGTTTACAAGCAGGTAAAGAAGATTTTACATACGACCGTTAGAATGTAGAATATCGTACAATAAAAAACAATAAAGGAGATATAAAATGAGAAAAGTTACCAAAGCATTATCGTCGGTCAATCGGTGGATCATGGCCCTGGTTGTGGCGGCGGTCGTTTTCAGCCTAATCTTCACGATCCCCTCCGGAACGGTCCTGGCCGCGGCCGGCGGTCCGGCCGCGACCCCCGGCACAAGGTCGGCGCAGCTGAGCCAGGCCTTCCAGCGCGAGCAGCAGGCGCTTAAACAACAGCAGACCCACCTGGCGAATACCGCCAATGTGGTCAGCAAGATCCAGGATCTGATCAGCAAGGCGCAGGCCAAGGGATTGGACACTTCGGCGCTGTCAACCGCCCTGGCCACCTTCCAGACCCAGGTTGCCACGGCCACTTCCTCCAATACCAGCGCGGCGGGGATCCTCTCCGCCCATAACGGTTTCGACGGCAGCGGCAACGTAACCGATCCAGCCGCCGCCCGCCAGACCGTCCTGGATGCCAGACAGAATTTGCAGGATGCCCGCACTACCCTCGTGCAGGCCGTCAGCGATATCCATAGCGCCCTGCGGGCCTGGCAGGAAGCCAACAAGGACAAATTACAGGATCAGAATTTGCAGAAGGACTATCAGAACGAGCAGAAATGGCTTACCACCCAGCAGGCCAACCTGGGCAAGACCAGCGACGTGGTGACGAAGGTACAGAATCTGATCAGCCAGGCCCAGGCCAAAGGAAAGGATACCTCCGCCCTGTCAACCGCCCTGGCCACCTTCCATTCGGAGATCGCCACGGCCAATGCATCCAATACCACCGCAGCCGGGATCCTCTCCGCCCATAACGGTTTCGATGGCAGCGGCAACGTGACCGATCAAACATCCGCAAGCGAGACCGTGAAGGATGCGCACCAGTCCCTGTCAGACGCCCGCACCACGCTTTTACAGGCAAGCACGGACCTGCGCAACGCCATAGACCAGTGGCGGAAAAGCAACCAACCCACCGCAGTCCCTGTCTCGACCCCAACCAGTGGCTAAAGGAATGGTCTGAACATGAAGAAAGCATTCCTTTTCGGTCTGGTCATATTTGTTGGAATAAGTCTCATGCTGTCCGGTTGCTCGTCAAACAATGGAACCAATTCCGGCCAACCACCCCTGACTTCCAGCCAGCCGCAGGCCCAGCAAACATCAGCTTCCAATCAGCCGCAAGCCCAATCAACCCCAACAAGCGCAGCCCTTGATCAATCCGCTAACGATGCAGATCGGGCCCTGAACAACATGCAAACCACGCTACAGGCCATAGATGTCTCCACACCCAGCAGCACTGGCGACCAAAGCATGAATGATGTAAATAAGAGTGCGAATGATGCCGATCAAAGCCTGAACAACTTGCAGCAAACCGTCCAGAGCGAAGCGACACCTTAACCTGGATAAGAGAATCGAATGCTTAATGGAAAAGGATCACGCTCCGATATTGGGGCGTGATCCTTTTCTTAATTCGGGGGTAGGATCAGGTCATGCCATTATTACTTTTCAAAAGATGAGAGTGGTAAAAACGAAGGTACAGGTCAGCATCATCGCGGAGCCGACCGATTTACTGCCTGTACCTTCCTTTTACTTTTTACAAACTATCAAACAGGTTGCCTGCCGCGAGAATCAGAAATGCGACCAATTCCAGCAGGAAAGCTACGGTTTGATGGAACTTCAATACATAAAGGATTAAACCGATTACTGCAACCACCACGGCTATCCAAAATGTGGTCATCTTTGGTTTACTAAGTTTCATTTTTCACCTCCAGGAAGTTTGAAATAATTGACATTTATGGCTCCGTAGCATTCCAGCTAGTCAGCAAAGATCACTTCATAATCTCGTCTCAATTTCCTTACAATGTAGACGAATGTAATATATATAATAGCACGGATTTCTTCTATTACAAGAATATGAACTTGATTTTGGTACGGAAATCCTTTCTCATTAATAAAGTAGAATTTTTCGGTTTTCTCCATCCTCTCTTCCGCACGTTTACCTTCAGGATATCTTCCTGGGTGTGGAAAGAGGGTTATTAATTGGTTAGATTCCCGGTAGAACTACTCGATTTCAAGCGTTGCGCTGTAACGCGAGTTAGAATGGAGGAAGTACATCGTATAATCAGATGACACGATTGGAATGAACCTATGGCAACTTTTCCTTTTTGGTCGAAAGGTGTAAATGAGATTGCCCAAAGCGTTAACTCGTCCACGGCAGGACTGAGCGAAAAGGACGCGCAGGAAATCCTGCGGCGGGTCGGCCCGAACAGTACTCAATCCAAAAAGCGGGTCACACCGTTGGGATTATTCATCAACCAATTTAAAAGCCCGATCGTCCTCATCCTGATAGCCGCCACCTTGATCTCGGCTTTTCTCCAGGATTGGGCGGATGCTGTCATCATCCTGCTGATCGTGATGGGCAGTGCCCTGCTCAGCTTTTTCCAGGAATACAATGCCAACAACGCCGCCGAGAAGTTAAAGGAACAGGTCTCGTTCAAGACGGATGTCATCCGAGATGGGGAAACTGTATCGATCCCGACCGATGCAGTGGTTCCCGGGGATGTGACGCTGCTCTCGGCCGGAAGCCTGATCCCGGCGGACGGGCTGGTAATCGAGGCCAGAGATTTCTTTGTGAACCAGGCCGTGCTGACCGGCGAAACCTTTCCGGTGGAGAAAATGCCGGGTATCCTCCCCGAAAGCGCCGGGCTGGCTGACCGGACTAATGTAGTTTTCATGGGGACAAATGTAAGCAGCGGCAACGCCAAAGTGTTGGTTGTCGAAACTGGGCTGAAGACTGCCTTCGGTCAGATTGCCAACAAACTGACCCTGCGCCCGCCGGAGACCGAGTTCGAACGCGGCATCCGTAAATTGGGCTTTTTTCTCACCGAAGTCATGTTCGTACTTGTGCTGAGTATTTTCTTCTTCAATGTGTTTTTACATAAGCCAGTACTTGATTCTTTGCTCTTTTCGATTGCACTGGCAGTTGGGTTGACGCCGCAACTCCTGCCCGCCATCATAAACATAAATCTGTCAAAAGGCTCGCAGGATATGGCGAAACACGGCGTGATCGTGCGGCGGCTGGAATCGATCGAGAATTTCGGCAGCATGGATATCCTTTGCACCGACAAGACCGGCACGCTGACGGAGGGCGTGGTGCATTTGGATGGCACGCTGGATGTAAACGGAGAGCCGTCTGATCAAGTAGGTTTGTATGCGTTCCTGAATGCGAAAATGCAGACGGGGCTGCCCAATCCATTGGATGAAGCGATTGTCAAAAAAGGAGCCCAGGGCGCTGATGATTACGCCAAATTGGATGAAATCCCGTATGACTTTGTTCGCAAACGCCTGACTATGGTTGTAGAGAAGAATGGCATTCCGCCAACCATGATCACCAAAGGCTCGCTGGAAAATATCCTGGCGGCGTGTTCACAGATTCAGGTGGGTGGCGAGCAAAAAGTTCTCGATCCCGGTCAGCTGGCCGGGATCCAGGCAAGGTACGAGACCTGGAGCGCCCAGGGCTACCGTGTGCTGGGGCTGGCGGTTAAACCTGTCCCCGGTCAGGTACATCCCTTTCCCAAAACAGGCGAGACCGGCATGACGTTTGCCGGTTTCCTGTTGTTCCTTGATCCGCCCAAGCCAGGAGTGCAGGAAACCATCCAGGCACTGGAGAAGTTGGGGGTAAGTCTTAAAGTAATTACGGGAGACAATAAATTGGTGGCGCGCCATACCGGGCAGGCGGTGGGACTGGGTGACGCGCAGGTTTTGACCGGTGCCGAGCTGGATGACATGCACGATGAGGCGCTCTGGCATGCGGTGGAGCAAACCACCATCTTTGCCGGGGTGGATCCCAACCAGAAGGAACGCATCATTCTGGCGCTCAAGAAGCACGGCCACGTGGTGGGGTACATGGGTGACGGGATTAACGATGCGCCCTCGTTGCACAGTGCGGACGTGGGCATCTCGGTGGCGAACGCCGTGGATGTGGCCAAGGAAGCCGCCGACCTGGTGCTGCTCAAACAGGACTTGGATGTGCTGCGCGAAGGCATTGTACAGGGACGAAAAACTTTTGCCAACACGCTCAAGTATGTCTACATGGCAACCAGCGCGAACTTTGGTACCATGTTCAGCATGGCCGGCGCTTCCCTGTTCCTGCCGTTCCTGCCGATGCTGCCCAAACAGATCCTGCTGATCAACTTCCTGACCGATCTGCCAGAAATGGCCATCGCCAGTGATCGCGTGGATGATGTGTTCGTCGAACGTCCGCATCGCATGGATATCAAATTCATCCGTCGTTTTATGCTGATCTTTGGCCCGCTTAGTTCGGTTTTCGACTACGCCACGTTTGGAGTATTGTTGTGGTTCATGAAAGCCAACCAACAAAGTTTCCAGACCGGCTGGTTTATTGAGTCGATCCTTTCGGCGGGAGTGGTGGTCTTTGCAGTGCGCACACGCCTGCCATTCACACAAAGTCGCCCCAGCCGCGTCATGCTGGCGGTCACCGGAGCGGTCATGCTGGTCACAATGTTTCTGCCCTATTCACCGGTGGCTGGATTGCTTGGTTTTGTGCCGCTGTCGCTCCCGTATCTACTAATCATTTTTGGGATCGTGGTGCTGTATTTCCTTTCGGCTGAAATGGTCAAGCGCTGGTTCTTTCACCAGGCCAAGAACAATGTTTGAGCGCGATCCTCGATTAAAATTCTCCCGAACATGTCTCTGGAGTTATTTTTCCATCCAGACCATGCTGGGAAGAAGGAGAGCTAAATGCAGGCTAAATTTGGAATGACTTTATTTATGAACATCCTCTGGCTGTTCGTGGGAGGCATGATCGCCTTCTGGATCGGGGTACATGCCACCGCCTGGATGATCGTCGGGATCCTGGTCATCGTGATAGGGATTGTGGGAATTAACCTGGCTTTCACTGAGCGGAACAGAAAATAATTTGCTTAGGGTGCCTAACAAAACCTCGCTTTGGGCGGCGTCCTCGCCGCCAGGTATGGCAGGGGAAGTAGATTTTGTTAGGGGTTCTTAGTTTCTATTCGAGAATAATAATATGCGATTTCCTGTGCATTTTTGGATAGGTTCTTAGCTTTTCCCTGCCTGGCGGAGGCCAAGCAAATGGCGGTCGCTGATTGCAGATTGCCACCTGCCAGATGTACGATGAGTACAGCAGGTTAGGCATAATTACACTTATCCACAAAAAATCCCCTCAGGAGGAACCGAATGGCCACCATCGACCTCAACGGAAAGTCCTTGATCCAGGGAAGGGCAGCTTCCGGGCAATTGACCTGGAAATATCGATTTTCATATGCAACCTTGGTTTCACAAATAGATTACCGGGAGGCCAACAGCGGTTCGTAGTCCCAAGGGGGTACGAGATAAAGGGTATATTATTCTCTATAGGATATGTGTACCAAATATTGGCGTGCTTATAACCTAGTTCGATCTTTTCCACAAATTTTGAAATAATATCTTTCAATTTATTCACATCACCAATATTTTTAGCCTGATCAATTTCACCACGCCATGCTGCTATTATTACTTGGATCGCATCAGGTGTAATTTCAAGTATAGAAGCAGCCTTTTTAGATTCTAACTGTTTTATCTCCAAAATAAGTATCGCTCTTTCAGATTCTCTCTGCTTCAATCTTTCAACAGCAGCCCCTGAACCAAATGATTCAGCCAGGTCAAGTAGGTTATTAATCGCTCTCTCTGTTTCATTTAATTCCTTTTGCTTTTGGCTAATATTATTGTCGATTGAATCTGTATTTTCAAGCAAATTTCTTGTTTCCTCCATCAACTCTTGAAAATAATTAGGCGTTAGAATACGTTCTAATACCGTTTGTAAAATCACTTGATCGACTTTCTTAGCATTTATTCGTCTAGCCTCACATACTCTCTCAGCCCTTTGCCGATCTACCTTCCCGCAAATGTAATAAGGCCAATTCCTTCCTATATCCCCTTTATGATGAATTATTGCAGTACCACAATGAATACAAACAGCTAAGCCTGAAAGTAATGATGGAATTGCTTTACGACGTGGATGTAATGGATGTCCTGTTTTCCCATACCATGGATTAGCTTCCTTAACTTCTTGTGCTGCTTCCCAAGTCTCTAAAGAAATTGCAGCTTCATGGTGATTTTGTATTTCAAGATCCCCACATTTTCCAATTCCTAAATATGTCTTGTTACAGAAAAAGGTCGGCCAGCAATTTCGAGATTTATATATTTTCCTGCCCGTCGCGATAGTTATTTCTGTATACGATTTCCCTTCAGCCCGCATCTTCCAAGCCAACTTTATTAAATCCCATAATTCAGGATCAGGCACCCATCGGCTAACAATCCTTGGTTTTCCATCGCGTTTCATGCCAATTATTACCTTTTCAGCAATATAACCGCGTGGTGGAAAACCACCAGACGAAAACCCCTGTTTTACCAAAGCTGCTAGTGCTCGTTTCACGTCTCTAGATGTTTGGTGTCTTTTTTCCTCGTTAGCAATGTCAATAATGGTTTCAACAACCCGCCCGTAGTGTCCCTCAGGTATTGGATCAGTCAAAGAATGAATAACAATCCCCTGCTTACGTACTAGAGCTTTGAAATAACTTGAATCATCTAAGTCTCTTGCAAATCGCGCAAAATTCCAGAGTAATAATCCCGAAGGTTTAGATTCTTTATCCCCACATAAATCAATCATATCATTGAAAGAATCTCTCCCTACAGTGCTACCCCCACTTTTTGCTACATCCATAAAAACCATTGCTAATATAAGCCCATGACGTTTACAGTAATCATTAATCTCCGTTTTCTGTTGTGGTACGCTTTGCTCTTGTGCATCACCTCCAGAATCCCTTAAGTATGCCCAAACAACAGACCCCGGTAATAGTGAATTTGGTGGAAGGATGTAATCTGCCATAGACAACCTCTTTGTATAGCTCCTAAACTTTTAGTTCATACGGCTCTTTTTAATCCAGATGAACAGGCAATGATTCTCTTTCAACTATTGCTATCTTAGGGTTAGGAATTATCTTACCGTCCTTAATGATTAATATTCCTTTTTCAAGTAACTCATTAATAGTCGAGGCTAAAGCTTCAGCAATAGAACTTTTCGCTATTTTCTGAACAGTTATAAGGTCAAGATACTTATTCCCCGATCTCTCATCAAGGGTTATTTCTCTTAATTTCTTCGATGTAGTCGCTTCTCCTCTTCACTAGATTTCTTCCTCTACGAACATTTTTCGCCCCTTCCACTTATAACCATCTTCTTCAAACCATTTAGCTTGCTTAACTGCTGATTTTTTATCTTTTTCAAACGAGCATAGTTCCCAATTTTCCCCGTCGGTTATTTGAGATAGCTTTCTTACAGCCATATGGTAATTTAATTCTCCCCATCCATAATTATCAACGATCTCTTTTTGATAATCCTTCAATGATCTAAATCTTAATAACTGCTTTAATGACTTATCACGTATATAGACCCCAAACACTCTTATTCCTTTTGGAAATCTTGAAAAATCCTTCTGATATTCTTTCCCAAGATACTTAATTAGATAGAATGGAGTTCTTGCATACTCCGTCGTAGTAGAGCCATATAGCCACAATCCTACCTCATCCGGATAAGGTAAATCATCTCCTATCATTACATCAAGTGGAACAGCTATGATAATGTGATAATGAACTGTTCCTCTTTTTTGCAATTCTGCAACCCACGCATAAGCTAACAGATTATTGCCTAATAGCTTCTTAAGGGAAAGCATAAACTCTCTTATATGATTAGCTTCCCAATCATACTCAGGCGCATAGGTCAAAGTAATCATAATGAATTTGTATTCAGACAATGTTTTCACAGTTTTAACCCAATCAGAAATTCGTCTTCTCATTCGGTTATATCGAACCTTGAAAACGTCTAATACCATTACCTTCTTAAGACCGTGGTTATAAATAACCGTAAATGGACGATATGTTTTTCACCTCACTATGTCTAAACTTTGTTGTAATTAAGACAAGCCCTGATGATTAAGTCTCAGGCTCCCCCCTAAGCACCCCCCTCACGGGTTCCCCCTAGGGCACCCCCCTGAGACCTATTTTGACTTGTATTGATCTCACTTCCTGAAAAACCTTTTGATAGCTCTATTAAGCCAGTAGTAAGAGCCAACCTTAAAAACTCAGCCTTTTTCATCCCTGTTTTTTTCTGCATATCAAACAAGGAAACTTTAACAGGTAAAGGCAGAGTAATATTCACTCTCCCATATAAACCGCTCTTTGCTTTTATTACCTTTTCATCCATTTAATATATTCCTTTATTTCAATTTCCATTTGCCGCCCGTACGCCCGCAGCCTACTGCTTTCGCTCCCATTGTCAAGGCTTCCTGGCTTGCGCCGCTACGCTCATCAGCCTTGACAAATTCCTTGCTCAAGCAGTAACACGGCTGCATACGGGCGGCTTAGATTAGGTACGGGCGGTGGGCTGCACTTGTAAAGAACCTAAGAACACAGTATCATGTGAAGGAGATAGACAAACAATGTATTGTGCGGATATAGTATATTATTGTACGAATATCGCACAATCTTGTCAAGACATGGGAATACCTATTATGACTCTTGAAAAGGGTACCCGCCCTAATAAATTCACTAGGCATTTAGGGGACGCAATTAGAAAAGCCCGCGAAGATAAAGGGGTTAGTCAGGTTGATCTAGCAAATCTCATAAATATACGTCGTGCAACATTATCAGATATGGAAAATGGTAAAACGGAACCAGACGCATTTACATTAGCCGACTTAGCTCACAAACTCGAAAAACCTCTAAGTTATTTTTTCCCGTCGTTCGTTTATAAAGAGATTAAACAGGAAGAACTAACCTCACTCGAATCTGAGCTATTGATTCACTTTCGTAAAATCTGGGATGAACAATTACAGCGCGTAGCTATTCACCAGGTTGAAGTATTATCTGATTTTGACCCCACGAAAACGCTTTGGGATGCGGTAGATTTAACAATCTCGGAAAAAGAAAACGAAGCTAAACTTCAAGAGATAATTGAACAGAGGCATAAGAAGAATAATTGATTGTATTTTTTCTTTCAACAATTTCTAGAGGATTAGCGGGATGAAGCAAATACCATCAGATCTAAAGATACTAAAAAGAATATATGAAGATTACTACCAAACCTTTATATCATTTGATGAGAATTTTCCCCGGATTAAGAACAAGTATTATATTAAAATTGATTTCCAGAGTATTTCTAAGGAACTTAATGTTGATCCAGATATTATTGTAGGGCGACTTATCAACTTAGATTCTAAATACGGTTTTAAATATAACGATAGTTCTAGGGTTAACTTATTCAATATTAATAAGACAGAAAGTTTAGATGCAGATACTATAAACTTTCCGCTTATTGCAACAATCCTATCTGATTTAATAGATAAAGAAAGAAAATATTGGGTACCTATCGCTATTTCAGCTTTCTCTTTCTTAATTTCCATAGCATCCCTTTTATTTAGCATCTTCAAAAAATGATCCCCTTGTTTAATTAAAATTTGATTAATATAAAACCACATATGAGAACATACTTCTCTCATTTGCCAGATTAAATTTATATTTCATTAGGTTTCGCCATTTCTTGACCACTTTTTTATTCTTAGAGGAATTATCTAAATGGATACTAACAAACCCATAATGGACTTGGGAGACATAGAAATTTCAGAATATTACATATACATAAACTCAATTGGTTTTAGTGGTTCCTTCTCCAAATCAAAGAATGGCAAATATATTATTGCGTGGAAAGATGGATTTTTTTCCTATGATGAAAATCTTAGTGACGAAAGCATTGATATCGAAGGAAAAGATATTTTCATCAAGATTATTGAGAAAGCTATTGTGGATAATGGATCTCCCGAATGGAAGGAAAGATTCATTAAAGTAGTAAAAGAAAATATTTTTGAGGTTCGTGATAATGATTGGATAGATAAATTTTTCAAGATTGTAAATATGGAACTTGATAAGAGAATCAAAATGAAGTGGAAACATATATTTATAGATGCTCTTACAAAGAATGTACAAGAGTCTGCCGAATTAACAATCCATAAAATTCATGAAATGAATCAATTAGAATCGGAAGCTCAAATTATCGTTGCTGAAGGGGAATTTGATAACAAAATTGAAAAGGATTGGGAGTATTGGAATAACGGAAAAATTGTTCTCCTAGAAGATGGAAAAGTAATATTCCAAGATGAGTTAGAACGACCTGATAGGGGAAAAGTCGCAAACAATGGAATATTTATTATTAACGATTTAAAAACTGGAGGAGGCCTTAAATCTAACTTTCTAGCATATACATGTTCTGGTAAAAGGATTGTCCAACACCTTTTCTCTGCAAATTTGCATAATAATGGTTTATCATATAATGGGCAATATGCTGTCTTTCAACTTGCTAGAAGCGATACAACCGATAGTCATACCATGGCCTTATTCGATCTAGAATCTGGAAAATTACTTTGGCAAAAAGTACCAGAGACTTGGATAGCTAACTCGTTTGAATTTGACATTGAAAATAACGCGATATATCTTGTTTACGAAGATAGCAGGAAATTCAAATATTCATTATTAAATGGGGAATTTTTGGATGAAGAAAAATGGTATCAGGATCGAATTCAATATGGAACTGGTTTCGATCTCATTAAACTTGCAGAAGGATCATTATCCTCAACAAATAACTCGGAATTTGAAAGTGTTGATAATAATGCCTTAAGTCTTTATATTCTAGCTGTAGAACGATTAAAGGATTCCCCTTTTTTTCGCGCCCAAACTTACAGGAAAATTGGGGAAATATATGAAAGACTTCAGGACTTCGGGAATGCGGTTAATAATTATGAACTAGCACTCAAGTACAATCCAAAGGTTGGCGTAAAAAATAAGTTGCAATTATTAAAGGACAAATTCAAACCAGAATAGGATATAAATACTTCTTACTACAAGCTTACATCTACCAGGTCGTTCTCTTCTATTTTCTGGTTATCGCTAATCTTCCATGGTCAAAAACTGCACGTTCAATATAACTAAGCCCATAAACACGCAAATTAAATTGATCTTTAGCAGGGAACCTCTAATTATTAGTGAACTTCGATAAGTCAGATTGACAGAATTAATGCATCAAATTCAATTCGAATTCATGCTATTTTTTTAGAGAATATTATGATTTTCTGAAATGTCCAGCAAGGCGTTAAACTTAATCAATACGTGAAATAATTCTGTCTACTTGAATTTAAACTCACTTAAGAATAATGCCTAGTAAAACAGGCATTATTCTTTCTATATTCTTGATATTCGCTAATCTTGACTCTCGGCCCCTGATTGCCCTGTTTGTAATTCCGGTAGTTCCAGTTTCCTAATTTTAGGTAAAGCTTGTCCTACAATCGCATGCATATCGCCATACATACCAGATACATTTTGAACCACAAGCTCTATTTGCTTATCTCTTTTTGCCCATTGTTTTTCCATCATTTGACGCTCTTTGTTTAAATCATCTCGCATTCCTTGAAAAGACTCTACCATTGCTTCTATTCGATGCCTAAATTCTAAACTGGAAAGATAGTCATATAAAAGTTGTAACGTTTCATGCTTACCTTTAACAGTTTGTTTTACCATTGCGACTTGAATAATAGTAGCTCTTAGAGCACTTGCAACACCCAAAGCTAAACTATATTCAGCAACCCATATCCCTTCTACTAGCGCAAACTGCTTTACTTCTTTTGGTAAAGCTATCGTAACTAAAACAGCCACATCGGCTTTAATTTTTCTTTGATCGCTGCGTAATTTGCTTAACCAAGTTTTGCTCCAATTTTTTGTATTCTTTGTTTCCCAAATAATGGTGCCACAAAGCTGACCATTTGGAGTTCTGACATTTTGTATAATATCTGCACCTGCCTGGCCTTTCTCTATGGGCAAAATTTCATCTTCAGGGAAAGCATTTTTCAACGCAGATTCAAGTTCCAGCTCAATCACTTCACCCTGAGCTTGTTGTGAACTTTGATCAAGTTTCCTCTTTAACTCTGCAGCTTTATTCTTTGCATCGCTTAGTTTCTTTTCAAGTTGCAATTCTCTAATACGATAATCGCTTTCAATACGTTTTGATACATCTTCTTCTGTTTTTTCGATAGCTTTCTTTACCTTCTGAGCTATTTCTGTATCAAATTTCTTTTCTCGCGCAGCGAGCTTAAATTTAAGTTTCTTTACCTCAAGTTCGTTTTCTTCAGCTTCTTTTATTTTTTCATTCTTTTCCCGGATTTGCTTTTCCAAGTCAGCCATTTTTACAATAACTTCGGCTTGAGCCTCTTGACGACTCTTTTGTTCTAGTTTCTTTCTTTCCACTTCTAACTTACTTTCAAAATCATCTTGAGACTTTTTTTCGCGTTTTTGAGCTTCTGCCAATTCTTGGCGTAACCCAATCAATTTGACTGTCGTTTCTTGCTCTAGCTTCTTTCTCTCTTCTTCGACCTTCTTTTCAAAATCAAACTGCGACGTTTTTTCGCGTTTTTGTGCTTCTGCCAAGTCTTTGCGTAATCCAATCAATTCGACATTTGCTTCTTGCATAGCTTCATTGCGAATTTGCTTTTCTCGTCGAGCAATTTCTATCGAATAACGCTTTTCCGAGGCCGATTTTACTTCTTCTTCGCGCTGTTTTAATTCAGTATCGAAATCTTTTCGTAATTCCGACTCAATCTGATCCGCCAAAGCTTTTGAAACCGGAATACGTTTCCCGCAATTCGGGCAAATGATAGTTTGCTCAGCCATTGTGAACCCTCCAATTCTGATAATCGAAACTACTATATTATTATAGCAACAATTCGTTATAATGGTTCTTAAAAGAATAATCGATTCTGGAATTATCAAAGTTTCCTATTGGCTCATTTGCATTTTGCATATATGCTAGTAAGATAACGAAATAGATATGAACCAAGTCATTGAAGAAAAGATTGCCGAATTCAGAGCAGAGGTGAAAAATCGAGAAGTACTTGATATGGTACAACGATTTATCACATCAGGAATTTGTTACGCACTAAATGAAAGAGCATATATTGACCTTAAGCAAAGAATCGCAGCAAAATATCAAGTTCATCATACACAAGTGTTAGTTGTTGGTTCTGCAAAATTGGGCTTTTCTATCGCCCCTGGCAAAAGATATCAACCATTTAGTGAAACTTCTGATATTGATATTGCCTTTGTAAATGATCGATTGTTTGATTCCATATGGTACGAAGTATATAAATATCATATCGGTGTTGAAAATTGGTGTGGTATACAAGAATTTCGAAAGTATCTTTTTTTTGGTTGGATTCGACCAGATAAACTGCCATCATCTCAGTATTTTCCAATTGCAAAAGAATGGTGGGAATTTTTTCGTGAACTAACTGCAGAAGGTGTTTTTGGACCATATAAGATTCGAGGAGCTCTTTACAAGTCAATGAATTTCTTAGAATCCTATCAAGAAAAATGCGTTATAGAATGCAAAAACCATGAGGTTAAAAGTATATGAAGACAACAGCAACCAACCGCAAAGTTCGAGAGTTATTAACAGCACTTAGAGATAAAAAATTGCTTCCTCATCCTGATTTTCAGCGAAGACTCGTATGGAATAATAAAGATAAATCTTCGTTCATTGAGACCGTTATTCTCAATTATCCATTCCCAGAGATTTATGTAGCGGCAGGCGATGTTGATGTTACTTCAGGGGAGGCCATTGAACTATTGGTTGATGGCCAACAAAGAATCACAACATTACAACAATACTTTACAGGATCAAGAGATCTAACGCTTTATGGAGCTCTAAAACCATATGCTGAATTATCTACTGCCGAAAAAGAAGCTTTTCTTCAATATGATGTAGTTGTACGAGATTTAGGGCGCGTAGATATTGAGCTAATAAAGCAGGTATTTCTACGAATTAACTCAACAGGTTATTCTTTGAACGCAATGGAAATCCGCAACTCTAGGTTTGCCGGGGAATATAAGATATTTTGTGAGGAGCTTTCACAGAGACCATTTTTTGATTTGCATCGAATTTTTAGCTCCCAAGAAATTCGTAGAATGCAGGATGTTAGATTTTCATTGGTAATCGTTACTACAATATTAGGTTCTTATTTCAACAGAGATGATGAATTGGAAGAATTCCTTGAAAGGTACAATGATGATTTTCCTGCCCGGGAGGATGTTGAACGAGAATTTGATTCGATATTGGAAATGATACAAGATATGAATTTCCCCCAAGCTTCAAGGGTCTGGAAAAAAGCAGATTTATTTACTACTATAGTAGAACTTCATTCAGCAATTTATAAACGACATGAAAAGATAAATAATGCAGATACAGCTAAGTCCTTAATTAGTTTCTTTGATGCAGTAGACAATCAAGATACACTAGCCAAGGAGGAAACTGATGAGGCACAATACTATAAAGCCGCATTACAGGCTACAAATGACAGAAGTAGTAGAATTAAAAGAGGTGAGATTTTACAGAAACATATTCGTAAAGAAGAATCTTCTAGTAGCGCTCAGCCCGCAGCTGGATAGAACATTTACTTTCCCCAATATATTATAAGCAAATAATTATGCCCTCTAATAATTAGAGGGGCATAATCTTACTGCCTAATCCCATTCAACTGTTAAAACTTTACTACCGTACAAATAGGTGCCCCCAAGGGGAAGTGAACCTCTCCTGGTTATTATGCTATCATAAAAATTGGATCAGTTTTCGAGGGGCAGGTCAGTTTCCGGATCATCAAAGAGAGTATGCATAAATGGCTAGAACTGGGCACACTTGAACATGGAAACCTTCTTTCTCTGGTTTTGGTTGTGAGCCTTTACCAGTATAGATGGTTTCCATCTTTCTTAGAAAAGATCCCCAATCTAATGTCCGAATCTTAGAGAACCCCTTGACAGTTATATTCTATCAGAGTAGAATGAAACTGTAATCATTCTATTGCAATAGAATATTATCGAAAGAGAGTGATATATGGAAATAAAACTGTTTGATTCCGAACTAAAAATCATGGACCTTTTATGGAAAGAAGGCGATGTAACTGCGAAACATATAGCCGATGTTTTGGGAAAACAAGTTGGGTGGAGCAAGACAACCACCTACACTGTTATAAAAAAATGTCTTGCAAAAAGGGCGATTTCGCGGACTGACCCTGATTTTGTTTGTCATGCTCTAATCACGCGGGAACAGGCTCAAGAGTTCGAAACCACAGAACTTATAAACAAAATGTACGGTGGATCAGCCGATCGGTTAATTGCCTCTATTTTAGGACGTAAAAATATCTCAACAAAGGAACTCGAACGGCTCAAACAGCTTGTCAACGAATTGGAATAAGAAGGGCTTGTTATATGATGCTTCTTGAAATGAGCGTTGCCGCCTCTCTGCTCATCATTGCAATCGCAATCTTACGCGCACTTGCAATTCATCGACTTCCGAAAGTGACCTTCGTGGTCCTATGGGGAATTGTCATCTGCCGCTTGCTGATCCCCTTTTCCATCATTTCGCCATTTGGCGGGGATGCGGGATTTGACAAGTGGAACAGCTTTTTACCAGGACGATCTTCTACAACTGTTGTTGCTTTACCACAGACTACGATAATCAAGCAGGTGATCAATCCTACCTGGCAAGCCGCGGCTGCCATGGCGATACCTGTAGATCTTGTTTTGATCCTTTGGTGCCTGGGCTCGATCTCGTGTGCATCAATTTTCCTGATCAACCATATTAGATTCCAACGGGAATATGAGACGGCCCTCCCCATCGATAATCCCGTTATCGCTGAATGGCTGCGGTCGCATAAGACGATGCGGCCTGTTAGGATCAGGCAATTCGATCAGATCACCGCGCCATTGACGTACGGGGTTTTCCGCCCGGTCATTCTGTTGCCTAAAGTGATGGATTGGAGGGACGAAAAACAAATCCAGTTTGTATTGGCGCACGAGTTTACCCACATCCGACGGTTCGATGCGGCATGGAAATGGTTGCTCGCGGTAAGCCTGTGGATTCATTGGTTCAACCCGCTGGTCTGGGGCATGTATGTGTTTGCCAACCGGGATATGGAGCTCTCTTGTGATGAAGCGGTGGTTCGCACCTTCGGCGCAACGCAAAGGTCTTCTTATGCACGTGCGCTGATCAAACTAGAAGAAAGGCGTAGTAAATATGCGCTTCTTTACAACAATTTCAGTAAAGACGCGATCAACGAAAGGATACATGCAATCATGAAACTAAAAAGAATTACTCTTGCCGGGATGGCGGTTGCTGTGCTCCTGGTAATAATTGCTGTGATCATATTTGCAACCACAGGCCCCATGCGGTTAAGGCTTTCGATGCTGGAAAAAGGGAACATGATCGCGGCAACCCCCGTATCGCAGGCCGGTTCGGCGCTCCTTGCGGGGGTAACGACAATGCCAAATGGAAACCGGCTTTCCCAGCCCGTAATGGTTAATCCGTTTGGCGCTGCGTATTTATCAGCCCTTTCCGCCGATGCCAAAAGCATTTCGGATGCGAAGGATCTTATTCAATCTACCTCCCCTTCGAATCAGTCGAAA
>JBEKCT010000011.1:0-38487 GCA_050014715.1 Anaerolineales bacterium | reverse complement strand
GTTATCTGCCTCGAACAGGCTGCCTTGCTCAGAATGTTTACCAAGCATGTCTCACTCCTGATTTGGTCTATCGCGGAGTGTAATCCCAAACCCCGAAAAACGCGAGCTTTTCGGCCGGGCTTTTAGGACAAGATATGAGTAATGCTGAAGACATGCAGCTTTGCCCAGAATCCTGGACGGATATTGGTCATCCTATCAAAATGGATGCCGAGTATTTGGATGCGCAAACCCGGTATTTTTCCGTACTTTTTAAGAAGATTATGCCACGCGAGCTGGGCCGCAATCCGAAGTGCCATTACGGGACTTATCTGTTTATCGGGCAAAAAGATTAGTATCATAAACACTGGAAAAAGGCATGCAATCTGTCAAGGCTTTATTGCGCGAACGTGTAAAGAATATCCTGCGGACGGCCTCAGGGAAACCCCAGAAGGGACCACCTGCCAGATTATTTGGGTTCAAAGAGTTTTGTACTAGCCCTCCTACTCAAAAAGCGCTTGTTTCTTATCTGGTATCGCCTCTGCTTCCTGCACCAGAAAAACGAGACAAAATGGTTTTTAGCAATCTTGGCATGGCGCAATATATCCCACGCGCCTTGAATGAATTGGGTTACGAAGTGGATGTAGTTCCGTGGGATGATATGGAGTGGTTGCCTCAACAACATTACGATATCTATGTTGGGCATGGTGGCATTAATTTTGAACATATATCGCGTTCTTTACCAAAAGAAACGGTTCGAATTTATTTTTCAACTGGCATTTACTGGCGGGAATTTAATATCCGAGAAGCGAGACGCATTTATAATCTTGCTTTACGTCGAGGTTATTTGTTGACCCCGGACCGCGCGATACAGTTCAGTGAGGAATATGCAAACCAAACAGCAGAAGGAATTATCTGCCTGGGCAATCAAAATGCGATTGAAAGCTACCGGCAGTTTCCACTGGTTATCGGAATCAATAACGCTGTTTATCATATCGACTTTAATGGTTTAGCCGATAAGGATTTTGACCGAGGCCGCCAGCATTTCTTATTCTTTAGTGGTGGAGGTAACATACATAAAGGTCTTGATCTTTTACTGGAGGCATTTGCTGGCACTGATTTGCATCTCCATATCTGCCAAACCATAGACCCTGCATTTGCCAAAATATACAAAGATGAATTGACACAACATACGAATATTCATATCTATGGAACAATTCCTATGCGTTCTCCTTCATACGAAGCTTTAGCGATGCAGTGTAATTGGGTGATCTCCGCCACCTGTGCCGAAGGACAGCCAGGAGCAACTTTGGAGTGTATGGGGTATGGACTGATTCCGGTTTTATCTACTAGCGACAACATTGATCTTGAAGATTTTGGCATTTTTCTACCTTTAAACAACGTTGCTGATATCCGAAAAGTAATCCTCCGTGCCGCAAAAATGGATGTGGATGATTGCGAACAGCGCGCAATACTTACCGCAGCAGCAATAAGAGAAAAATATTCACCCGAGAAATTTAATAATAATTTTAAAAATGCTGTTCAAAAGATAGTTTCCCAAAAACAAACCGTGCCCTAAAATAATCTCATATGGAGGCTTTTACTTCCGGGGAGAAAATGAGAATAATACTGGATGGCACCATTTATTCAGCTCAAAAAGCTGGAGGTGGGATTTTATGCCTTTTTAGCGAAATTATGCCGAGTATCTGTTATTATAAAGAGACCATCCATGCGCAAGCAGGTACAAGGTGCAATCAATAGAACAATTCTTCTTTGGGGTTTTATGATCTTAATGATAGATCTTTTTTTGGTATTGTTGGATCCTGGTAATCAGGATTTGTGGAGAGAATAAAATTTGATATGAAAGTGGTGATGGATGGCATTATCTATCGACTCCAGTCACGTGGTGGAATTTCGCGCATTTACAGTGAGATTCTGCCGCGTATGTGTGACATGGACACCTCCTTACGAATCTTGCTGCTGACTGAGAGGAAGCTACTGCAATCGTTGCCGGTCCATATGCGGATTTTTCACTGGGATGTTTCCTTCCTTAACAGCTATTTGCCTGCCGGGTGGGCGCGGAACCTCGTTGTTCCAAGGGCAAATCGTTTTATATACAGGCTACTGATCGGGCAGGGCGCGGGGCAGATCTGGCATTCCACGTATTATACATTGCCAAAACGTTGGTACGGTTGGCAGGTCGTTACCGTGGCAGATATGATTTATGAGCGCTTTGAAAATATTTCTTCAGATGAGGACGTTGAAAATTTTCGTACCATAAAACGTAAAGCCATTTCTCGCGCCGATAAGATAATAGCTATTTCACAGGCCACTAAAGAGGATCTGAAAAAATTTTTGGGGGTGGCGGATGAAAAAATTCAAGTGATACATCTGGGCTGTAATCCTGTTTTTCAAAAGATGCCAGGTCAAAAATGGCTTGGAAAACCGTTTGTTCTTTTTGTGGGTGGCAGGGCTGGATATAAGAATTTTGAAGGGTTGCTTCAAGCCTTTTCAATTTGGCCTAAGAACAGGGATGTAGACCTGGTTGCTGTTGGGCCAGATTGGACCGAAGAAGAGTCAAAAAAGATAATTGCATTGAATCTTTTGGATAAGGTGCGGCTTATTCCTTACCCGGATGATCTGGTTTTACGAGATTTATACAATCAGGCATTGGCTTTTTTATACCCATCGCTTTATGAGGGCTTTGGTATTCCATTGCTGGAATCAATGTCCTGTGGCTGCCCAATAATTGCATCACGGATTCCCTCGACCGTGGAAATTGCCGGCGACGTTCCTTTATATCACGACCCTGGCAACCTGGAGCAGATGGTATTTAATCTCGATCAAGCCTGCAGTGAATCTAAATTTTCCGAACGCATTGCGCGGGGGACAAACCTTGCGAAATCGTTTTCATGGGAACGCACGGCACGAAAGACCCTGGAACTATATCGAAATCTGATTCAATAATATTCTCCGGCTTGTTATCAACATTTTTATATCTTCTCGGATTTCTTAAATGTACTTCTTTTTTTCCTGTTTTCTTCGAGAGGATTGTTGTTGCCACTTAGCCAAATGAACGAGGTAACCGGAATAAGAGGATGCCTTTCGCCGGGATTTAGTGGTAAAGATATGAAATGGAATTGTCATTCCTCGATTTTTGTTTAATTGGTTGGGATGGCGATCAGTTTTGTGGCATGTCTAATCGCGCCTGTTTGTGCTAAACTGAAGCATGAGTTATGAGAAATTTGCAAATAAATGCGCTCGGTCGGGGTGGCAGGGCTGAAGGAGTAGTCTGGAACCCTCATTTCTTAATCAGGATCCTTCTATTTCCCCTAAAGCGGTTGAATCCCGAATTAATTGGTTTGAGACCAGGCGCGATAAAACCAAGTTCAACCCCCGGTGTAACCAATGGGTGTATATCAGAACCTTTTTTAGCTAAAATGGCCCGAACCAACCCTGAAGATGAACCTGTTCTACCTGAGCAATTTACTGGAATGACATCGCACATATGCGAGATCTTAAGAAGGATATTATGAATTCTCCTAACGGATTTCCTTTGCCTCCTGCCGGAAAAAATAGATGGCCATTGGAAAGTCAGGAGCAGGATTGGCAGCTCCCGGCGGGGCTGAATTTGCCAAAAATCAGCATCATTACTCCAAGCTATAACCAGGGGCATTACATCGAAGAGACCATTCGTTCGGTTATCCTTCAGAACTATCCCAACCTGGAATATCTCATTATCGATGGAGGAAGCACCGACGAAACCATCTCCATTATTCGCCGGTATGAAAAATGGATCAGTTACTGGGTTAGCGAGCCGGATAAAGGTCAGTCAAATGCAATCAACAAGGGTTTGGCCAAGGCAACCGGGGAATGGGTGGCCTGGTTGAATGCCGATGACGTTTATTTACCGGGGGCTTTTTTTAGAGTTGCAGAGACAGCATCGATAAAAAATGAATCCATCACATGGATCGTTGGGACGACAATCTATACCGATTCGGAATTGATCGAAACCGGGCGCTTCGTGCCAAGCTTGTATACCGCGCCCGGTCGTGATAGTCACTATAAAAAGTCAGGATGGGTAGATTTTGTCTGCACAAAACGCGCAGGGATCGCTTTGCCTCAACCTTCTTCTTTCTGGAAGCGTGGCACCGTGATGGAAGCGGGAGGAGTAGATGAATCGTTAAAATATGCGATGGATCATGAGCTTTATGGGCGGCTGGCCTATCATGGGTATCGCCCCGTTTTGCTGGAGGAAGCGCTGGCTTGCTTTCGAAAGCACGAGAACCAAAAAACCACCAAATTCCCTGTGGCTTTTTGGGAAGAAGAACTTACTATCACAAACAATTGGGTAAAGTTGACCAACGGCACTGAAAAACGGGCTTTACAAAAGTATGCCAGCTGGCTCGATCGTAAAATTAAATATTATCCATACCTGTATGTTTACAAATCTCTCTTATCCAGGTTCAAGAATATTGTAAAGACATTATTCCCTTCAGTTATAAAAATAAAGGCAGTTATTAATCGCAAAGCAAGGATGAACTTATGAAATCAATACCTTTGAATCCAAAGAGTAGTTTTATAGATAATAAGGAAAAGCTAATTATTACCGGTGCATCACAATCTTATGGCCCATCCGTTTTGGCGTTATTGGGTTCCCTGACACTGAATTGGTCCGAACACCCACCCGTTCTGGTCTATGACCTGGGGCTGAATGAAGAAATCCTTGCGATCCTTCTTGAAAATCATATTGCGGTAAGGAAAGTGCCGCCCTTTGTGCCTCATTGGCGTAAACACTTTACCTGGAAGGTCTGGGCCTGGAACGACGCTCCGGCCCGGGATATTCTATGGTTGGATGCCGGTGTTGTGGTACTGCAACCCATTAATGATGTATTTGATGCAATTGATCGGTTGGGATATTTTATTAATCCTAGTTATTATTTATTAAGCGAAACCGCATCCGATGCTGCTTGCATTGGCTGCGGAGTCGATTTTGGGTTTCGGAATGGCAAAATGACATTTAACGGAGGCGTCATCGGGTTTCGAAAAGAAGGGGTTGTAGGTGATATCGTCCAAAAAGCTCTGCAAATCGCGTCGGTTGAGGAATATATCAAAAGTACTACCCCATTAGGTCGCCATGACCAAGCCATTATTTCTCTGTTAATCCATAAATATATACCAAATCCTATTATGGTGGATACCATGATATATGCTGGCTGGTTATCGCCTGCTCAGGTTCACGGTCAAAAAGTCTGGCAACATCGCAGGGCCCTTTGCCAGGAAGATATGGAACGCTTCAAGGAACATATTTCCACGCCTGGAGCACCCTACCTTCCTGGTATTCCCTCCAACCAACAAAAAGAAAATCCTTTGAAGAAAGTGCGCAGGATTATCCGCACGATGATAAGTAAATCCCCATTTGAACTTATGCAAAGAATCCATAAACAATTTTTATATAAAACAAATAAAAAAGCGGAAGATATATATGATGGTATAAAGGATTAACTTTCAATGAAAAATAGACTAACACAAAAAACAAAAAATATTATAGGAGAAAAACGATATAAAAAACTCAGAAGTCAGATACATATGGGGTTGTTAGCAATTAATAGCAGATTCTTTCCCACTCTAGCAAAGATTGGTAAGATTTACCAAACTGATAAAGTTTATCATTCATTCTCCGGGTTATCCTATCTGGATATTTACGAGAAATACTTTGATCAATTTCGAGGAAAAAAAATTTCATTATTGGAAATCGGGGTAAAAGATGCTGCATCACTCCGGAGTTGGAAATCGTATTTTAAAAAAGGAAATATATACGGGATCGATATAGATCCGAGTTGTAAAGAACTTGAAGAACCAAGAATTCAAATTGAAATTGGGAGTCAGGATGATGAGGAGTTATTGAGAAATTGCTTTGGGTCGGATAAAAAATTTGATATTATTATTGATGACGGCAGCCATGTCAACAAAATGACCCTTGCGTCATTTAATATTCTCTTCAACCAGAGATTAAAAAACCGGGGCATCTATATAATTGAGGACTTGGGTTGTTCCTATGAAAAATTACAGACTGACTATAACGTATTGGCGATTTGGCCCGGGATGAAATATAACGACCCGGTCAAATCTTACGATAACGACAGGAAAGATATGGATACTTTCTTCCTCGAAAATATTGAAAGGCTTGATCATCAAATAGGCAATATACTTTCCATCCATTTTTACTCAATGACTTGTGTGATCACAAAAATATAGATAACGGCTATATATTAAAAAGGGATTTTATGCTAAAAAGTTACGCCCAGCTTGGCCAAGATTTTCTCGCACTCAAGTTTTTTCGCCTCTACCCTGCCCGCCACAAGATCTTTCTGGATATTGGTGCATTCGATGGCATTAATTTTAGCAACACGCGTTTGCTATTTGAGCAGGGCTGGGGCGGTTTTTGCGTCGAACCAGTTATGAAGAACTATCAGAAACTGGAAAAATTGTATCAGGGTACGAGTGTCACAACCGTGAGGGCGGCGGCCGCTGATTATGAAGGTGAGGTATCGCTAAACGTTGCCACCATCCCGTGGGCACCGGATTGGGGTTCGGACGTCTCTTCCCCAAGAGATGATGCTTTGGAGCGTTGGCCCGATTATATCTGGGGGAAAGAGACTGTACCGGTAATGACCGTGAATAAAATTTTGGAAGGATACAAAGTGGATCGTTTGGATTTTGTATCCATAGATGTGGAAGGACAAGAAATGTCTGTACTGTTTGGTTTTAACCTGTTTAAGTATCTGCCACAGCTCATTGTGGTGGAATATTCCTCTCTCGAGGAGCGAAAAGAATTAGTGCACTATTTTCGCCAACACGGATATTTCATTTGGAGTGATAACCGCCAGGACCTTTTTGCGGTGCGCGGCTCAATGCTAAATCACCTGCGTGTTCTATCCTTGGGTTTTTGGCAGAGCTTCTGTTTCAGTAAGAATGTTCGTTTTATCGTTGGAAAAATGAAGCGATTTGTAAAATGAAAATCTCAGTACTCGTAGTTGTATACAATGAAGAAAGACGATTGCGTGAGTGTTTGAATGCCCTCAAAAATTTTGATGAGCTGCTTGTTGTAGATCTGGGTTCCAAAGATCATTCCACAGAAATTGCGCGGGGTTTGGGATTTACTGTAATAAAACACGAATGGGTCCCCATAGTGGAAATGATCATCCCAACCTTCTTGAAAGGCATGCGCAACGATTGGGTGATTCGCGTCGATCCTGATGAAATTCTCCCAATTGCATTGGTTAATGAGCTGAAAAATCTTGAAGTCAGCGAAAAAATTGCAATTATCGCCATTCCCTTCCAATATTATTTCTTGAAGAAGAAACTGGATACAACAGTCTGGGGTGGAATCATCACCGGTGGACGAGTAATTAACAGAAATCGAATGATAATAGGTACTGAAGTACATCAACATTTTTATTGCAAGGATGGTTACGAGCCACTTGTTTTACCTTACACAGGTAATAATGCAGTGCAACATTATTGGATAGATAGTTATTCGCAACTTTTTTCAAAGCACGAACGCTATCTCAAAATGGAAGGGAGGGCCAGGTTCTCTCGGGGCGAAAGGTTTTCATTAAAGGAAATGATTCGGCAAGGATTAATAAGTTTAAAGAAGGGTTTTATTGATAAGTCAGGGTGGCGCGGAGGCTGGACAGGTTGGTTTTTAAGTTTTTTTTATGCCCAATATGTAACCCGCACATGGCTTGCTTTGCGCCAATATGAAAATTCTCAAAAGAAGTTAAATTAATTTGCATATTACTAACTTCCGGGAATTTACTGTGCCGGTGAAGAACAAGGATCGATTAATGGCAATTACAGCCATCGTAGTAACCTACAACGAAGAACGCAGGCTGGAAGCATGTTTGAAAAGCCTGAAATTCTGTTCCCAGTTAATCGTTGTGGATATCGGCTCGACAGACCGGTGCGTGGAAATTGCCCGCGCATGTGGAGCCGAAGTGATCTCCCACCCTTGGGTCCCCATAGGGGAACTAGTCTTGCCAGATACGATCGGATTATCTATATGTGATTGGATTTTACGTCTGGATCCGGATGAAATTGTGCCAGAAGCTTTGGCACAGTCTATTTTAGATGCAATCATTAATATTGGGGAAGACGTCGGACAGATAAGTCTACCGCACCAATATTATTTTCTTGGAAAACCACTTACAACCAGTATCTGGGGAGGAATACGTTTTATCCCTCGTATTATTCACAGAGACCGAGTCATTTATAATGATATGGTTCATCACGGGCCAGAATGCAAGGATGGATACGTTCTGCACAAAATTGAATATACAGGCATGAATGCGCTTGAGCATTACTGGATAGATTCTTATCAGCAATTATGGGAAAAGCATTGGCGCTACATTAAGCTTGAGGGTAAATCACGCTATAATAATGGGAAGCGTTTCAGTCTGTTTCATTTATTGAGAGAAACGGAAGGGGCTTTTTATAAAAGTATTATCGTAAAGCGAGGTTGGCGAGGCGGATTTACCGGCATTTACCTCAGTTTATTTTATACAGGTTATATTTTTATGAGCATTTTGTCCTTGGCACTATTTCAGATCAAACATTCCAAGCCTGCATTCCAATGAATTCTCTAAAAATATCCGTAATTACTCCTTGCTTAAACCGCGCCGGTATGATTTCTAATGCCATTGATAGTATGTTGGCCCAGGGCTATCCCGACTTTGAACATATCATTGTGGATGGCGGCTCTACAGATGGAACGCTGAATGTGCTGGCCAGGTATCCCCATCTAAAAGTGGTTAGCGAGCCGGACCATAACATGTATGATGCCCTCAATAAAGGGCTGAAAATGGCGCAAGGAGAGATCATCGGTTTTCTCAATACCGATGATCTGTACGCGCCGGATGTGCTAAAGGAAATCGCAGGACACTTTGCCGATGCTGAGGTCGAGGCAGTGGCTGGCCGGGCAGAGATCTTTCGCCTCGGAAAGGATGGAAACATTGAAAATGGTAGTGAGTTTATTGCACCCAGTCCGGAGAATTTATTAGAGCGGACAATTCTGGGCAACCCTGGGATGAACGCCTGGTTTTTTCGCCGCAGCATTTTCGAGAGGATTGGCGTTTTCAACACCGGCTATCGGATTATCGCCGACCAGGAATTCATGATCCGCCTGGCGCTTGCCAGTATTGTCTACGCCAGGACGGACCTTCTCGTATATCGATACCGCCGGCATTCCGGTTCGCTCACGTTGAATGGGAATCAAACCTTCCAGTCAGAAATCACGCAGGAACACCTGAAAATGTCGGATGATTTTCTCAGAAAAGCCGGGTTGCCGGGTCAGGCCAGGCAATATCTGCGGAAAATGCGTACACGTGATACGCTCATGATGGCAATTTTTCGCCTTCATAAGGGGAAACTGGGTCAGGCCTGGTTTTACGCGCGTGAGGGCATCTGCTCTGATTGGGCCTGGCCTCTGAAATTTACTTTCCAGCTTGTAGACCGGTTGATCCATTATTTCTTGAAAAAGGTCTCCCGTGCCTGAGAACAATGTATACCCTTGCATTTATTTCCGTAGCCACGTGGTTTGTCCGCTTCTGACCGGGAATACGATTAATCCGGATTAACTTCAGCCTTTGTGGAAAATGGATTACGATGATTACCACCATCCTTTTCAGCAAGGACCGTGCGATGCAAGCAGAGGCAGTATTGCATTCGTTTTTTCTGCACTGTCGAGATGCAATCGATGCAAATATTCATGTGCTGTATCTTGCAACAGATCAGCGCTATGTGCGCCAGTATGATACGTTAATTTCAGCTTACCCAGGCGTAATATTTGTCAAACAGGCGGACTTCCAAATGGATTTGGAGTCCGTTCTCGATCCCTGCCAGAAAGGAAGTTATCAGGAAAGAATTTATAATGCCATAGGGAAGATCGGAAGAATTCGATTTCGATCCGGATCGATTTTCGAGAAACTGCGCGTGCATACCGTTGGAAGGATATTAAGATTGGTCATGGATAAATTATTGCGGTCGATCAACAAGTCTGACAATATCCTATTTTTAGTGGATGACAATTTGTTTGTAAGGGATTTCAGCCTTGCGGATATGATCTTTGCAATGGAAAACTCTCCTGATTCGATCGGCTTTTCGCTTCGACTGGGAAAAAACACCACCTATAGTTATATGCATAATTGCCCGCAGGCTTTACCAGCTTTCTCGTTGATAAAAACCGGCCTGTTAAAATTTAATTGGACGGTTTCGGAATATAATTTTGGATACCCGCTGGAAGTGTCAAGTTCCATCTATCGCGCTGCCCAGTTAATTCCTTTACTTGTTTCTTTTCCCTTTTTGGAACCCAATTCATTGGAGAGTGGTCTCAATAACAGGCGCGCATGGTTCAAAAAAGAATTTCCCAACTTATTATGTTTCAATACTTCTGTCGCTTTTTGCAACCCGGTCAACAAAGTCCAGCAGGTGTCTATTCGAAACAAGGCAGCAGAAATATATTCATATTCACCCGAGCAACTCGCCGAAAGATTTGATGCAGGCGCACGTATTGATGTGAATGCTTTTATTGGCTTCATCCCGAATTCCTGTCATCAGGAGGTAGAGTTGCCATTAATCGAAAACGAGCCAACCCATTAACTTCGAGGAATGAAGAATCAAATTATCATTTTGCATCAGCAGGTTGTACAAGAGATCGGAGTATGAAGATAAGCGACAATCCACTTATTAGTGTCATCATGCCTGTTTACAATAGCGAAAAATTCCTAAGGGAGTCTGTCGAAAGCATTCTCGGCCAGACTTTCGCCGATTTTGAATTGATCGCAATCGATGATGGCTCCACGGATGATTCGGGGTCCATTTTGGCGGATTATCGCCGACAGGATGAGAGGATGGTGATCCTAAGCTATTCGAAGAATCAGGGCATTGTCTCCGCACTCAATTGGGGGCTGATTGAGGGACGTGGCAAGTACATCGCTTGCATGCATGCGGATGATATCAGCCAGCCGGGTCGGTTTGAAAAACAGGTTGCATTCCTGGAAACACATCCGGAGGTTGGGATCCTTGGAAGTGCGGTCCAAGTGATTGACACGCGAGGGCAAGCTATTGGCGTCTTGCTTAAAAGGTGCGATGATCTAGCCATCCGTTGGACGAGCTTGTTTTCCAGCCCTTTCATGCACCCAACGGTCATGCTGCGACATTCCATTCTCGAAGCCCATGATTTACAATACCAGGTGGGCATGGGAGGAGTTGAAGATCTGGATTTATGGGTTCGCCTGCTTGTTTACACACAAGCAGCAAATTTGGCCGAGGCGCTGCTACGCTATCGTGTTCATCCAGCCAGTATTTCAAGTGTATATGACCGAAAAGATCAATTAAACATAAAGTCCAAAATTCTATTCACAAATGCTCAAAACCAATTGGGCGGTTTTTTGCTTACCCGGGAACAGATCGAGTTGGTTTCAGAAGCTGTGATGGGCAATCCAGATATCGGGCGGGAACGTGCCTATGCCACCGAAATCTATTTGCAGACCTGGCAGGCATTTGTGAAAGTACATCAATCAAACCCGGGGTTAAATTCACTCCAAACCGATGTTGTCATGACTGCCGCCAAACTGGCACTATATCCGCCCTTCCAGCCTGGCTGGCGAAAAGCGATGCGGAAGATTTCTGAAATTGAACCCAAATGGTTCATATCATTTATTTCTAAATTCCCGGAAATGGTTTCCACCAAAATCCATTCTTGGCGTATCTGGAAAAACCGCAAATGAGAAATTCTGGTCAAAACTCTAGAGACCATCCGGCACAGGCAGTAAAAGCAGGAGATGCGAACGCGGCTGACCAGCCAAATGAGGATTACCTGGCAGGAAAAAAGATTGCCATAATTATCCAGTCGCTCGCAATAGGCGGCGCGGAACGTGTGACGCTCAACCTGGTCAAAGGATTTATTCAACATGGCATTCGAATTGATCTCCTGCTGGCAGACTATTCCGGAGGACTATTATCAGAGATTCCTTCACAAGTAACAATCATCGATTTAAAAGGAAAAAGAGTATTATTCTCGCTATTCCCGCTAGTACGATACCTGCGCACACAACGCCCTGACCTGCTTTTTAGTATCCAGGCCCACACCAGCCTGATCGCGGTATGGGCTGTCAGGCTTGCACGAGTGCAAACGCCGTTGGTTATCTCTTTGCAAACTGTGCTATCCACAAGCCTGGCCAGCGAGCCATCCTTAAGTAACAGGTTGATAAAAATCCTTTCAAGTCTGTTCTTTAGATATGCGGATGCGGCGATTTGTATATCTCAGGGTGTGGCAGACGATTTTATTAAAACCAGCGGAATGCCGCCTCAAAAAACGCACGTGGTTTACAACCCGGTTGTCTACCCCGGATTGGAACAGGAAGCACTTCAAACCATCTCCCACCCCTGGTTTACATCTGGTAACCCCCCGCTGATCCTGGCGGTTGGAAGACTGGCGTTGGCGAAAGATTACCCTACCCTCCTGCGTGCTTTTTCTCTTGTGTGTCAGAAACGAACGGCGCACTTGCTCATCCTGGGGGAAGGCCGGGAGCGGCCTCGCCTGGAAGTCCTGGTAAGACAACTAGGTCTTGCAGAAAATGTTCAAATGCCCGGATTTGTGAAAAACCCTTTTGCATACATATCGCGTGCCCGGCTGCTCGTGCTTTCGTCAAAGTGGGAGGGTTTTGGGAATGTCCTTGTGGAAGCCCTGGCGTGTGGGACGCCCGTGGTCTCTACCAATTGCATAGGTGGTCCCAGGGAAATCCTCGCGGATGGGCGTTTCGGCAGGCTAGTACCGGTCGGAGATTCGGAAGCCCTGGCTGCTGCCATGCTGGAAACGCTACAAAAGCCTCAAGACCGTGCAATGCTCAGACAGCGCGCTCAGGACTTCACGGTTGAAAAATCCGTAAAAGAATACCTGCGAATCTTCCAATCCTGCCTGTTATCCCATGAGCAATAAACGCATAAAAATCCTGCATGTCATCACCAGTCTCGACGTCGGCGGTGCGGAGATGGTGCTTTTCCGTTTATTGAAGAAAATGGATGCGTCTCGTTTCGAAAACCAGGTGGTCAGTCTGATCCATTCCGGGAAGGTCGGAGAAAAAATCCAGACTCTTGGGTTGCCGGTCTTTTCCCTGGAAATGCGTTCGGGGCATCCCGATCTTGGCAGCTTGTTCAGGCTGGCTGGATTGCTGCGCCGTGAATACCCGGATTTGGTCCAGACCTGGCTTTATCATGCTGACCTGCTGGGTCTGCTGGCTGCCAGAACTGCGGGTGTGCCTGTCCTCTGGAATATTCGCGCCTCCAATATGGATATGTCCCAATATCGCTGGTTGTCCAGTTTGGTACTAACAGCATGCATCCGGCTTTCAAGCTGGCCGCAAGTTGTTATTGTCAACTCCAAAGCCGGGCAAGCCTTCCATGAGCGTCTTGGGTACCATCCACGGCGCTGGGTGTATATCCCTAATGGCATCGATACCGACCAGTTCCGGCCCACTCTACCTGCACGCGCGGCCCTGCGGAACGAGCTTGGGCTTGCGCCAGATGCCCTGCTGATCGGCCTGATTGCCCGCTTTGATCCTATGAAAGACCATGAGAATTTTATGTTGGCTGCCAGCCTTCTTGCTGCAAAGATGCCTGATATTCATTTTGTATTGGCAGGGAATAATGTGGATCCGTCCAATCCATTTTTTGGAAAATATCTTGAAAAAGATGAACTTCGCGGAAGGCTCCATCTACTTGGACAACGGGATGACATGCCTGACCTGATGGCCGCCCTGGATATTGCTTCGCTGTCATCATATGGAGAAGGATTCCCCAACACAATTGCTGAAGCAATGTCCTGCGGAATCCCCTGTGTCGTCACAGATACCGGCGACTCGGCCTACCTTGTGGAAAAAACGGGAATAGTTGTGGCGCCCAAGGATCCGCAAGCGCTGGCCGAAGGTTTGCAGAAAATGATCTCGCTGGGTATGGAGGGGCGCAAGGCGCTGGGCGCGGCGGCGCGCCAGCGTATCCAGCTGAATTTTCAGCAAGATGAAATTACCCGGCAATATGAAAAGTTGTATGAAAGCCTGATGCCTTTGACCAGCTAGTTCCATAATAAGCCTGGTTCATCGAAAGATGCTTTGAAAAAGAGTTGGATACAAAGGTGTTAGGAGGGTTTGTCCTCCCAACACCTCTTTTTTCCTTCCTGGCTGGGGTCATTTCTAGAGAGCCTTAAGCCTGATAAGCAGAAGAAAGTGGTAAGATTCTCCGAATGGCATATGTGTGGAATAACTGGTTTCTTAGACTTATCCAAAGATAAGGATAATTCATCCTTCCAGGCAATCATCACCCGTATGATGGATACCTTAATTCATCGCGGTCCGGATGATAGCGGTGAATGGATGGAAGCTCAAAACGGAATTGCTTTAGGATTCCGGCGTTTGTCTATCATAGACCTTTCGCCAGCTGGTCACCAGCCCATGGCTTCTGCCGATGGCCGGTATGTCATTGTTTTTAATGGTGAGGTGTATAATTTTAATCAACTCCGCATTGAATTGGTTGATTTAGGGCATGCCTTCAGGGGACATTCCGACACCGAGGTCATGCTGGCTTCCATATGCCAGTGGGGTATTCGGCCAGCAGTGCAGCGTTTCAACGGTATGTTTGCTTTTGCCTTATGGGATCGCTCTGACCATTGTCTCACCCTGGTGCGTGACCGGCTTGGTATCAAGCCACTGTATTACGGTTGGAGCGGTAGCGTTTTCCTTTTCGGCTCAGAACTCAAGGCTTTGAAGGCGCATCCGGCATTCCAGACGGGGATCGACCGGGATGCACTGGCGCTCTACTTGCGTCATAATTGTATCCCCGCTCCGTATACAATTTATACAGGCATTCGCAAACTCCTGCCTGGCACGCTCCTTTCACTGACTGGAAATAATCGGCCGGATGAGTACCCCGAACCTGTGCAGTATTGGTCGGCCCGCCAGGTAGTCGAATCCGGGGTAGCACACCCGTTTGAAGGATCCGACCAGGATGCGATTGGGGAACTAGATAAGGTGTTGCGCGAATCGATCCGCGAGCGCATGATTGCTGATGTTCCCTTAGGAGCGTTTCTCTCCGGCGGAATTGACTCGTCTGCAGTCGTGGCCTTGATGCAGGCCCAGAACAACCGCCCCATCCAAACATTTACCATCGGTTTCCACGAAAGCGGTTATGACGAAGCTAAACAGGCCAAAGCAGTGGCCCATCGTTTGGGAACCGATCACATTGAGCTCTACGTTACTCCGCAGGAAGCCCAGGCGGTTATCCCGCGTCTGCCAACCCTGTACGATGAACCGTTCTCCGACTCATCCCAAATTCCCACTTTTTTGGTTTCTGAACTTGCCCGGCAACACGTGACCGTCAGCCTCTCCGGAGATGGCGGCGATGAACTTTTTGGCGGCTATAACCGCTATTCCTGGGTGCAAAAGATCGTTAAATCCACCGGTTGGTTGCCCGGTGTTTTTCGGAACATGGGCTCGGCGGTATTGGATCGAATTCCGCCGGTTGCCTGGGATAGCCTTCTCTCGAACCGCCTCATTCCACCCCGCTGGCGCGTTTCGGAGCCCGGCGAGAAGATGCGCAAAACATCCGAGATTCTCTCGGCCGGAAGCCCTGAAGCCATCTATCTCAACTTGGTTTCGCATTGGCAGAATCCTTCGGAAGTCGTGATCGGTGCTGCCGAACCCTCGACCCTGGTTAATCGCCGGGAAGGCTGGGCGTTTCTGGCGGATTCCACCTCCCGGATGATGTTTATGGATCTGATCACCTATTTGCCGGATGACATTTTGGTGAAGTTGGACCGGGCCAGTATGGGCGTCAGCCTGGAAAGCCGTGTCCCTTATCTGGACGATCACCGGCTGGTGGAATTTGCTTGGCAGCTGCCCTTGCACATGAAGATCCGCAGTGGGCAGGGGAAATGGCTTTTGCGGCAAGTCCTATACCGATACGTGCCAGATTGGATGGTTGAGCGACCGAAAAAGGGGTTCGGCGTACCCATTGATGCCTGGTTAAAAGGTCCGTTGCGTGCATGGGCCGAAGCGCTGTTGGATGGAAAAAGATTAATAGGAGAGGGCTTTTTGGATCCCGCACCCATTCGCCAAAAATGGCAGGAACACCTGGCTGGAAGGCATAACTGGCAATACCATTTGTGGGATGTCCTCATGTTCCAATCCTGGCTTGAAGCGAATAGATAAGTCTAGATGAAGATCCTTCTATTTGCAAATACGGATTGGTATCTTTACAATTTTCGCCTGGCCCTTGCACTGGTGCTGCGCGATCGCGGCGATGAAGTGGTCCTGGTTTCTCCGGATGGTCCATATGGCCCTCGTATACAGGATCTGGGAATTCGTTGGCTTCCATTTCCTCTGACACGCCGCAGTTTGAATCCGTTTGAAGCGATCCAGACAGTTTTACATCTGCTCAAGTTATACCGGCAGGAAAAGCCCGATCTGGTTCACCAGTTCACGGTTAAATGTGTCTTGTTTGGTTCGTTGGCGTGCCACCTCCTGGGCATCCATAATGTTGTCAACTCGGTAACCGGCCTGGGTTATGTTTTTTCAGGGGGAGGAGTCACGCGCCGGTGGCTGAGAGGTTTTATCAAGTTATCCTACCGGTTGTTATTGAAAACTACCTGGGTCATCTTTCAAAACCCGGATGATAGATCTGTTTTCCTTGAAAGTCGCCTGGTGGATCCACGAAGAGTAGCTCTGATTCGTGGTTCAGGGGTGGATATCCAGCGCTTTTCTCCCCGACCTGAACCGTCAGGCAAACCTTTGGTTGTCTTGCCTGCCCGTTTGTTATGGGACAAGGGCGTTGGTGAGTTCGTGCAAGCGGCTCGTTCTCTTCGGGCGGACGGCGTACGCGCTCGCTTTGCCCTGGTGGGCGATAGCGATAATGATAATCCCGCCTCGGTGCAAGCTGCCCAGTTGCGCGAATGGGAAAAGGAGGGTGTGATAGAATGGTGGGGTTGGAAAGAGGACATGCAGGATGTGTATGCACAGGCAGCCATAGTTTGTCTGCCATCTTACCGGGAGGGTCTGCCAAAAACCTTGATTGAAGCCGCTGCCTGTGGCCGTCCGATCATCACTAGCGATGTGCCGGGTTGCCGGGAGGTCGTCCAGCAAGGGGTAAATGGTTTGCTGGTTCCGGTACGGGAGGCTGGCGCGTTGACCAAAGCATTGAAGGACTTGCTGCAAGACCCCAATACCCGCAGCGAAATGGGGAACTACGGCCGGATAATTGCAGAAAAAGAATTTTCGATGGACCTGGTCATTTCCCAAACTATTGCATTCTACCAATCCTGTAAAGAAAAAAAGTAATATTAAGTAATTGAGAAAAATAGTATGACTGTTTCATTTCTCCAGTTGGTGGATTTGTTCAAAGCCAGTTTGGGAGGAATAATAGCGTCAGTTGCATTGAGTCCACTGGCAATCTGGATTGCAAAACGGGCCGGGTTAATGGATATTCCAGGGAGTGCTGCCCATAAAAAACATTTAAAGCCTATGCCATTAGCTGGTGGTATTGCTATGGTCTTGAGCATGGTGATATTAGCGCCGGTCTTTCATTTTATTACCAAAGATATTTCTCCCTTGTTGATCGCGCTTGTTGTTATTTTTATATTTGGTCTATGGGACGATGCGAAGGGATTGGGAGCCCCTCTTAAGCTTGCGGGACAAACTCTGGCATCCATCTTTTTGATCGCATCGGATGTCTCCGTTCATTTTCTAGAAGGTTTGTCCATACCCCACCTTGGTGGAAATGTGCTTGTAATTCTAGACTGGGGGGTTACCATTTTATGGTTTATCGGTATCACTAATGCTTTTAATTTAATTGACAGCATGGATGGGTTGGCTATAGGAATTGCAGGAATTGCTTTTGCGTTCTTTATGATTATGAGTTTGGTCGCTCAACAAACCTTCTTGGCAATATTTAGTGCCTGCCTGTTGGGGATCTGCATTGGCCTGTATGCCTTTAATGTTTCTCCTGCCAGGCTTTTCCTGGGTGATTCCGGCGCGCAGATGTTGGGATTCACACTGGCTGCAGTTGGCATGATCTATACGCCGCATGATCTTCCACAAGCTTCATCCTGGTTCGTACCCATTTTGGTGCTGGGAGTTCCAATTTTTGATACCTCCATGGTTGTCTTTTCGCGTCTAATTCATCACAGGCCTGTTTTCCATGCAGACCGCACGCACACGTATCACCAACTTGTTGCCTGGGGGCTTGATCCTGGTCGGGCGGTTTTAGCCATCCAGCTGACAACCCTCGTCCTTTGTTTCGTTGCTTTTATTGCTTTATCTTTTCCCCCCTTGCAAGCTACTCTGACATTTTGTGGAGTGGTATTGTTGGGTATGCTGTTACTTGTCTTCCTGGCTCTAAAGAATCCACGGACTGAAGAATAATATGGAAAATTCCGAGTTTTCCCCGCGAGACGCGTTGGAACGTGCATTTAGACGTTGGTGGGTTGTTGTAATAGTGACTGTTTTAGGTGGCATGGCTGGTTGGGTATTTCACTTCTTTACCCCACCTGTGTATGAAGCCACGTCGGTAATAACAGTGAATATGGATTTTCAGAAGCGCCAGCTTACACAATATGAAGAGGATTTTGCTTTCGGTGCTGCCGGGGCAATCGGAACATCAGACGAGGTGGAAAACCAGATTATCGCACAGGCAAAAAGAATCGGAATCCCAATCGAATTAGATCAGCTCCAACAGCAAATGGACCTTGAACGAAAGCAATCGGTCTGGGAACTCCATATCCGGAACAGGAACCCTGAAATTGCGGCCAAACTTGCAAATTTGTGGTCACAAAATTTTTATTTGGCATTGGAGGCGGCTTTGGCGCATGCAATCCATGCGGACCAAATCCAATCCCAAATTAACGCTATTACTGGTGGCGCGTCTGCTTCAGGGTCATCTGTAATTAGTCCGAAGGATCAGACTGCATTGACTAGCCTGTCAAATGAACTTTTACTAGAGCAACAATCTAGTCAAGGGATTATTTCGATTATGAAATTTTCGCAAACCGAATCGGCGATCGCCCCCCAAAGCCCCGTCCTTTATCGATTGGCAAACCTGGTTCTGGCAGGCGCGGGCATCGGATTCGTCGTTTCTCTATGGGTGGCAGGCAGTTATAAGGTACAAAGCCATGGCTGAAAGACTAAGGCGCCTGGGCTACCTCTCGCTTGTAATTGCCTGGGCGGCCGTTTTTATTTTAATGCCGATAACCAGCTTGCCATTGCTCGCGCGCCTGGCAGGGAATACGTCGGTGGCTCCGGCAGCCATCCTACCCCTCCTCTGGGTGACCCTTTTTTGGTTTATCCCTTATCTTTTTAAGGAAGGAGTGATACCGCGCGAAAGTATACCTTTCATATTCTTCATCTCCATCGCTATTATTTCCAGCGCCGCCGCCTTTTTTCTAAACATCCCACCTTTCAAGGATGTCAGCGTTTCTCACGAGGAGCTTAGATCCATCCTGACCCTGGCGGTTGGAGCCGCTTTTTATCTGATCACTGCCAGTTGGTTTTCCAGGGACCCATCCAGGTTGGCCTTTGTATTGAAATGGATTAATATTAGTGGAATTATTATCATTATTTGGGCTGCCGTTCAGGGATTTTATATCTTTTTGTTCCAAAGTCATTATCCGGCCATCCTGTTGACATTTCAACGGCTTGTCTCCACGCGTGATCTTTTTGCTGGCAGGATTACTGCCTTTGCTTTTGAACCATCCTGGCTGGCGCACCAAATGAATCTGCTATATATTCCTTTCTGGCTGGGTGCAACCGTATCAGGAACTTCGGCACATCGCTTCCGTCTGTGGAAAATCTCCCTGGAGAATATCTTATTTTTGATAGGCGCAGTGGTTGTTTTCCTGGCTTCCAGGGTGGGTACCCTGGCGATCCTGCTTGTTTTAGCGCTATTAGGTATTTATGCCAACTTTTTGCTGGCGCGGCGGGTTTATAAATGGAGCGTGACCAGGTTTGTCAGATTTTCAGCAGCGATAAAAAGTGCCTTTCGCATTCTCTTACCTTGGGTCCTTATGTTGGTGTTCATAAGTATTTATGTATTGGGGGCAGTCGGATTGGTTTACGGGTTGTCGCATGTGGATAAACGGCTGGGGCGGATTTTCCAACCACAGTCGTTGATACAGTGGGTCAAAATTATCCAGAACCCTTACACTTTTTTTAATTATCTGGAATTTGCAGAACGCTATGTTTATTGGGTGGGCGGCTGGAATGTGTTTAACCTCCATCCCATACTAGGAGTTGGCCTGGGGAATGCTGGATTCTTTTTTCAACGCCAACTCCCTACATATAGTTGGAGTCTTCCCGAGGTCATGGATGCTTATTATAGGACCGCTGACCTTCCAAATATCAAGAGTCTTTGGGTCCGGCTTTTGGCCGAGACTGGCATTGTAGGCTTTTCATCTTTTATCGCCTGGTTTTATGTTTTGTTCAGGTTGAGTTGGTTTATAAGACTCAGCAAGAACCCTCTTTTCAGGATGATCGGGTGGAGTGGGCTGTTTGTACTGGTGGCTTATTTAATTGAGGGCTTCAGTACAGATACATTCGCCCTTCCTTACCTTTGGATATCGCTCGGAATTGTCAGCGCAGCTGGGGCGCTAATGCGAATTTCATCAGAAAAGATTTGATTTCTGAAGCGAATTTTGCGATATTATTGAGCCATGCGTACAACCGATACTCCATACATTACAGATTGGTTCGCTGTTTCCATCCGCTGGTTGTTTCTGGTGGGATTGGTTATTTCACTGTCGTTGGGGGGAAATTTTCTGGTTCTGCCCAATATTCTTCTGGTTGGTCTGGCCTGTTGGAATATTTTTCTGACATTATTGACGGGTCTTAATCGTCGTCTGGCATTCCATCGCGAGATTGGCTTGGGCGTCGACATGGTAGTTGCGACCGCCTACTTTGGACTGACAGGAGGCTACACCAACCCGGCTTTCTGGATTGTGTTTCTGCCTTTAATTACCTCTGCGCTCTATTTCGAATTAACTGGTGCGCTGATTTCTGCAATCTTTATGACGGCTGTCCAGCTGGTAGTGACAGTTTCTCAAACCTTGTCCCCCATCCCTTTAGTCATTCTGGGAGTTTTTTCCCTGTTTACATTCCTTATTGCGGGTGTATTTGGGTATATCAGTGTTCAGCTGGTTAAAACAATCCGCCGTAATCGCCAGACCCAACAGGAAATTCAGCAAAAAAAACTGGGCATGGAGAATGAACGCCTGCGAGCCGTATACAGCCTGACATCCACGTTGCTTGCCACCCTGAATTATCAGCGTGTTCTTGAATCTGTACTGGATCTAAGTCTGAGCGCCATTAATACCGAAGCCGAAGCTGCCGCAGACGATCGCCTGGTGTGTGCAGTGCTCTTGTTTTCAAAAAATGAGAGCCTCGAGGTTGGTTCCGCCCGCCGGCTGACCACAGCCGATATGCGAGTCGTCTTGCATGGACAAACAGGGGCGGTGGCCCAGGCGATTGAACAAGATAAACCTATCCTGCTGAATGATGTCAGTAATGATCCTGAATTGACCCGTTTCATCGCCTTTCAAAGATGCGCCGAGATTTATTGTTTTCCTTTGCGGAGCGGTTTCAGTGCCTACGGGGTTTTACTTTTCGGCCATCCTCAACCTGGTTTTTTTACACGTGAAAGGCGCGAAGTTCTCGAGATTCTTGGTGGCCAGGCGGTCATTGCCATCCAGAATGCCCGCCTTTACCAGGATGTTGTGGATGAACGGGAACGCATGATCGATGCCCAGGAAGAGGCCCGTAAAAAACTGGCCCGCGATCTGCATGATGGCCCCACCCAATCTGTTGCGGCAATTGCCATGCGCGTGAATATGGCTCAGCATATTTTGATGAAGGATCCAAAGACGGCTGGGGAGGAATTGGCCCGTATCGAGGAACTTGCCCAACGGACCACCAAGGAAATCCGACACATGCTCTTCACCCTGCGGCCACTCGTGCTGGAATCGCAGGGACTTGTTGCTGCCTTGCAATCCATGGCGGTCAAGATAAGAGAGACCTATTCGCAAAATGTCTTTATTTCCGTCGAGGAGAACATCTTAACGAACTTTGAAGTGGGCAAACAGGGTGTAGTCTTTTTTATTGTGGAGGAGGCTGTTAATAATGCCCGCAAACATGCCCAGGCAGAACACATCTGGGTGAACCTTCGTTCATTTGAAAAAGAGATGGCCTTGCTGGAGGTCCAGGATGACGGTGTAGGTTTCGATGTTGCAGCTGTAAATCGGTCCTATGACCAGCGCGGCAGTCTGGGTATGGTCAACTTACGCGAACGGACCGAACTCGTCAACGGCGTGATGAATATTCAATCCTCCCCGGGCAAGGGAACCCGGGTACAGGTCTATATCCCGCTAACGGAAGAGGCTGCTGACCGTTTGCATCACGCCTCCGGAAATCGCAACCATTGACCGGAAACCCATGCCAACAGCTGCCGGCTTACATTACTTCTTACATGAAGGGGGCAGCACACTAAAACCTCCACTGGTGCTTATTCATGGAGCTGGTGGCGACCATTTATTTTGGCCTCCCGAGATACGACGGTTGCCTGATTATCGGGTGATTACTCTCGATTTACCCGGGCATGGCAAAACAAACGGGCCAGGCTGTCAATCCATCGAAGATTATGCTCGCTGTGTTGCAAAATTCGTAGATGCTACAGGCCTTTTCAGGGCCGTGTTTATTGGTCACGCCATGGGTGGCGCAATTTCCTTGACCCTCGCCCATGATTATCCAGATCGTGTTGCCGGGATCGGATTGATCTCAACCGGTGCGAGTTTGCCCATCCCAGCTTCGGTGAGCGAAAATGCTGCCAATCAATCCACTCTTCTGCTTGCGATCAAGAGTTTGCATGAAATGTCGATTGGACCTCAAACCTCTCGCAATCTGAGTGATATTATTTTTAAGCGCCTGACTGAAACCCGGCAGCCACTCTTATTGGGTGACCTACTGGCCTGTGACCGGTTTAATATGGTTGGTTGTCTGGGTGACATCCGGAGTCCTGCCCTGGTTGTATGTGGTACCGGAGATAGACTTACCCCCATCCGCTTTTCTGAGACCCTCTCCAGCCAGATTCCCGGTGCAGCTCTGCAGACAGTGGAAGGAGCAGGTCATCTGCTCATCCTTGAGCAGCCGGATCGCCTGGCAAAACTGATAAGGGTTTTTTTGGCAACGATCCCGTATTTTCCGGGAAGGTAGGACCTGAAGGTTCGCCACCCTAAAATCCGAATATTTCTCTAAGAAAAGGAATGGCATTTTGGATTGCCATTGCCCGATGGCTCAGACGGTTTTTTTCGTCCATTTCCAATTCAGCCATGGTTCGACCAATTTCCGGGATAAAAAAGATTGGATCATATCCAAACCCATTCGAGCCATGCTCTTTGGGAATAATTTCCCCATCACACTGGCCACTGGTTATATGCGACTTGCCTGAGGGCAAAACCACGGCTACCGTGGCGTGGAAATGCGCTAACCACGGACGCGGCATCGCTTTAAGTCTATCAAGTAAATAATTCCGCCGGTCTGCATCCGTGGCGTCGGGAATGGGACAAAAGCGGTGTGAATGAAGCCCGGGCTGCCCGTGCAGGGCATCCACCTCCAGGCCTGAATCATCGCTCAATGCAATGTACCCACTGGCTTGCGAAAATGCTTTGGCTTTTTTAGTGGCGTTTTCGGCGTAGGTCAATCCATCTTCATTTACTTCGATCGCCAGTCCAATGTCGGCAGGGGTGATCAAGCTGAGACCGGTTCTGTCCAGAAGGGCTTTTATCTCGGCGACTTTTCCTTTGTTGTTGGTGGCGAGCAGCAATTTGTTCATGGTTGTCGTCTAAACTCTTGTTGGAGGCTACGTATTTGTTTCAACGCCCATTCGGCATGCTGGCGGACGAGCGGAACACCATCCCGCGCGGCCTCTTCCAAAGCCGGTACGCCTGCCGTGTATCCGCTATTTCCCAGCGCGATGGCAGTATTGCGCAGGTAGCCGCTTCGCCGGACCCGCTGGACCGGGTTATCTTTGAACTTCTGGTTGAATCCTTGCGGTGTTAGCATGAGATCGGCAATCAAATCCGGATTCGGCAGGTCAGGATATAGCATGAAACTTTGCTCATATTCTTTTTCTGTAAACCGGTTCCAGGGACAGACCATCTGGCACACATCGCATCCGAAGGTCCAATTGCCCATTAATGCACGCAGATCAGGTGGGATTTCCCCTTTGTTTTCAATGGTCAAATAAGAGATGCAACGCCGGGCGTCGAGCGTCCGGTCAGGCAAGATGCAATGCGTAGGACAGGCTTCGATGCAACGTGTGCAGGTACCACAGCGATCGGCCGGGAAGGGCGGGTCGGGTTCCAGTTCGGTGCCGAGCAGGATTTCAGCCAGCAGGAAATAAGAACCGAGTTTAGGGTTGATCAGGCAGGTGTTTTTACCGATCCAGCCCAGTCCGGCGCGTTGCGCCAGGTCGCGTTCCAATATCGGCCCCGTATCGGTATACCAGCGGTTCGGCACACTTCCCCCAACCTTCTGCTCGATAAAGGTAACCAGAGCCTGTAATCTTTCTGGTAGGACCAGATGATAATCCCGCCCCCATGCATAAGCAGCCACCCGCCCGCTGGGTCCGGCTCTTTCATTTGGTCTGGCAGTCTTTGGGTCGGGGTAGCGCACGCCAAGTAAGAGTATCGACCGGCATTCCGGGAGAATCAAGTATGGGTCACGCCGGCACATTCTTGCATGTTCACTTGCCATGTATCCCATGGATGCATGCCGCCCCAGCCTCAACCAGTTTTCATAGGCAGACAGATGAGGCGGGGGATCGGGGGTAGTGACGCCCGCCAGTGGAAACCCCAGGTTGCGGGCCTCATATTTAATGGCCTGGGAGGTTAACAAGGACGGGCCTTTGCCTATTTCACTACGATATCAATCGTCACTTGTTGCCCGGGAGGAAAATTAAAACCCTTATCATTCTGCAGTTTGAAGACGCCAACATACTCTCCGGGGGTGCTGGGGGCTGTTAATGTTACGGAAACATCGATGGTGTCACCTGGCGCAACCAGTTTTGAGAGATTAACCGGCTGGATTGTATTCCAGTTGGTTCCTTGACCGCCCCATCCGAAAATAAGTACATAATCCTGATTCCAAGTGCATGGGCCAAGATTTTTAAGCGTCCAGGTCTTCTTCATCGATTCCCCGCGCGCGGCTACATAACCATCGGGTATGGTCACGTCGGCGACGTAAGCCATGTTGTCACAACTCGTTTGATTGGTGGCGAGCGGTGTGTTCAAGGCAAGCGGCGTGGCAGAGGCGGTGCCTGGCAGGGAGGTATTGGTGATCAGCGGAGTATTGGTTGATTGAGCAGTAGGGGTCACCGAGGGAGTGCTGGTTGCCGTTGGCATGGCCAGAATGGTCTGCGTTTGCAAGGCAAGCGCGGTTGAGGCGATCTGTGTGAAAACCGGACCTGAATCAACCGTGGGCTTGGCTGTCGCAGCTCCTCCGCCACAGGCAGACACACCAAGTATGGTAAAGGCTATCAAGAGCCAGATTATTTTACTAAGGCGTTTCATGAGACTAAACCTCCTATTAATTAGACAAATCTGGCCAAATGAGTATGACTTTGCGAATTGGCTTTTTCATTATAACCGAATCAGTATTGTTTCAATAATCCGGATTTCACGGGATTGGGGGAAGCCGATTGCTATCCCCCAAAGTACCCGTAGCAGCCTTTTATTAATTATAACAATTGTGATAGTATTAATAGTAAGTTCTCCAAATAGCATGACTGTTCAAACAACTTGGTCTGTAGTATCGCCCTGAATAGGGATCTCACGAAGCACGGGATTTGGATATAGATTTTCGAAGGTCAACCCTTCGGTATCCCTACGGAATGCCCCGCAGTGTTTCGCGGCCTCCTGCAACTCGCTTAAGTAACCTCCTTGCATAAACAGAACAATTGTACTAATATTGACGTGTCCCTAATTTTCGGGACAAATACTTTCCTTTCTTCAGAGGAGGTGACAGCATGACAACCCGGATTGCCGCCTGCGGGCTGGACTGCGCCCAATGCGAATCATACCAGGCCACCCAATCCAACGATCGGCTGCCGTTGGAGGCCGTGGTTAAAAAATGGAGCCGGGAATATCATGCCACCGGCCTGACCGTTGAAAATATCCAATGCGATGGTTGCATGACCGCCGGGCGCAAAGTGGGCCATTGCAGCGAGTGCGAGATCCGTTTATGCGCCGTCCAGCATGGTTTCGCGAACTGTTCGGTTTGCCCGGATTATGCCTGTGACCAGTTGGTGGCTTTCTTCCAGGTGGTTCCGCAGGCGCAGGTTAATTTGGCGACCAACCACCAGGCCTAGCAAAGACAATCACCTGGGAATCACAAAAAGTCCGGGAATGCCCATACATTCCTGGCCTTTTTGTTTATCCAGGCCTGTTCAGGTATAATTCCGCCCATGGCTACTCCTGAGCAAATTGAAGCGGGCCTCGAACGCATACTTTTAAAGGTACAGAAACCGGGCCGTTATGTGGGTGGGGAATTGAACACGGTTATCAAAGATTGGGACAGGATCGATACCAGGATCGCCCTGGTATTCCCCGATATCTATGATATCGGCATTTCCAACCTGGGGCTGCAGATCTTGTATGACCTGGTCAACCAGCGCCCGGATGCGCTGGCCGAACGCGCCTACGCACCCTGGGTGGATATGGAAGAACAGATGCGCCTGCATGCCATCCCGCTCTACTCGCTGGAGACCAAACATGCCCTGGCTGATTTTGATATCCTGGGCTTTTCCCTGCCGTATGAAACCCTCTATACCAATGCCCTCAACCTGCTTGACCTGGCCAATATTCCGTTACGGTCTGAACAGCGCAGTCAGGCGGATCCATTGATCATTGCCGGGGGCCACGCCTGTTTCAATCCGGAGCCGATGCATGCCTTCATCGATGCGTTTGTAATTGGCGAGGGTGAGCAGGTCCTGCTGGAAATCATCGAGGCGGTACGAAGCGCCAAAGCGCAGAATGAGCCGCGCCAGGATGTGCTGCTCCGGCTTGCAAAAATACCGGGCGTGTATGTGCCGCGTTTCTACGATGTCAGCTACCTCGAAGATGGAACGGTAGGTGCTACCACCCCCAATGTCCCCGGCATCCCCAGGGTCATCCTCAAGCGCATGCTGCCACACCTCCCGCCGCCGCCCACCCGCTTTATCGTTCCGAATATCGATGTGGTTCACAACCGCGTCTCGGTGGAGGTGATGCGCGGCTGCACGCGCGGCTGCCGGTTCTGCCAGGCCGGCATGATCACGCGCCCGGTACGCGAACGCAGCGTGGACGAAATCGTCCAGGCGGCTGAAGCGGCCGTCGATGCCACCGGAGCCGAGGAACTGGCGCTGCTGTCCTTGTCTTCTTCCGATTACACTGACATCCTCGAACTGGTCAACAAGATCAGCGAAAAATTCATCGGCAGGCATCTGACGGTCTCGCTGCCTTCGCTGCGGATCGACTCGGTTTCGGTTGACCTGATGGAAAAACTCAAAGACCGGCGCTCGGGCGGGTTCACGCTGGCGCCCGAGGCGGCCACCGAGCGGATGCGGCGCATCATTAACAAATTCATCACCGACGAGCAGCTGCTCGAGACCGCCCGCGCGATCTATGCGCGCGGCTGGACCAGCCTCAAGCTCTACTTCATGATCGGCCACCCCTCCGAAACGCTCGAAGACGTGCAGGCTATCGTCGACCTGTGCAAGCGCGTGCTGGCGGAAGGGCGCAAATCGCTGGGTGGACGGGCCAAGGTGCATGCCGGCGTGAGCACCTTCATCCCCAAGCCGCACACGCCTTTCCAGTGGGTGGCAATGGATACGCAGGAACAGATCCAGGCCAAGCTGGATCTGCTTAAGCGCGAGTTGCGCGGTCCGGTCTTCAAAGTCTCCTGGACCCCGCCGGAGGATACCCTGTTGGAAGGCTGGCTCAGCCGCGGCGACCGGCGCATGGCGGAAGTGATCTATACCGCCTGGCAGAACGGCACGAAGTTCGACGCCTGGCAGGACCAGCGCCAGCTGCAAGCCTGGAGTTCGGCCTTTGCCGCCCGGAACCTCGACCCGGCCTTTTACACCCATCGCACCCGCCGGTTCGACGAGGTCTTCCCCTGGGAGCATATCTCGGATGCAGTTCGCAAGAAATACCTGTACCGGGATTACCAGCGTTCGCTGGATGGCGGGATACGGGAAGACTGCCGCGACGACTGCGATGCCTGCGGTATCCTGCCCACTTTTGCGGCAGCCCGGCGGAAATATCCGGGAATTTACTGGAAATGTCCGGAAGTAAGACATTGAAAGAATAGGGAGTGAAGTATGAAGATCTTCGTTCCGGGTCGTATTTGCCTGGTAGGCGAGCATTCCGATTGGGCCGGCGGCTACCGCCGCATCAATGCGCAGATCGAGAAGGGTTACACCCTCATCACCGGCACCGATCAGGGTATCTACGCCGAGGTTTCAGCGCATCCCACCTCCCTGGTGCTCAGCTCCATCGCGCCGGATGGGACGCGTATGGGTCCGGCAGAAATCCAGATGGAACCAAAAGCACTGCTTGAAGAAGCCCAAAAAGGTGGTTATTGGAGTTACATCGCCGGGGTGGCTTACCAGGTGCTGACCAATTACCATGTGCATGGGTTGGTGATCGATAACTATAAGACCGACCTGCCCATCAAAAAGGGTCTCTCATCCAGCGCCGCCATCAGCGTGCTGGCGGCGCGCGCCTTCAACCGGGTCTACGACCTGAAATTGACCACGCGCGGCGAGATGGAGTTGGCCTACCAGGGCGAGATCACCACCCCCTCGCGCTGCGGGCGCATGGACCAGGGCTGCGCCTTCGGCAACCGCCCGGTGCTGATGACCTTCGATGGCGACCGGCTGGAGACGACTACGCTGCAGGTCAACCAGCCGCTCTATTTTGTCATCGTGGATTTACAGGCCAAAAAAGATACGATGGAAATCCTCAACCGGCTGAACCGCTGCTTTCCATATGCAGAAAACGAGGTGGAGCGTGGAGTCCAGGAGCTGCTCGGACCGATCAACAAGCGCCTGGTCAATCAGGCCATGCAGGCTCTACGCGACTGTGATGCGGAACGCCTGGGTGGGCTGATGACCGAAGCGCAGGTCTTCTTTGACCGCTATGCCACGCCGGCCTGCCCGGAGGAATTGACCTCACCGGTGCTTCATCATGTGCTGGGATATGAGCCGCTCCAGCCGCATATCCTGGGCGGTAAGGGCGTCGGCTCCCAGGGTGACGGGACGGCCCAATTCATCTGCCACAGCGAAACCGACCAGCAGGCGGTCATCCAGATCCTGGAACGCGACCTGCACCTGCCGGCTCTCAAGATGACCATCACCCCCCAGCAAAAAATCCGCAAGGCCGTCATCCCGGCGGCCGGGTTCGGGACGCGCCTCTTCCCGGCCACCAAGGCCACCAAGAAGGAATTATTTCCCATCGTCGACCGGGACGGCATTGCCAAGCCGGCTATCCTTATCATTGTCGAGGAGGCGCTGGATGCCGGGATCGAGGAAGTGATCATCGTTGTCCAAAAAAGCGACCTGGAGGATTTCCGTTTCCTGTTCAATGAACAGATTTCCATCGAGAATTACAATAAACTGCCGCCGCAATCCCAGGAATATTCCCGCCGCCTGCTGGAGATGGGCCGGCATGTCACCTTCGTCATCCAGACCGCCCAGGAAGGCTTCGGTCACGCGGTCCACTGCGCCCGGGAAGCTGTGGGCGATGAACCGTTCCTGCTGATGCTGGGCGACCATATTTACCGTTCCGGCAGCGAAACAACCTGTGCTGGTCAGCTGCTAGAGGCTTACCAGCGGCACGGCCAGAGCCTGGTGGGACTGCGCCGCACGCCCGAGGACCAGATCGGCAGTTTCGGCACGGTTACCGGCGTCTGGCTGGAGGGGGAGAGCTTGCTCAATATCAGCGCGTTCGCCGAAAAGCCCACGCCCGACTATGCCCGCACCAACCTGCGCGTGCCCGGTTTCCCGGAAGGGGAATATCTGACGCTCTTTGGACAATATATTGTCAAGCCCAAGCTGTTTGACTTTCTGAAGGAACATATCGAGAACAACGTGCGGGAGCACGGTGAGTTCCAACTGACCTCCACCCTGGACCGCTTGCGCCAGGAGGATGGCTTCATGGGGCTGGTTATGGATGGCAAACGCTTCGACATTGGCCGTCCCGAGGAATACCTGGAAACGCTGGTGGCCTTCCGGCATTAAATATGAGACTACGGATCACCTTCTCCAAAACCGGAACCCTGCGCTACACCGGCCACCTGGACCTGCAAACCGTGTGGGAGCGAACGGCCCGGCGGGCCGGCCTGGCGCTGGCGTATACCAGGGGCTTCCATCCCGGCCCGAAGATCCAGATTGCCTCGGCCCTACCGCTGGGGATTGCCGGTATGGCTGAAATCGTGGATGTGTGGCTCGAAACGGATCCGGGCGATGCCGCCGAAACGCAAAACCGCCTGCAGGCCGGCGCCCCGCCCGGTCTGACCATTTTGCAGGTCACAACGGTCGATGAACATGGCCCGGCCTTGCAGACGCAGGTCGTCTCGACGGAGTACCTGGTTACGTTTGTGGAGCCGCCTTCCAGGATGGACCTGCAGCAGCGCCTGGACGATCTTCTGGGCGCCACAGCGTTACCGCGCACCCGCCGTGACAAGCCCTACGATTTGCGACCTTTGATTGAAGAGCTGACCCTCACACCCACTTCCGCTGCCAAGGGGGACGGGCAAGCCATGCAGATCTTCATGCGCCTGTCCGCCCGGGATGGCGCCACCGGCCGCCCCGAGGAACTGCTGGACGCGCTCGGCCTCCTGTTGGAAACCACCCGCATCGAGCGCACCCGCCTGATTCTTAAAACTGGAATAGAATAAATGTAGTAACGACTTAAGTCGTTACTACATTTAGGAGTAAACCATGGGGTTGATCGTTTCCGGGCTGGTTGGCTTTGGTTCTTCCTTACTCTTCGCCAGTATCCTCTACTGGCTGGACCGCTATGAGAAGGAGCCGGTCCTGCTATTAGGCGGGGTCTTCCTGTGGGGCGCAGTGGTGGCAGCCGGCAGCGCCTTTCTGATCAATACCAGCCTGGGCCTGGGGATTTACGTCTTCACCGGTTCGAATTTTGCCACCGACCTGGCAACCGGTTCTCTGGTGGCTCCGTTGGTCGAAGAGACCCTCAAGGCGCTGGCCGTGCTGGGCATCTTCTTGGTCTTTCGCAGTGAATTCGATTCCGTGCTGGACGGGATTATCTACGCCGGCGTGGCGGCGCTGGGCTTTGCTGCCACCGAGAATACCTATTACATATACACATATGGTTTCCAGCAGGGCGGCTGGGGCGGCCTGCTGGCCCTGGCAGTTATCCGCGTTTTCCTGGTGGGCTGGCAGCACCCGTTCTATAGCGCCTTCTTCGGGATCGGCCTGGCCTTGGCTCGCCTGAACCGCAGCTGGTTCATCAGAATATTTGCCCCGGTCACCGGGCTGGGCCTGGCCATGTTCACCCACGCCTTTCACAATACCATGGCAGCCCTGTTGAGCGGGGGGGCAGGCATGCTGGTGGGTGCCTTCTTCGACTGGACCGGCTGGCTGTTCATGTTCGGCGTGATCCTGTGGGCCACCTGGCGCGAACAATTGCTCCTGAAAAAATACCTGGCGGCCGAGCTGCAGGCCGGAACGATCAGCGCGGCCCATTTCAAAACCGCCTGCTCGGCCTGGCGGCAAATGTTCGCCCGCACCGCTGCCCTGTTCAGGGGCCGCTACCGCAAGACTGCTCGCTTTTTCCAGGTTTGCGGCGAATACGCCCTCAAACGCCGCCAGTATGCCGACCTGGGCGATGAAGGCGGCAGCCTGGCAGTCATCCAGAACCTGCGGGCGGAGCTGATCCGCCTGGCCCCGGACGTGCAGGTTTGATTTGTCTTCCTGCTCGTGGTAGAATGTGCGTACCCGCCCCTGTAGCTCAGTGGACAGAGCGTTAGCCTCCGGAGCTAAAAAGGGCAGTTCGAGTCTGCCCAGGGGCACAAATTTCAGACGAAACCAGTCAGAATTCCTTGAATATTGAGGAATTTCTGGCTGGTTTGCGTTTTGAACAGAGGCATAGGTTGGAGGGGTTTCAGATTGACTTTCCATGATTCAGTACTTAAAAAAAGGAAATCCTCAGGAATAAAGGGTCCGACCAAGGGTTTATGAGGCCAATGCCACTTTTTAATCTTACCCATCTAAGAGCCTACCCTTTTTGTCCCAGTCCCTTAGACGCCGACTGGAGAAAGTCCCTTATTTGTGTCGAGATAATACCTTTCAGATGGATTGACCTATTAATGCGTAAACCTCAGATCTCATTATTTCAACAGTTTTCAAAAAAATGTCCTTGAAGCATTTTTCACAGTTCTTATACTGAAGAATGATAGTCAGGTAATCCATGATCGCTCACAATATCGAAAGATCCATCCACTCTCGAAAAGCGAGGAAGAAGATATGGAAGAAAATAGGAATGTGTCCGGTCGGCACCCTCTGTATCAGGCAGCGGATAAGCTGAAAGCGGCCTTCTTGCACTTAGGTTACCGACTCACAGACGATGGGGACGGCCCGGAGATCGAAGAAGTAGGCGTTACCTTCCCTACCTGGAAAGAGCCTGAAGAGCAGTTCGGCTGGCAGAACAACCCGGTTCTGCTTGCGGATTGCAGCACGCTCCTGCGCACCCGTCTTCTGCCAGCGCAATTACATGCCCTGCGACAGGAGCCTCCCATCCATTTATTGGCTTTTGGTCGCGCCTATTGCAAGGATGCAACGACACCGAGCCGCCTGCAAATGGAAGGCTTTGTGGCAGAAAAGGATCTGACGGAGGAAGCCTGGGTAAAAACCTGGGAACAGTTCGCCCACATCCTGTTCGGAGAAACCGCCACCGCTTCTTTCGCACCCTGTCAGGCAGGATCATTTGTGATCATCTTACAGGATGGAAGCGGGAAGAAGGTTGACCTGGGTTATACCGGGTTGGCAAGTAAAGAAGCGATCGAAGTGACCGGTGTAAATGTGCCCGCCTGGGTGTTCGTGATCGATGTGGAACGTTTTGCACAGCAGTTTTTCGGGCTGTCAGATACGGTTTCGCTGCGAGAGAACGATGTAGACTTCCTTCGCCAGTTTCCAAGCACTACGCCGGCTGTGGGTAATACTCCGCAGGAGGTAGTCGTCGACACGCTGCGGAGGCTTGGATATCTCGAGTTCTGGAGTGAAAATCTCTATCCGGATGGCGTCTGCCGGAAGATGCACATGAACATGGATGATTGGGACATCAACAATAATGGCATTCCCCTTGTCGAGCCGCTTGGCGAGTTCACCGCAATGAGTACTGTGAGAACTCCAGCACTTGAAGAAGTCCTAGGCGAAAACTTCTCCCGCGGTCACCCGGCGGCCCGGTTGTTCGAGATCAATCACATCTATGTGCCGGTGAAAGGACAATCTCTGCCGAAAGAACGGCTTTCCATCGCGATGGGCGCCTATGGCGGTGGTGTCACTCTTGCGTGCTTCACCAAAGATGTGGAGGCCGTACTGCAATCGCTTGGTGTGCCGTATCATATGTTTTTGCCCACAAAGATCGCTGCCGCCTACAATGCAAATGAAACCCGGCTTGTCATCGGTGCCACTGGTTATCTCGATGGAAACTTCGGCCGCATTCACGAGGTTGCCGAAAAGAACTTTGGCATCGGTGTGCCATCCTATATGGCTAACCTCGAATTGGAAACCTTGGTTGCGGTAGCAAAGAACCGCATCGATCTTCCCAGCCTTTCCGTTCAGACGACCTCGGCAGTCATACGGAACAGCAGCCGACTGGAAGGTTTGAAATATCCGCATTTGCTGGAGCCGGGCAAAATAGGGAACTGGGACTTGCCGAATCGCATTGTTATGGCGCCGATGGGTTCACTCAATGCCACCGAAAATGGCTATGTAACGCCCCGAACCATCGAATTTTATATCGACAAGGCGAAAGGCGGCATGGGTTTGATTGTTGTTGAGGCCACTTACGTTGACGACAAACTCAGCAAAGGCGAAGACAACAGCCTCGGCCTGTACGAAAACGGGCAGGTGACAGGTATGACTTTGCTTGCCTCTGCTATTCACGACCGCGGTGTTTATTGCGTGTTGCAACTCTTCCATATGGGTCACCAGATCAGCCTGTCAGACAAGAAAGAGTCGCTCGGGCCTTCGACCATGGTGGAGATGATGGGTGGGGTCATGCCATTCCTGATCCGCGGCATGACAAAAGAAGAGATCATAAAGCTCAAGGATGATTTCGCCATGGCTGCCTGGCGGGCTAAAATGGCCGGTTTCGATGGCGTGGAAATCCATGGTGCCATCGGGCATTTGATCAATATGTTCTGCACGCCTTTTTTCAATCACCGGACGGATGAGTATGGCGGTTCACCCGAGAACCGTATCCGTCTCATGGTTGAGATCATTGAGGCAATACAATCAAAATGCGGAAGGTCGTTCCCTATCATTGCCCGCATTTGCGGTTGCGATTTCGATCCGGACGGCATCACGCTGGAAGAGGGCATCATCCATGCGAAGATCCTTGAGATGACGGGGATCAGGGCCTTGCATGTGGTTGGCGGTTCCAATCGTAATATCCGCACCATCAATTGCATGTACGACCCGCGTGGTGACTTCATCCTCATTTCGGAGGCGATGAAGAAAGCTGGCATCCAGACACCGATCATTGTGGATGGCGGCCTTACCACCCCAGATATCGCCGAACGGGTTCTCGCGGAAGACAAAACTGATTACATCGGTCTCGGCAGACCCATGTTGGCTGATCCAGATTGGGCCAGGAAGCTTGAGGAGAACCGGCCGGAAGATATCGTCCCTTGCATCCGTTGTCTCATGGGTTGTGTTGGCACAATGGAGCAGTTCAACGCTTCTGCTGGCTTGCGCTGCTCAGTAAACCCCCAATGCAACCTGACCGATTACCGCAAAGTCGCTCCTCTTGCTGAGAAGAAGAAAGTCTGCATCATCGGCGGCGGTCCCGGCGGCATGGAAGCGGCGCGCCTTGCCAAGCTGCGCGGGCATGAGGTCACATTGTACGAGAGGCGCAAGCTCGGAGGCACGATGCATGAAGCGGCTTTCGACCTTGACCTTAAAGGCGATATCCAATATTTAATTACATACTATGTAACCCAAATAAAAAAACTGGGGATTAATGTAATTTATGAAGAAGCGACAGCAGAGACGATCTTAAAAGGCAGCTATGATGCGGTGATCGTAGCTACCGGCGCTAGAGCTAGAAAGTCTACTGCCACTGGTATTGATAAACCTCAGGTGTACACAGATCTTGAATTCACCGGTGAAAACAAGGTCGAAGTGGGCACCAACGTCCTCGTCGTTGGTGGCGGTGTGGTCGCGGCGGAGATCGCGGTCAGCCTTGCGCGGAAAGGCAAACATGTCATCCTCAGCACGCGCCGTGGAAGCAAAGCCGGCATGATGGAAATTGCCCAGGATGACAGTACCCCGATGCAGCAGAGACTTATTGCACTGCTCATGCAGAACCGCGTGGAGATGAAACTCACTTCATCTTTGACTGAGGTTACCGGTGACGGCGCCATCCTTCTCTGTGGGGATGGTAAAAAGAATGAGATCAAATGCGAAAATGTGATCCTCTGCACTGGTTACGTGCCGATTGATGGCATCTACGAAGAATTGCGTGGCAAAGTCAAAGAGCTGTACAAGATCGGTGACTGCGTTAAACCTCGCCAGATTGGCGACGCCGTTCACGAGGGCTGGCTGGTTGCCAACCGTCTCTGATCAATCGTGTAGATAGAAGATGTTGGGCCGGTCCGGCGAGGAATGCACCTTGCGGGTCAGCCTGTGAATTTCATAAGGCTCTACTTGATTAATTCGACATCTTTTGAGAAAGTGTTCTTGAATCATTTCCCCCGCTTCTTATACTTATTTTAACGTCCGGGTTTTTACGCCAACATCAACCACAGATCGGTTCAAACCCGCGAGAGACGCATACCGATAAACTCACTTAGAGAAAGGATAGCAAAGCAATGACCAAGAAACTGGATGGATTGGTAGCCGTAGTCACCGGATCCGGCCAAGGCGTTGGTAGAGGGATTGCCATCGTGCTGGCCCGTGAGGGTGCCAGGATCGTTACCAACAATCGCAAACCTTATATGCAAGGGGACGCGACCGTTGGCACAAATCTGACCGAGGCCGAGAGGCAAAAATTACTCTCCATACGGGAAGATGCCGAAGGTACGGCGAATGAGATTGTCGCCGAGGGCGGCCAGGCGGTCCCCTTCTATGGAAATGTGGCCGATTACGAAACGGCTGGCAAATTGATTCAGAAAGCCATCGATACCTATGGCCGGATCGACATTTTGGTCAACAACGCTGCCGGTTTGGGATCGGGCATGCTGGTCAACACATCAGAAGCGGATTGGGACTACCAGACCGTGGCCAAGCTGAAAGGCGCTTTCAACTGTATGAGGCACGCTGTTCCTTTCATGATGCAGCAGAAGTTCGGTCGCATCATTAACGTCGCATCGGATGCCTGGATCGGAATGAACAATCTGAGTGCCTACAGTGCTGCCAATGCAGGTTTGGTCGGTTTGACCAAGGCGACAGCCAAAGAGCTATACCGGGCCGGCGTGACCGTGAATGCCATCTGCCCGCAAGCAGCCTCCCCGGGCCATTTTGTGGAATTTACCGCTATGATGAAGACCTTGCATACTCTTGGCGTAAAGGTTGACGAAGCAAGAATGAAAAAGGTTGAAGATGATCATGGACCAGCCGAGAACATGGCTCCGTTCGTTGCCTATTTGGCCACCAAGGAGGCCGCCACCGTCAGCGGCGCAGTCTTTGCCATCACTGCTTCCGGACGGATCGCCCTTTTCTCAGAGCCTGCTGAAATCCAATCGGTCAAGAAGGATGATACTCCCTGGACCATGGATGAACTGATCAAAGAAGTTCCAGAGAAGTTGCTCAAAGACTATAAATCGATCGCCTCGATTAACGTGTTTGGATAACTCGGAAGGAAATGAGGGCTGGCCCACCTCTGATGGAGCGGTGGCCGGCATCTCCCGAAGAATAAAATGCCTGGCCTCTGCCTGAAGGAGCCGGGTATTCTTTTCCGTATTAATCCTTTGGATATGAGAACCACGAAACCCTCATTCTTTTTGCAGTGGAATTATGTCGCCAGATTGACCAAGGGAACCAATTCTTACATAGTATCCAATCGCACAACGCCTCGAATGATTTGGACCAATCTCTCTGGAGATTCTGGACAACCCGAGTTTAGCCATCTCCTGACGATCCCCCGAAGGCCTGAATTAAAGTATTCAAAACGATAGTGCAATTCTGCTTCCGTTGAATTCGCATTTTTCCTTAGGATCGGCTCGATTTCCTTGCCCCAGGCAGCTGAAAGATCCTGGTCGATGATATTCAAACTGTTGAGATTGTTGAGAAGTATTCGATAAAAGATGGCACGCTCATGGATATAAGTAATTAACTGTTCCAGGCTTCTATCCGTAAAAGGTTTGTAGACTCCCAGATCGGAATCCATGAATAATTTATTGATCCCTTGCTGCATCTCCACTTCGATCTCTTTCATGAGATCATTGATATTGTCGTAGTGTGTATAAAAGGTTGTACGATTAACTTTCGCCTCCTTACAGATCTCCTGGACCGTGATCTTCCGAATGGGTTTCTTAGTTATTTTTATCAGGAAAACTTCCTTTATCCTTTTCCGTGTTCTTTGCGCCCGTTGATTATCATTCGTGTTCATTGGGTCACCTGATCGGCTTTCGGAATCTTTTTGGAAAATATTGATTTCATTTTTAGGTTGGCGATTGAAAGATCTAAAAATAATAAAGCAACAGGTGATGTCATAATGATTATAATCCGAATTGCAAACGAATGAGACTGCAGAGAATACCCATTACCCTGGAACAAAAGAGGCTGTTGGGTAACTAACTTGCAAGCGAAGATACCAATAAGTGCCTGATCATGGACCAGCAATTCAAGTTTATTTCAGTAGCCAAATTGTGTTACTATTATCTGCACTGACGCCCCTCCAACCATAATACAGTCGAAGGTGTCTGGCGTCAGCCTGCAATGAGTTTCTAAGATTCGTCAAAGTGCGCCAGCAATCAAAGGAGAGCGCGCGGATGAAAACGATGAATGCCATTCTGACCAAAGAGGAACGGGATATTCTCATTTTGGTTTCCTTGCATCCGGGGGGTAAACACCTGAGTAACAGTGAGATTGGTCAACGTCTCGGCATATCTGTCACCAGAGTAAAGACGCTGATGCACCAGGCCTGTGCCAAACTGAACGCGCACAATCGGAATGAAGCTGTCTTTTTGG
>JBEKCT010000010.1:0-38670 GCA_050014715.1 Anaerolineales bacterium | reverse complement strand
TCCAGTCCGACTAAGAACCATGATCGATGAGAAAGTAGCCAAACTTTGGAAAATCTCACGGTAACATTTCGCTTTGATGCAACGATACCTAGAAAGTAACATTTGGCTTTGATGCATCACGGTCGGGAAATGATTATGATTAATCAAGAAACCTCTGAAACCCGGCGGGGTTATGGTATGCAGACCCTTCCGGTAAGGTGAACCAATTGCCGGAGTTTGAAGATAAAGATTTCCTGGTCCGGGCCGCTCAGGGCGACCGAGAGGCTTTCGGGGCACTGTACGCGCAGTACGTAGAGAAGATCTTTAACTACGTTTACTATCGTACCGGCAATGTCCATGATGCTGAAGACCTCACCGCACGTGTTTTTTATCGCGCCTTGAACCACGTTCAAAGCTACACGGACCGGGGAGTGCCATTTTCAGCCTGGTTGTATCGGATTGCCCATAACCTGATCGCCAACTGGCACCGCGACCGCAGCCGCCATCAGGAGATCCCGCTTGACGATGCTCCCACACTACACTACAAGGGCGAGCCACCCGAAGTGGCCCTGATCCAGGGTCAGGATCGTGAGGCGCTCCTGAAACTGATCCGCCGCCTGCCGCCGGAACGCCAACATTTGCTGATCTTAAAATTCGTCGAACACATGTCGAATGCCGAGATCGGCCAGACCATGAAACGGAGCGAGGGTGCGGTGAAGAGTCTTTACCACCGGACTCTGCTATCATTACGAGACGAATTGGAAGGTTTTGATTTAGAAGGAGACTAGCCCATGGTACGGATTGGGACCGACGGTGCAGCCGAAATGTCCGTTGGATGGGAAAAAGGATACTTTATTGAATTATTAATCGCTGCAGCTGCCAACCTGGGGCCGGGAATGGTTGGCTTGATTGTTTATCCGGCGGGAGGCTAAAAAATGGGTAAGAGAAAAAATCTTCCGGATGCATCATTGGCAAAAATTTCTTCCATGGAAAACCGGTTATCCGGCACATTGAAACCAGTTGCGCCCCGGCGGGAATTCGTGCATGGTCTCGGACAACGCATACAAGCCGGGAACCAGACAAGTCTGGTTTATACCGTTGCCAATTGGCATATTCTTGCGATGTTAATCGCCGGTTTCGTGTCCGTGGCAGTACTGCTAGCGATAGTGATGAGGGCATTGCTGGCACTTTCAGAGAAGAAACGCATTGCTTTAAATAGGTAAGAACTAAAACCTAATTCGTAATTCGTAAAATGACCGCAGGAATGAACAAAACCCGGATATTTCTCCGGGTTTTGTTCATAAATAGACTCTTCCCGGCTACAGTTCGATGCCTAATTTTTTGGCAAGCTCGTCACTGGTAGGCTCTGTCAGCGAAGTACCATCCGGCCAGACAATGGTCGGGACACTGCGGTTACCATGGTTCAGACTCTCAACATATTTGGCGGCTCGCTCGTCCTTATCAATATCAACCCAGCGATACGAAATATGGTGCTGATCAAACAAAAGACGAGCACGGCGGGAACTTCCACACCATGTGTTGCCATAAAATGTGATTTCATTTGTGTCGCTCAACCCAATCCTCCTATCAGTTTACGTGCATCGGCTATAAGATCAGCATCCAATGGCAGGGTGAATTCCTCGGTGACGCGTGTGACCAGGTGAAGTGCGGCAGCCTGCAAGTCCGGAGCCAGACCGGGAAACTCTGCCAATGCCAACAGAGCTGAATATGCACTCCGGTCCCGCAGTCGGTGAGCATGGCGGGCCAGAAAGACTCGGGCGGCTATGCCGGCTGCCCGGCGGGCACAGACGCGCGCCCGGCCTTCATTTCCGTCCTGGCGGGCGCGTTCAGCATTCTGCAGTTCGGCATTAATTTGCATGTTTACATTTGCCATTTGTTAGAAATTAAACGCTTCATAACTTCCAAGATAGCGGTCCTGGCTGAGAATAAAAGTCTGTTTCATGGATTCTCAACCTAGTGAAAATATCCTGAAAGCATGATTTTATCATGGCACCATGTGGTATAGGTGCCACTGCGTGGTACAGGTGCCGCTCCACTGCAAATGTATTACCCCGAAGTACCGGAATTGGGCGGAAGCAGGATTACCATTGGGGTGGATTTGCTCAACTCCAGAAATTGGGCCCGGCTGGGATGCATCGGTAGTCTGTGGGCGAATTTCATGATCATGCCGATCATGAACGGGTGAAGTTTGCGACGGTACTCCAGGAAATCCGCGACACGATCCGAATCGGTAACAGGATCCGCTATACAATCAAACTCAAAGTCGGATTCCTGGACATGCACCAGCGGGTTGACCTGGATGTTGCGGAACCAGTCTGCCCCGAGACCACGACCTGCGCCAACGCAATAAGCTCCATCGATCTTTTCGTACTGGAGCGGTGTCACGTAGCGAATTCCTGATTTCCGGCCGGTGTGCTTCAATAGCAGGATGAATCCTCCCACGATCCTGCCTCTTCCAGTGGCGTATAAGCGCAGGTGGAGGCGCTGGACGACCTTCATCTGTTTCCAAATGGACTGAGCGATCATATTTTGTTTGAACCATATGCTTATATTTTATTCTCGGCAGTGATTTTTTCAAGAGGCAGGTTTGAAAAGCTGCCCCTACTCCGCAAGAAAATCGCGGGTGGTAAAATGGACAGCATGCCGACCCTGGATGAATCCATCCACAAACATCTGCGCCTAAACCTGGCCGTCAACATGATGGATGGCGGCTTCTTTGGGATGGGCTGGGGATTTGGATCGCTTGGCACCATAGTCCCGCTTTTCGTCAGCCACATGACCTCTTCAGCCTTATTGATTGGGCTGATCCCCTCCATTCATGCAGTTGGCTGGCAGCTGCCGCAATTATTCATGGCAAATTCGGTCTCCCGCTTACGCCGTTACAAACCAATGGTGATGCTGATGACCATCCACGAACGCCTGCCCTTCCTGGGACTGGCACTGGTGGCGCTATTCCTGGGCACGCTTGGAAACAGGCTTGCCCTGATAATAACTTTCGGATTACTGGTCTGGCAGGGATTGGGAGCCGGCTTTACCGCCAATGCCTGGCAAAGCTTGATCGCCAAGATCATCCCATCCGATTGGCGCGGTACCTTCTTTGGCGCCCAGGCGGCCATATCAAACGTCCTGATGAGTATCGCAGCGATTGCCGCTGGATATATCCTTGACAGGGTGCATGCTCCCTTCAATTTCACGCTATGCTTCCTTTTGACCGTGGTTGGTCTTATATTTTCTTATGTAGCCATCAGCTTTACGAACGAACCGATGGATAACGAAAAAACCATCCCGGAACGCCAACATTCCCCCTGGAAAGGCGGACTAGAAATTCTACGGCGTGATAGAAACTTCACAGCTTACCTGGTGATCCGGGCACTTTCCCAATTGGCGTCGATGGGCTTTGCTTTCTATATCATCTATGGTCTCCTGCACTTCAAAATGAGTGACCTGACTGCCGGATTCCTGACCGCCGCATTGACAATCTCATCGACAATCGCAAATGCCGCCATGGGCTGGCTGGGCGACCGCTTCGGTCACCGCGCCATGTTGATCGCCGGTTCGGTGGCAATAACATTAAGTTCCTTGATCGCCTGGGGCGCTCCATCGATAGGCTGGTTATACCCGGTCTTTATTTTGAACGGTCTGGCGAATGTGGCCATTTGGACAATCGGCATGGCAATCACAGTGGAGTTTGGCAACGAAGAAACCCGACCTACCTATATCGGGTTATCGAACACGCTGGTGGCTCCCTTCACAATCATCGCTCCGCTTATCGGTGGCTGGATTGCCGAGACAGCCGGCTTCCAAACCACCTTCATGGTCTCGGCTATTGGCGGACTGGTCACCGCGGTACTGCTTTTCTGGCTGGTGCGTGATCCACGTCCGCGCGGCAGGGCAGAATGATATTAATAATCAGGAAAAGAAAATACATTAATTAAGATCATCACAATAGAAACAGCCGTATATGGTGATTTGAACCTGTCCCCCTCCTTCTTTAGCGAAAGATATGTGGTTCGGCGTTTTATTAAGATGGCAAGATTTCACCCAGCGAGCATCCAACCCCCTTCCGATGGCAGGCCACGGGTTATTTATTCGCCAGCAAGAACGCCCCCAGCAATGCAACCACACCGGAGGCATCGAAGGCAATGAAACGGAGCAGGGAAGTTTGCAGCATCAAATGCCCAGTCGGGAGGGAAAAAAGGATATAACTCTCCCCGAACACCCCAATGGTTTGCATAACCAAAGCTTCCCATAGCGAGAGCCGGTGTTGATGCGGCTGCCAGAGCGCTACCAGGTAGGGGATATTCCACATCACGAACAGGACGGCGAAGCCACGCACGGCTGCCGCACCGGGGGCCCCGGCCAGTTCGAAGCCCGTCGCAAACCCGCCCGGATTGAGCCAGAAGATCAACGCGCATTCCAAGTTCCAGACCACAACCACAGCAATCAACAAGCGGGCGGCCCAAATGCGGAATGCGAATTTTTTCATTTCCCAGCCCCGCTAAAATCCCTGGTATTCGGTGCGGGCGATGATCTCGTCCTGCAAGGCCCGGCTAAGATCGCAGAAATAGTCTGAATATCCGGCTACACGCACAATCAAATCGCGGTGCTGTTCAGGATGGTCCTGGGCAGCCCGGAGTGTGGCTGCATCCACCACATTGAACTGGATGTGATGCCCATCCAGGCGGAAATAAGTACGGATGAGCTGCACGAGCTTGTCCAATCCCTGGTCGTCCTGCAATACCTGTGGGCTGAACTTCTGGTTGAGCAACGTACCACCGGTGCGGACATGGTCCATCTTGGCAACGGAACGGAGCACTGCCGTTGGCCCATGCCGGTCAGCTCCCTGGACAGGAGAAACACCCTCTGATAGTGGCTGCCAGGCATGGCGACCGTCGGGAGTAGCCGCGATGACCGAACCAAAATAAATGTGACAGGTGGTAGGCAGGAGATTAATGTGATAAGCACCGCCGCGCGTGTTTGGGCGTCCATCGATAAGGTTGAAATAGGTATTAAACAATCTGACCATGATGCGGTCGGGATAATCATCGTCATTCCCATAGCGCGGCGTCTTATTGAGCAACAGTTGCCGCAGACTTTCCTGGCCCAAGAAATCATTCTGGAGGGCAGCCAGTAGTGTCTGCATGTCGAAAGTCTTTTTATCAAATACATGGTATTGGATGGCAGTCATGGCATCCGTAAGGGTGCCCAAGCCCACCCCCTGGATATAAGATGAGTTGTAACGCGCTCCGCCTGCATGATAATCCCTGCCTGAGAGGATGCAGTCGTCAACCAACACTGACAGGAACGGGGCTGGCATGTGGCTGGCATATAAACGCTCAACAAAATTATTTCCACGGATCTTAATATTGATGAAATGCTGCAATTGTTTTTCGAAGGCGGCATAAAATTCATCGAAAGACTCAAATCGGACGGGATCTCCGGTTTGCAAGCCAAGGCGATGGCCGGTACGCGGATCGAGACCATTGTTTAGAGTCAGTTCAAGAATTTTGGGCAGGTTGAAATAGCCGGTCAGGATGTAGGCTTCCTTGCCGAAAGCGCCTGTTTCCACACAACCGCTTGTCCCGCCGTTGCGGGCGTCCGCCACGGTCTTGCCCTGCCGGACCAGTTCCTGGACAACCAGGTCGGCATTAAAGACCGACGGCTGCCCAAACCCGGTCCGGATGATCTGCGCGGCTCGTTTGATAAAACGGTCTGGATTCTTCTTGCTGACCTGAATGGAGGAGGAAGGCTGCAACAGACGCATTTCTTCGACCACATCCAGGATCAGGTAGGTAACTGCATTGACACCATCCGAGCCATCCACGTTGATACCACCGTTATTGATCTGGGCAAAGTCGGTGTAGGTGCCGCTTTCGGCTGCGGTCACCCCCACCTTGGGTGGTGCGGGCTGGTTGTTGAACTTGATCCACAGGCATTGCAGTAATTCCTCGGCGCGGGACTCAGAAAGAGTTCCATCAGCCAGACCTTTTTCAAAAAATGGCTGGAGATGCCGGTCAAGATGACCGGGACAGAACGAGTCCCAGGTATTCAATTCGCTGGTCACACCCAGGTGCACAAACCAGTAATATTGCAGGGCTTCCCAGAAATCGCTTGGGGCATGCGCCGGGACTCGCCGGCATACCCGGGCAATTTGCTCCAACTCGGCTTTACGCTGCGGATCCCCTTCACGCGCCGCCTGGCTGAGTGCTTCTTCGGCGTGCCGTTCCGCAAACCGGATAATTGCGGCGGCACAGATCGCCATTGCCCGGAGTTCCTGTTCCTTATCATATGCCTGCGGGTCATTCAAAGGATCCAGTTTTTCCAGACTGCATTGAATATCCTGCTGGAAATCCAGCATGCCCTTGTGATAGATCTTGTCGTCCAGGACAGTATGACCGGGGGAGCGCTGTTCCATAAATTCGGTAAAGATGCCGGCGTCGTAGGCGGCCTTCCATTCCTCCGTCATCTCTCTGAAAAGCAGGTCGCGCATGGATTTGCCCTGCCAGAATGGAAGGATGGTTTCCTCATAAACTTTCCGGGTGGCCGGGCTGACACTAAAGGAGGTTTTCTCGCGTGTATCAAGGATATCCAGGTCTTGCAAACTGTGGCAGCATAATTCGGGATATGTGGGCGAAAGCTTGGGGCCAGGACCCTTCTCTCCAACAATCAGCTCACCTGCACCGATGTAAATGGATTTGTGTTCCATCAGGTATTCAAAGGCCAGAGCGCGCCGAAGTGGCGCCGAGATCAGACCCAGGTTCTGCTGGTAGAACTCAGTCATCAAAACGGCCCGATCGGCAGAGAGGGTCTCCCGGGCTTCCAGGGATTCTTTACGTAGAGTGCGAACCCGTTCAGTCATTGTCATATTAATTTTCCTTCCGGTATGGCCGGCCTTGCATGCCTTCCATTATCCCGGCCAATTTCTCCGCTTCTGCAGAGCGGTTGAAATATTGTTCGAGGTACTTACGTCCCGCCAACCCCATCAGGCAGGAGGCGGTTTTGTCAGCGGCCAATTGGCGGATCACCTGCGCCAGCGCAACCGGATCTCCGGGCTGTGCGAACAGGCCGCAGTGGGCGGCTTCGACCACCTGGCGAATAACTCCATCGATTACCAATATCACCGGACGCCCGGCAGCCATATAATCAAAGACTTTATTCGGATATGTGGTTTTATATTCCTCGATCGGCTTGAGGATGGCAAGACAGGCATCCGCTCCGGCCAGGGCTGCGGCCATCTCCGCCTTGGGGACAGGAGGCAGGAAAAGTACGTTGGTGAGACCCATTTCAACAGCTTGTTTCTGCAAAGCGGGTTTTTCCTTGCCATCACCCAGGAAGGTGACAACCACTTCGCCAGCAGCTGGTGTAGTTTGCAGCAATTTTGCCGCTTCCAATGCGACGTTCAAGTCATTCGACATGCCATGTGCACCGGCATACAGAACCACAAATTTATCTGCCAGCCGGTTGGAAGAGCGGAAGCTGGCGCCCCGATCGGCCGGATCGAACATCTGCGGGTCCGCACCATTAGGGACGAGTTCCACCCGGTGTGCACCGCGCTCTCTCACATGGGCAATAAAGCCGGGGCTGTTAACAACGACCAGGTCAGCGTGGCCATACAGGAAGCGTTCCAGCCAGAGCGACATTTTTATCAACAAAGGATTTTTCAACACCCCGACTGCAATGGCAAAAGTCGGCCACAAATCACGCACTTCAAACAGAAACGGTACACGCTTCAAACGGGCTAAAAGCCAGGCTGTCACACCTTGAAAAATGGGTGGTGAGGTACCCCAAACCAGGTCCACATTTTTCACGCCCAGACCTTCGATAAACGAGGCGGTCATGAACGTGATAAAAGAGAAAACCTGATGGATAAAAGATTTATGCAGGGCCTGGTAGGTATAGACACGAATAACCCTTACTCCGTCTGGCTCTACCCCTTTTTTCTCCGAAGCCTGAGAAAAGGGTGCTCCCGTCAGATAACTCACTGGGCTGGTTATGATTGTGACCTTGTGGCCGCGCTCGATCAGGCGACGCGCTAATTCATGATGACGAGTCCCGCCTGGCTCGTCGAGAGCGGCGAAAGCCTGGTGGATTAAGAGAATATGCATACTATTCTTCGTCGTGGATGACAGGTGTCGGATCCGGCCAGCCGGTGGATTGCGCTTGCAACACTATTTTTGCCATCGAGCGCGGCAAGACAGGCAAGTCGAGCAATTCCCGGACCGGTATCCAAGTGGGTATGTAAACGCCTCTTTCCGGGATTGGGTTGTGCATTTCTTCACCTTTGCCGGTTCCAAAAGCGCCGCCGGCTGCCTCAACCAGAAAGTAATACTGTGGTAGGCCGTGCCACCAGATCTCCGCAACCAACTTCTGGATGGTTATATCAATTCCAAGCTCTTCCCTGGTCTCGCGCAAGGCCGCCTGTTCGGGTGTCTCACCAGGCTCTACGTGACCGCCAGGGAAGGTGAAATAATGCTGACCAGCGCGGTGGCGTTCAATCAAGGCGATCTGGCCGTCTTTTAGGAGGATGATGGCAGCCCGGTAACTCATATTGGAAAAACAAACTCGCTGGTGAATTGTACATCAATTGGTGATTTAGATTCAATGGCCAGCGATAGGGCCGGGACTTTGACACCATAGGTGGGTGAAACCCAGCCGCGGATGGTGGTCTCCGGCTGGGGCTTCGACCCGTCAGACCCTGCATTAAAAACCATTTCTCCCGCCTGAACAAGCGTAATCCAGGATTCATTATTCATCATCCGGGATCCATCCCTGACAGCAAGAGTTACCTGCCCATAGGGTGATTTGAGATGAATTTCAAAAACTGATTCTTGCAGATTGGCTTGCCACTGCCAGTCTGGCAACAACCAGTGAAGCCGGTAGGTGATCGGCCGTTTATCCCAGGGCATTCGCAAGGGCAACATTTCATCCCGGACCTGCCAATGACCGTCTGCAAAGGCGGTCACAGTACGTGCATGCCGGACACCCATCCTCCAATAACCCCAATGGCGGCCACGGGTACGCTGGAGGATGGCCGGATCAGCTTCCAATATGCCGCGGCGGTAAGCATTGAACCAGTCCAGGTAAAGGAATCGGCCGGCACGAGTGAACTGGTCATGCCCGTTAACAGTGACCGTGTTATGTATCTGTGCAGCAACGAGGCTGTTATCCCAGGGTGGATCGGCATTATACAGATACGTCCCGGCATCCTGAGCCACGTTCAAGCTGCGCCACCACAGATCCACATGCAATTGGTCGGCATGGGAGGGACGGGAAGTGAATTGCGCCGTTCTTAAGTAAGCCCAGGAATCTTTACCATAAATCTGATCGCCAAGATAACGCGGTAATTGAACATACTTTCGGTCCTCGAGCGGCACGTGGAACCAGAGTGCCTGTTCGTCCCAGGGTCCGCGCGGCAGGTCATAGTCAAGAAAAGCACGTGCAAGCGTGTACAAGACCGGGCGATGGTCGGTAAATGGGCAAACAGTCAGGGGAAACAGATAAGCGCCATCATTGGCGCCCAGATTGGGAGTCTGTCCGGAATCAGAATCCAGGATGGACAGCAACCAATGGATGGAACGCACGATGGCTTCCTTTGTCTGGCGCGGCCATTGATAGTATTGATTTAATTCATTACCATGGATTAATTGATTCACCCACAAAACCAACAGGAGCATTAGACGGTGATAATTGGTGGAATGCTGGGCGTATTCTCCATAAGAGTCTATCTGGGAGTGCAGCCCTTCGTTGAGCCACTTCCAACCTAATCCACACCAGTTGGAGGCCTGCGGGTGCCCGGGTAAAGCCAAACCGGCGGTAAGAAGTCCGGCAGCTTCTGTCAGCAGATGGTTGTTCTGCTGCGAGCGGGCATAGATCAGGGTGGGAATTATGCGTGAGGCGTGGACTGCGACCGAGTGGGCCAGCTCAGCCTTGCGATCCGGTGTGCTGCTGGATGATCCATCGAAGATCTGCGCAGCCCAAACAAAGGCCATAAGCCGCAGGGCAACTTCCTGACCGGAGATCCAGTTGGGACCCTGATAGCAGGGGTTACCAGTGGTGAAGATTTCAAAATATTGCCAAAATGTCTGTGCGTATTTTTCTTCACGACTCAGGTGGTAAGCCCGGCCAAGACAGAAAACCCAACCAAAGCGGGCTGGTTCCCAAATGAATTTGATGTCTGGAAGTGGGGAATAGAGCGCTGAGAGCAGGGAAGGATGGGTTTCGTACTCTGTCCAGTGGTAAAGAGGTTCGGAGAAATCAAGACGCAATGGGAAAGACTGTCCGCCAAAAAACCGGACCTGGCCGGCGACAATTTCATCAGCTTCGGAGAAAAGAGCAGCCTTGCCTTCGTCACCCAACACGGCAAGAAGTGCTTCCGGTGTCGGAAAAACGAACAATGGACACAATATACGGTTTTCCAAGCGCGGCTCTATCTTCTCCACCCTGCGATAATGGCCGGTCGCCAACCCAAGACGATAGAGGGCATTGAGCGCGACAGGCTGGACCCCCAACTGCACCATGGCTATATAACCGTCATATAATTTTGATAATCGTGCCATTTACACAATCCGATTCCAATAAGCCAAGGCAAAGAAAACGGTACCGACCTGCATGGATTGGAATAGTTCACTGTTTTTCGCCATTGTGATGACTTCCTCCAACGGCTTGAGGACAACTTCCATATCTTCAGTATCATCGAGAGCCTGGTCACTGACTTTTTCCGCATCCAGTGCCAGGAAGGAGTAAATCAGGTTGGTCTGGTTGGCCGGGTTCGGGGAAACACAACCGATCTGGACAAAATTGTCGCTGGCATAGCCGGTTTCTTCCATCAATTCCCGCCGGGCAGCCTGGAGAGGGTTTTCATCGCGTGCATCCATGGCACCGCCGGGTAGTTCCAGGATCACTTTTTGCGCGCCATGCCGGTACTGCCGGACCAGCACTACTTCGTGCTGTTTCGTCAAGGCGATTACCGTGGCCCAATCCCCATATTCGAGCACAAAACCGTCAATGGTCATCCCGTTGGAAAGTTCACATTTGTCAATGCGAACGTTTTTATGGAAGTAGTGCGATTCCAGAATTTTCCACGGTTTGATCGTCATGAGATTATGAAACCTTACACCTTGCAAGTACCTGTTATCCTGGAGCTTGCGCCAGACCTGAAAATAGCGCCTCTAAAGAAGTTAACGGTTGATCACCCCCGGAAGGCAACTACGACAAATGAGCGAAATTGCCAATTCTTTGAGGAAGTGGTCGTACTTTGCGCGCTCTTTCTATTTCACTTTAATTGTGCAATTGTAAGCAAAGGCCATTTATCCAGTAATCCTTATTTCTTGGCCCTCACGCAAGGCTTGTACGGCTGCGAAAGTAGCCTTCGTCACACCGAACAGTTGCTCATACGGGATGGGCGGCTGGCTGCCGGTACAGATGGCATTGGAAAAAGCAATCCATTCGTCTTTCCAACCTTTATCCAGGGTTCTTTTCAGCAGGCTGCGACGACCAGCTTGAATCATTTCCAAGGTGCGAAAATCGTCCAACACGGCAATGCGCCCTCCGCAAAAGACCTCCAGGCGCTCCTTTGAAAAAGATTTATCGCCATTGGCAAGATAATCCACCACACCGATCGAGTCATCCGGGAAGTGGAAGGTCATCGTGACATTATCTTCGCAGTATCTGCCGTTATCCGGCAATGCGCTGGCAGACACCGAAAGAGGCGCCGCCCCGACCAGGCATGTCAGGTAATCCACAAAGTGACAACCTTCGCCTATAATCCGCCCGCCTCCCTGGACCGGGTCATGAGTCCAGTGGTTCAAGGGAATATATCCAGCATTAATTCGATAATGCATAAACAATGGTTCGGAACGTGCCACAAGGAACTCCCGGAGTCTGCGGGTAAGCGGGGCAAAGCGCCGGTTGAAGCCAACCATAAGCAGCTTTTGATGATAAGTGGTTAGTGCTTGATTGACAATTTCAAGTTGTTCCGCTGTAATCGCGAGGGGTTTTTCGACAAAGACATGTTTGCCAGATTGTAACGACCTGGCCACCAGACCGGCGTGCATGCCGTGACGGGTCAAGATGGCAACCGAATTGATATTCGGGTCATTCAAGATCTCGTCGTCATCGGAGGTGGCATAAGCAAAGCCAAATTTCTTTGCAGAATAGCGGGCGTGCACGCCTGCCGCCGAGCCAATGCCAACCAGTTCCAGCTGCTTGATATTCTTGAGAGCCGGTAGAAGCGTAGCGTTGGCAAACAATCCCGCACCGAGAACGCCGAGTTTCAACGTGTCATGTTTTACTGCATCAACTGATACCGGAAATGTGATACGTGAAACGAAAGAAACAGGCATTTCATTTGGATATGTAAGAACAATCCCAAGAAATGGCTCTTTCTTTTTCCCTGTGATTATCTCGTAAGCCTCGGCGGCTCTTTCAATCGGGAATCGATGCGTAATCATCGGAGAAATTTTTAATTTATTCATCGCCATTAAATCGACAAAGGACTCGAAATTGCGGCCCTCCGTCCAGCGAACATAACCAAGGGGATAATCCTTTCCCTGCTCTTCATAAGAAGCATCATAACGCCCCGGCCCGTAAGAACGGGAGTTGATAAAGCTCAATTCTTTTTCGTAGTAAAGCTTACGTGAAAAGGTCAGCCCGATTGCGCCGGTGGCCACCACTTTGGCCCGATCTCGGGCGATGACTGCAGCCAGGTCGACCGGGTCATTGGATGTAGTATCAGCACAGATGATAACGATATCAAAACCACGGTTTGATGTAGAAACCCGGGCAGAATCCACGGCCTGATCGCGCAACACGGCTCCCAAGCCAAGCGTGGCAGCCAGACCAATCCGCTGCGGGTTGATATCAATACCCAGCACACGACAGCCGGCCGCTGCCGCGATCTGAGCCGTCAACAAACCCAAAAGACCCAACCCAATGACGGCCACCGTTTCTCCGATCTGGGGCTGGGCCAGCCGGAAACCGTGCATGGCAATTGCGCCAAGCGTGGTGAAGGCCGCCGATTCGAAATCCACCGAATCAGGCAACGGGGTAAGCAAGTTCCGGGGGATAACGTTGTATTCGGCGTGGACGGCATAGCCACCGCCTGCGCAAGCCACCCGCTGACCAACGTTAAAACCTACCATTTCATCCCCAAGAGCTGCGATGCTTCCTGCGGAAGAATAGCCAAGCGGCATGGGTTGGTCCAGACGATTGAAAGCCGCGCCCAAGGTGACAAGCATTCCCTCCCGGCGCATTTTTTCAAAAACCTGTCCAACCAAATCGGGCCGCGAGCGGGCCTTCCCGACCAGGGATTTCCCGGCAAACTCAACCAGCATCCGTTCAGTGCCAGCAGAGACAAGCGAAGCAGATACTTTAACGAGAGCCTGCCCGGCTGCTGGCATGGGAGTGGGGACCTCTTCGATGGCCGTCTGGCCGGTTTTCATGTTTTGAAGGAGTTGTTTCATACGAAATAGATAGCCGAGGATATAAAAATGGAAATAAGGAGAGATTCAATGAATGGACTGAGGCACTTTTGAAGGACATTTGGAAGTATACCGCAAGAAAGGCCAGGAAAGGCCATTATATGGATACAGCAGATCGTCGAAAATGATATCGAAGGGGTGGATGCCAGGCGACCTGGAAACGAGTAAAATTACCGTACAACCCATGGTCGCCGAAATTCCTGTCAGCTTCACAAAGATTGTCATCCCTACGCTCCGCCCGGAGATTCTGCACCGAAGCCGGTTGCTGGCGCTTTTCGACAACTTGCTGGACAGGAAACTCATCATCATTGCTGCGCCAGCCGGTTATGGGAAAACGTGCCTGCTGGCGGATTTCGCCCGCCAATCGGAGATACCCACCTGCTGGCTGTCATTGGACAGTTTGGACCAGGACCCCCAGCGGTTCGTTGCGTATCTGATTGCCTCCCTGGAACTGCGCTTCCCCAAGTTTGGAAAACAATCCAAGACCGTTTTGAAGAGTCTGATCAGTCTTGAGCACGACAAGGAACGCATTTTGGCAATACTCGTGAATGAGATCAGCAGCCAGATCGATCAACATTTCACCCTGGTAGTGGACGATTACCAATTTGTGGATTCTGTTCCAGATGTTCGCAATCTTTTCAGCCGGTTCATCTACCTGGTAGGCGACAACTGCCATATCGTGCTGTCCAGCCGGCGCTTGCCAGCTCTGCCCGACATCACCCTCATGGTGGCACGCCAGCAAGTAAGCGGGTTTGATCTGGAAGAACTTGCCTTTCGCCCCAACGAAATCCGTTCCCTGTTCGAGGTGACCTATGGGATGACCCTGGATGATCGTTTGGTAGAAGGACTGATGGAGCAGACCGAAGGATGGATCACCGGCCTGCTGCTGTCCGCCTCCAATGTGGCCGGCAGCCTCCCGGACCTGACCCGCGCAACCCGCACTACAGGCGTGGACCTGGATAAATATCTTAACCAGGAAGTGCTTGCCCCACAACCTCCCATGATCCGCAATTTCCTGCTCCAGACCTCCCTGTTGGAAGAGTTTAATGCAGATCTATGTGAGGCCGTTTTGGGTAAGGGCGATTGGAAGAACCTGATCAAAACAGTCAGGCAAAATAATCTGTTTGTTCTACAAGTAGGGCCGGATGGAAAATGGCTGCGGTACCACCACATTTTCCAGGAATTCCTGCAGGAGCGCATCCGGCAGGAGGAACCTGAAAAGGCGCAGAGTATACTTGCCTGCCTGGCAACTGTTTATGAAGCGCAGCAGGAATGGGAAAAGGCATATTCGATCCTCCGGCAATTCGATTCTCCTGACCTTTTGCCTGCCCTGATCGAACGCGCCGGGATGCCGTTGTTATTGGGCGAACGGCTAATCACCCTGCAAGCCTGGCTGAATAATTTACCCACCGAGCATTTTCAAAAACGGCCGGCACTGCTCTCGCTCAAGGGAGCGCTCTTATGCACACTAGGCGAAGGACATCTGGCGCTGTCGACCCTGGATCAAACCATCCAAGAATTCCAGAAAGCGGATGACCTGGCCAACCTGACCTTGGCGTATGTCCGCCGCGCGGATGCACATCGCCTGGTAGGAGATTATGACGGTTCGCTGAAGGATGCCGATGAGGCCCTGCGCTTGAGTGGAAACAAACCGGATTTGCAATTCATCCATGCTCAGGCTGAACGTTTCAAGGGCGTCAGTCTGCATTATTTGGGACAAATAGCAGAAGCGGTTCAGGTTCTGGAAGATGCACTGCAATCTTATGAGCGCTTGGGAGATAAACAAAGAGCAGCCTGGGTACTGGTGGAATTGGGGAACTCTTACCTTGCCAACGGTAATTTCCCAGCGGCCTTGAACGCATACAACCAGGCCCTGGAAGAGTGGCGGCGGGAAAGCAATCTACCTTCACAAGCGAATGTACTCAACAGCCTGGGAGTTTTGTATCATCACCAGGGCGAATTCGAACAGGCGATTCAGGTATTTGAGTCCGGGTTGGAATCGGCCCGATCCAGTAACTCCCAGTGGCAAGAATCGGTGCTCCTGGCCAGCCTAGGTGACATGTATGTGGACCTAGACGAATACGATGCGGCTTTCCAGGCTTATGATGACGCCGCTCAAATTGCACAGCTGGTCAGTTATCAGTTCTTGACCAATTACCTCGGCCTGGCACAAGCCCACCTGGCACGACTGAGGGGGCAGTTCAGGGAGGCAGGTCTATGTTTGAACAAAGTACGGATGTCCATCCTGGCAACCAGTTCCAACTACGAATGTGGTTTGTATTTTCTGGAACATGGCTGCCTCCAATTGGTGGAAGATAATTACGACCCGGCAAACGCCGATCTTGAACAAGCTCTGGATTATTTCCAAGCCGGCGGTTTGACCGCAGAAACAGCCTGTACTCAGATCTGGTTGGCCATCGCCAATTACAAAGCCGGGAAAACCGCAGCGGCACGTGACCATTTGAAAACAGCACTGGGAACAGAATTATCGGGACCGTTAAATTATCCCATTCGACAAGCGGTCCGCCAAGCTCGCTCCTGGTTGACGGATCTTCAAAACGACACGGAATCAAATGCCAGCCTGGTTCCATGGCTGGCGGTCGTTACCTCCGCCGAAAGCCAATTGCCAGATTTACGCAAACGACTGCGCCGGTTGCTTCATTCCGTTCCGATCCAGGTTCCGCACCTGGTGATCCAGGCATTTGGGAAAGCGCAGGTGCGGGTCAATGGCAGGTTGGTTACCACGCGACAATGGAAAACCGCTTCGGTGCGCGAACTGTTCTTCTTTTTCCTGTCGGCCAGCCGGCCAGTCACAAAAGAAGAATGCGGCGGGGTGCTCTGGCCAGAATTCAGCCCACAGGAGCTAAAACTCCGATTTAAGAATGAGCTGTACCGTCTGCGGCGTGCGCTCGGACAGAATGTAATCCGTTTTGAGAACGAGCTCTACTCCTTCAATCGTGTTTTGGATTACGATTATGACGTTGAAAAATTCAATGTTGCCATATTGAAGGCAAAAACAGCCAGCCAGTTAGAAGTAAAGATTTCATTATTACAAATGGCAACCAGCCTCAGGAATGGACCGTACCTCCAGGATATGAATGCCACCTGGGTCTGGCCTGAACGCGAGCGTCTTGACAGGATTTGTACAGACGCCTGGAAGGAACTGGCCGAATCCCAACGTCTATCTGGGGATTTGAAGGCTGCTTTACAGTCCTGCCAGGAGGCCCTGAAAATAGACCTGTCCCGCGAAGACATCCATTGCCTGGCAATGCAGCTGCATGCTGAGTGGGGAGATCGCCTGGGAATCATCTGGCAATATCAAGCCTGCCGTGAAGCCCTGCGCTCCGAGTTGGATGTCGATCCTTCCCTGGAGACAGAAGCCTTGTACCGGCGACTGATCGCGTAATTATTCGCTGGTTCCACTGGCCCCTGCAAGGGCGTTAATCTGGCTGTTCAGTAATCCAGATCGGGAGGAAGAAACAAGGGGAGCCGGGTGAGTGTTGCCCCCGCATCACTCCCCTGTCTTCTCTTAACATCCCGGTAATACCCACCAATTCTTAATTTCTGAAACCTGTTTTGAAGCCTCCTGTGCAGTCTGCTGGATTGTATTGTTACACATCAACCTAAAAGGAAGGCTACTCATGAAAACAATGTTTAACGGACAGGCTTGTTTTTCTCCCACCAGTTCCGGCGGCGGGCCTAAATACTCTCCCACCAGTTCCGGCGGCGGACCTAAATATTCCCCCACCAGTTCCGGCGGAGGACCTAAGTATTCCCCCACCAGTTCCGGCGGCGGACCAAAATAAGCTTTGAGCCTGCCAGTACATCAAAAAAACAAGGATGATGAATGATCGAAACCAGGATATTTAATCCTCCCATTTCTCTACTCAGCCGTTCACTATCAGATGGACGCCTGGAATTAAGCCGGTTGCTGGCTGCTGCGGTTATCAGTCCAAAATTCTGTCACCAATTACTGGATAACCCGGAGCTGGCACTGGAAAATGGTTTCCAGGGAGAAAACTTCATTTTCACTGAAGAAGAACGGCAACTCATCATATCAATCCGCGCAGCTTCGTTGGCCGATCTTGCCAACCAGCTTGCGCGAACCTTTACTGAGCATCTACATATAAGGGTAAATCGTCCTGCCCAGCCCAGCGTAATGTTTGGATACTGAGCAGCGAAAGCCGGATGCGCGGTGGCAAGGGGCACGATGGTAAAGGGAAACCATCGTGCTCCGCGTTGTCGTCTCTGGAATTCGGTTGAATAACGACCAAGAATCAAGAAAAGGAGAATTCTCTATCTTGGATCGTATTGGTATTGAAAATCGAGGCACTATGAATGCATCCCTTCAACTGGAGGCAATTTTTCGCGCTTTCCCGGACCTGCTTTTCTTCATGGATGTAGATGGTCAGATCTTGGATTATAGAAACGGGAATAATTCCATTTTACAATTGCTTCCAAAGGACATCCTGGGACATTTAATACAGGACATCCTTCCCCAAGAAATTGGCTCCAATTTTATTCAGACCGTGCATGAAGCCATAAAAACCGGCAAAGTAGGATCGCTTGAGTACAAGATTCAAACCGCTGAAGGGGACCATTGGTTCGAAGCCCGTCTGGTTCCCTTTAAAAACGAGGCGCGTGTAATTGCAATTGTGCGCGATATTTCCGAGCGGGTGAAAAGTGCCGAGCGGATCCAGAGCCAGCTACGGCGGCTATATGCCTTACACTCAGTTGATGCAGCCATTACTGCCAGCTTTGATTTAAAGGTAACATTATCGGTGATTTTACGGCAAACGATCAATCAATTGGGCGCGGATGCAGCCGATATCCTAATCCTGAACCCGAATACCCACATGTTGGAGTACGCTTCCGGGCAAGGTTTCAAAACCAAGCAAGCTCTGCCATTGCCATTGATGATCGGACAGGGTTATGCCGGAAAAGCAGCGCTCGAAAGGCGCACCATCAGTATCCCAGATCTGAAAATAGAGCCTGTAGAAACCCAATTTACTCCCGACCTTCCTTTGGAAAGATTTGCCAATTATTATGCTGTGCCGGTAATTGCAAAAGGACAGGTTAAGGGGGTTCTGGAAATTTATTTGCGTACGTTACTGCAGCCGGAGGAGGATTGGTTGGATTTCCTGTCAACCATGGCAAATCAAGCTGCCACGGCCATTGACAGTGCCAACCTGTATCAGGACCTCCAACGCACCAATGCCGAGTTAAGCCTTGCCTATGATTCGGCGATCGAGAGCTGGGCACAAGTTCTCGAATTAAGCAACCGAGAGAACGGGGCGCACGCCTACCGCGTGGTTGAACTGACGATTAAATTGGCCCGATCGATGGGCATCGCCGAGCAGGAATTGATCCATTTCCGACGAGGTGCATTGCTGCATGATGTAGGTAAACTGGGAATCTCCGAAAATATTCTTAATAAACCAGGCCCACTGAATGAGACTGAATGGAAGATCATGCAAACCCATCCTCAACTTGCCAACGAATTGCTTTCCACAATCAATTATCTGGCTCCTGCCATGGATATCCCTCATTATCATCATGAGCGTTGGGATGGCAGCGGCTATCCAGATGGCTTGCGCGAGGAACAGATACCTTTCCCGGCGCGTTTATTTGCGGTTGTAGATGTTTATGATGCCCTGACCTCAAACCGGCCGTACCGGTCTGCATGGTCCCGCCAGGTTGCTTTAAACCATATCCAACAATCTGCTGGGAAGCTCTTCGACCCGGTGGTGGTCAAGGCCTTTCTACAGATCATGAAGGAAAGGTCTTAGACAACCTGTAAGAAATTGCAGGGGGAGATTAACGATAGTCTGCCGATTCAAGCAATATTTTTGATGACCGGTTTACCGTTCTCATAAAACAGATCGCCATCCACCCGGATTTCGGCATCGTTCATATCACATAACATGTCCCAATGAATGCCAGACTCGTTCTTACTGCCGCTTTCCGGAAAGCCTGCGCCAACTGCCAGGTGGATGGTGCCGCCGATCTTCTCATCAAAAAGCATGTTCTTGGTGAAGCGCGTGATTGCATAGTTGGTGCCGATTCCGAATTCGCCCAGGCTGCGCGCCCCGGCATCGGTGTTGAGTTGAGCGGTCAGAAGATCCTGATTTTTGGAAGCCGTCTCTTTCACCACCCGGCCTTCCTTGAACCACAACTGGATGTCGGTAACTTCCTGTCCTGATTCGATGGCCGGATATTTGAAGCGCACCCAGCCTTCCACCGAGTCTTCGACCGGGCCGGTGAAAATCTCTCCATCCGGGAAGTTGAACTTCCCATCGCAGGGGATGAAGACACGATCCTTGATGGACATTCGCAGGTCGACATTCGAACCTTTCAGGATAACCTGGTCGCGGCCTTTGAGCCAGTCCGCCATTTTCTGCTGCTCCTGCCCGACTTTTTTCCAATAAGCTACCGGGTCTTCCTCGTTGAGCATCCCCGCCTCGAAAACAAAATCGCAATAATCTGACAGGCTCATATCTGCATCCTGGGCCATGGCATGGGTTGGGTAGACAGTCAGGCACCAGTGCATAGCTCCTCTAGCTGAACGTTCCAGAAAAACTTTATTAATTTGCATGCCCGCCCTGGCCACACGTGCGAACCGCTTCGGATCAATGCCGGCCAGCGAATGGGTGTTGTGTTCCGACCAAATATGCAAGTTGGCATCAAAAGTCTCAGAAACTATTTTAGTAAAGGGTGGTACATAATCCAATTGGTCATCAGAAGCATATTTATAGTAAATTTCCTGCGCACCGGGGGTACTTGATAGCAGGGTGACAAATGCCCCGGCTCTAATCGCCTCTTCATAGACTGCCAGGGTAAGTTCTTCTGCCAGCGGGTGAGTTTGAATGAGGCATTGTTGGGAAGGTTTTAGTGCCAGGGAGTAATGCACCATGACTTTGGCAAGTTTGGTAATGCGGGGATCGGTCACGAGGAATCCTTTCTATGAATTGGAAAACCAGGTTATCCAAGGGATCAACCACATAGTGGTCAGGAGGCTTCCATTGCCATTCGAATGTTTATAAAGTACCTTTATACATGCCACCATCCACGGATAACATGACGCCGGTAATATAAGAGGCAACCGGAGAAACCAGGAAAACGGCTGCGTTGGCAAACTCTTCCGGCCGGCCCATCCTTCCCAGCGGGCTGTCCATGGATTGCTTTGCCATTTCCTGCTCAAGGGTGGAATGATTCTGAGCGGCACGGGATTTCATCAGATCGTAAATACGTTCCGTTTCCGTCCAGGCTGGCAGAATGGAGTTGAAGCGTATTCCGGCCATGCCCAGTTCCAACGCCAGAGATTTGGTCAGGCCAACCGTGGCAGCCCGGATGCTGTTGGAAAGTATCAAGTTTGGGATGGGCTGCTTGACAGAATAGGATGTCACTGTAAGCACACTGGCAGTTTCGGACTGCCTGAGATATGGCAAGGCTGCTCGAATCAGGCGGACGTGACTCATAAAAGAAAGGTCAATCGCCTTTTGCCAATCTGCCTCATTGAAGGTCTCGAATGCCCCGGATGGCGGACCGCCCGCGTTGGTGATAAGAATGTCCAGCCCGCCAAAGGCATGTGCAGCCTCGCCAACCAGCCTTTCCGGAACTTCCGGATCGGCCACATCGCCAGCCAGGCCGATTATACGGGCACCTGTTTCCCCGGCGATATCATCAGCCGCCTTGGAGACTTTAGCCTCATCGCGGCTGTTGATCGCCACCCGGCAGCCTTCGCGTGCGAGAACAAGGGCCACGGTATAACCCAGCCCACGGCTGGAGCCAGTAACCAGCGCACATTTATCTTTAAGATGTAGATCCATTTTTCCTCCAAAGGGTGAACCATTGGGTCCGCTCGGGCCGAGGCGTAGATCGGCCCCTACAATAACTCGATTTTGGTATCCAGAACATCCCCATCCGGCCAGTTGGCCTCGACCCACTTTTGCACTGTCGCCATTGCGGACCGCAAATAAACGGCATCATTCCCAATCATCCCACAGGCGATGACCGCTTCCTGCCATTTGTCCTGTAAACCCATTTCCGCGGTTGAAACATTGAAAAGGTGATGCAGGCGTGCCAACAGCGGTAAAAGCCTGCCGCGCTTTTCTTTAAGAGAGGCACAGCCAGGCAGGTGGAGGTGAATGGTGAGGGTGCCGACCATGATTTCTGCTTAATGATTACCGATTTACGAATTACTGGTTACGATTTACAATACTTTCAACCATGGACACTGAAGCTGCCTACAATCAAGCTCTAGATTATCTCTATTCTTATGTAGATTATAGTCTGAAAAAAAGCTCCGAACTTGCCAAAGCCCGTTTCGAACTGGGGCGGATGCGTGCTTTGATGGATTTGTTGGGTAACCCGCAGGAAGCCTATCCGATCATCCATGTGGCTGGGACGAAAGGCAAAGGCTCCACATCAGCAATGATGGCTGCGGTTCTGACCAAGGCCGGGTACAGAACCGGGTTGTACACCTCGCCACACCTGCAGGATTACACCGAACGCATTCAAATTGACGGTCAACCCATCGCGCATTCCGGCCTAGTTGAACTGGTTGAAGAGATCAAACCGGCCGTAGCAAAAATTCCTGCATTAACCACGTTCGAAATTACGACGGCGCTTGGCTTGCTCCATTTCGCCCGGCAGAATGTCAATGCAGCAGTCATCGAGGTCGGGCTGGGCGGGCGGCTGGATGCCACCAATGTTGTCCTTCCGCGTGTAGCAGTAATCACGGCACTATCCTATGACCACATGGCTGTTCTTGGAAACACTCTGACTTTAATTGCAGGCGAGAAAGCCGGTATTATCAAACCCGGCATCCCGGTGATATCCTCGCCCCAGCCGGAGGAGGCATTGGCGGTACTGGAGAAGGTTTCCGCTGAAAGAAACGCACCCCTGACACTTGTTGGTCGGGATGTGACTTTCCGCCCCTTGGAACACTCGTTGGATGGCCAGGATTTTGTGATCGGCGGTCCAAAATCGGTTATACTCCGCATCCCCCTATTGGGCGCTCACCAGGTGGCTAACGCTGCCACGGCTTACGCGGCGCTGCAGGCAGGTGGGCTGAACCTTACAGAGCAATCCATTCAAAAAGGCTTTACCAATGTACGCTGGCCGTGCCGTTTTGACGTTGTTCGCCGGGAGCCGCCGGTAGTGTTGGACTCGGCCCATAACATTGACTCTGCTAGGCGCCTGCGAGAGGCACTCGACGATTACTTCCCCGGTCGCCCGGTAGTATGGGTTTTTTCCATTCTGGAGGACAAGGATGCGCAGGGAATGTTGGTGGAGTTAAAGCCCAGGATCGCCCAGGTCATAGCCACACAGACTTACCACCCGCGCGTACTCGAAGCACAAAAAATCATCGACCTGGTGCAGCCAACGGGAATTCCGGTGGAGGTGGTCAGGCCGGCATCTGCTGCGCTGGAACGCGCGATCGAGCTGGCCGGCGCCAGGGGAGTCGTCCTGGTGGCAGGCAGTGTTGCCTTTGCCGGCGAGATGAAGACGGCCTGGGAAAAACGAAATACAAATAACGGACAATAAATCCATGACCCAAAACGACTGGTCTTTTCAAGAAGATGATTCTTTCAACCTGGCCCTCAGCCAACGCACTGAAGAACTGTACCGCGTCCCGAACCAGACGCCGGATGAAGACGGTTGTATCGAGGCGCTCGTCCTTCCGCTGAGGGATATCGTCATTTTCCCACACATGGTCACGCCGGTCTTTGTGACACGCCAGGGCTCTCTGCTGGCCATCCAGGAAGCGCACGAACGCGATTTGACCGTCATCGGCCTGACCCAGCGCGACCCGGAGGTGGAGGAGCCAGGGCCACAGGATTTCATGCCCATCGGCGTGGAACTGGCGGTCGGACGGCTGCTCTCGATGCCGGATGGTTCTTCTTCAGCGCTCGTGCAGGGACGACTGCGGGTGGAAGTGGTGGAGTTCACCAGGCTGACGCCAGTCTTGAAAGTTCGGGCACACGTCATTTTCGAGCCAACCACTGCCGACAAGACCACCCAGGCGCTCATGCGCAACGCCCTCGACCTGTTCGAGCGCTGTGTATCGCTTGACCGGGCCATTCCCGAAGAAGCCCATCTCTTTGCCATGAACATCTCCGAACCAGGTTGGCTTTCTGATATGATCGCCACGGCAGTCTCCATCAACCTGACCGAGCGCCAGCAGTTGCTCCTGATTAAGGATCCACGCCAGCGCCTGCAGCGTATCAACAAGCTGCTGGCCCAGGAACTGGATGTGCTCGAACTGGAAGATGAGATCCACAGTCGCGTCCAGGATGAAGTGGATAAAAGCCAGCGCGAATTCTACCTGCGCGAACAGATGCGACAAATCCAGACCGAACTCGGCGAAGGTGACATCTTTTCGCGCGACCTGATCGATCTGAAAAAGAAAATCGAGTCGGCCGGCTTGCCGGACCAAGCCCACGCCACCGCCCTGAAGGAATTGGAACGGCTCAACCAGATGCCGCCGATGGCCCCTGAAGTGGGCATCATCCGAACCTATGTGGACTGGATCCTTGACCTGCCGTGGTCGAACAGCACCGAGGATAACCTTGATGTCAAACACGCCGGACGAGTGCTGGAGCGTGATCACTACGGATTGAAGAAAGCCAAGGAGCGCATCCTGGAATACATCGCGGTCCGGTCGCTCAAGCCAAAGAAGGAACGCCAACCGATCCTGTGCTTCGTTGGTCCACCAGGCACCGGCAAGACCTCGTTGGGTCAATCCATAGCCGAGGCGCTTGGTCGCAAGTTCGTGCGAGTATCGCTGGGAGGCGTGCGGGATGAGGCTGAAATCCGCGGCCACCGCCGCACGTACATCGGCGCGCTGCCCGGACGCGTCATCCAGACCATGAAACGCGCCGGGACCGCCAACCCGCTCTTCATGCTGGATGAGATCGACAAGCTGGGTCAGGATTTCCGTGGTGATCCAGCCTCGGCGCTGCTGGAAGTGCTTGACCCCGAGCAGAACCATGCCTTCTCCGACCATTACCTCGAACTGGATTTTGATCTCTCCAAGGTAATGTTCATCACCACCGCCAATACCCTGATGACCATCCCGCCGGCGCTGCTAGACAGGCTGGAGGTGATCGAATTCCCGGGTTATATTGAAGAAGAGAAACTGATCATTGCTGATCGATTCCTGATCCCGCGACAGCTGGAGGAAAGCGGCATCGATACCCTGGGGCTAAGCTTCCAGCCCGAGGCGCTCCAGCGCATCATCCGAGAATATACCTATGAAGCCGGGGTACGCAACCTGGAACGCGAGATCGGCCGGATCTGCCGCAAAGTGGCCCGATGGAAAGCCGAAGATAAGCGCTACCCCACCGTCATCGGTCCGGAATTGATCGAGAAATTCCTGGGGCCGCAACAGTTCTTCCAGACCGAAGCGGAACGCCAGGACGAAGTGGGAGTGGCTACCAGCCTGGCGTGGACCGAGAACGGCGGCGAGATCATGTCCATCGAGGTGGCCGTGCTGGATGGCAAAGGTAATTTGCAGATGACCGGCCAGATCGGTGATGTGATGCAGGAATCGGGCCAGGCCGCGCTGACGTATGTAAAATCGCGCGCGCTGCAATTGGGGATTGACCTGGAAGTCTTCGAGCGCATGGACATTCACGTCCATATGCCGGAGGGCGCCATCCCAAAGGACGGCCCGTCTGCGGGAATTACACTGGCAACAGCACTTATCTCGGCACTGACCGGGCGGCCGGTCTACAAGGAAGTGGGTATGACCGGGGAGATCACCCTGCGCGGGCGTGTGCTGCCCATCGGCGGTCTGCGCGAAAAGGTTCTGGCTGCCCACCGCGCCGGGTTGAAAGTGGTGCTCGTCCCTGAGAAGAACATAAAGGACCTGGTGGATGTTCCCAAGAAGGTGCGGGAAGATTTAAAGATCATCCCGATCCAGCATATGGACCAGGTGCTCGAACTCGCTCTCGCCGCAGAAGCCGTGCTCGAACCGCCCAAGCCGAGACGCCGGCCGGAAGAACAAACGCAAGAAGAAGAATAAATGGTATCCTTAACGAGTAACGAGTTCAACGACCCGTTACTCGTAATTTGTTTCCCGAAATGAATTTCATGACCACCAGGCTTACCGACAAAGTCGTCCTTATTACAGGTGCTTCCTCCGGATTCGGCGCAGACGCCGCCCGGCAATTTGCCAAAGAAGGCTGTATTGTCGTGCTGGCATCCCGCCGGATCAACCGGCTGAACGAACTGGCTGAACAAATCCAATCCGAGGGCGGGCGGGCTTTTGCAGTTGCTCTGGATGTAAGCGAGCAATCCCAGATTGATCAGGCCATCCATACTGTGCTGGATGACCGTGGCCATATAGACATCCTTTTCAATAATGCCGGTTATGGTTGTCTGGATTGGCTCGAAACTCTTGCACCGGCCGCTGATATTGACACGCAACTAAATGTCAATTTGCGCGGCCTCATTCAAGTTACGCGTGCCGTTCTGCCCTCCATGCTGGCCCGCCGCGCCGGGACCATCATCAACATGTCTTCGGTGGCCGGACTGATAGCTGCACCAATGTATAGCATTTACGCCGCCACCAAGTACGGGGTGCGCGGCTTCACCGACGCCTTGCGGCGTGAAGTTGCCCCCTTCGGCATCCGGGTCTCAGGAATTTACCCCGGTCCGGCAGTGACTGAATTTGGCCAACATCCCGGTAGTGACAGTTCCGTAAAGGAGTATCTCAATGTGCCGGGCCGAATCTATATGACCTCTGATTACGTCGCCCGCCGGACGGTCGGTCTGGCGAAACATCCCCGGCGATCGTTGATCATTCCGTGGTGGTTCACGCCCATAATCGCTTTAGACACAATCCTGCCCGGACTGGTGGACTGGTTCCTGAAGGTTGCATTTGTTCAGCGATTCCATAAACTGAACGAAGACGAAAAACCAGATCTATAAATTTTTGATGTTCATTTTCTTCGGAGGCTAAATGTTACAAACCCGTCTTGCTCATCTTTCCACATCCATCCGTACTGCCAATCTGGACGCCCTGGCACTTAACCCCGGCCCCAGCCTGGTCTACCTGACCGGCCTGCACTTCCACCTGATGGAACGCCCCACGGTGGCTTTTTTTACGGCAGATGGTGTCCCGGTCCTTGTTCTGCCCGAACTGGAAATGCTCAAACTAAAGGACCTGCCTTTCGAGATCAATGCTTTTCCATATGGGGAGGACCCGGCCGAATGGGACCAGGTTTTCCGGGAAGCCGGCCGGTCATTGAGGTTGGACGGTAAACGGATCGGTATCGAACCGTTGCACATGCGCATCATGGAACTCAACAAAGTCAAAGTCATTGCTGGAGAAACAGAATGCCCGGATGCAACCCAGGTGGTCGGCCAATTGCGTCTCTGTAAGGATGCAGATGAAGTTGCTGCCATGCGTGCGGCGGTCAATGTGGCGCAGGCAGCACTCGAGGCGACCATCCCCTCCATCAAAGTTGGCGAAACTGAAAAGGAAATCGCCGCAGAATTGGTGGTGAACCTTCTCCGGCTTGGCTCGCAGTCCGATATGCCATTCGACCCGATCGTCTCCAGCGGGCCAAACAGCGCCAACCCGCACTCCGTCCCCTCGGATCGCAAGCTGCGCAGCGGGGATCTGTTGGTGGTGGATTGGGGTGCAGCGGTGGATGGCTACTTTTCCGACCTGACACGCACCTTCGCGGTTGGCAAAGTGGACGAGGATTTACGGAAAATCCACCAGGTTGTTCTGGAAGCCAACGCCGCCGGGCGGGCAGCCGTGCAACCAGGCCTCGCGTGCGACCAGGTGGACGGCGCCGCCCGCGCCGTGATCGAAAAGGCCGGCTATGGGCAGTACTTCACCCACCGCACCGGCCACGGCATTGGGATGGAGCCGCACGAGGATCCGTATATACGCAGCGGTAATATGCAATTGCTGGAGCCAGGCATGACCTTCACGATTGAACCAGGCATTTACCTGCCAGGCCGCAACGGCGTCCGGATTGAGGATAACATGGTGATTACAAAGAATGGTGCAGAGTGTTTGAGCGATATGCCGCGTGACCTGCGCCAGGTGGGATAGCGCCATGAAATTCCTGGCGCTCGAACGGGAACTATCCAATGCAGCCTCGCAGGCATTCCAGCCGCTGCTCAAAGCCGAAGCCCGAGGCGTCTGGGACATGCAACAATCCGGGACATTGCGCGAAATTTATTCCACCGCCGACCAGCATACCGCCGTTCTGATCCTGGAATGCAGCGACGGAGAGGTGGCCCGACATCTGCTTGCTGGGCTGCCTTTGGTGCAGGCCGGTTTGATCGCCTTCGATGTAATCCCGCTGGTCCCTTATGATGGTTTCGCCCGACTGTTTGTCTGACGATCCTGATCTTTCTGCCGATTTATGGTCCAGCTTCCGATGATTAATATTGTTGCATTTGCCCTGCCAATTTTTTCCATAGGATTCTTAGTCTGGTTCTTCCTGCGGAGTCGCGCAGCGCGTAAATCAAAGAACGCCAAGGATGACCCCGCCACACGCCAGGAAAGGGCTGTGTGGGCCTGGGCGAAAATACTCTCCTCGAACCAGGGGGCGGTCAACAGCTTCCAGATGGCGCGCGTTGAGATGAAGTTGGAAGTCCATATGCCCGGCACTCCGCCTTACCAGGCTGACGCCACCTGGCTGGTCGAAAGGGAGGCGTTGGCGTCCATGGAAGAAGGCAAAGAGATCGCCCTGAAGGTGGATCCGCTGGGTCCGCAGCATGTTTTCCCGAACGGCAAGTGGGCCAAATCCGTGGAGTAATGACATGGCCAGTTACTGCGAATACCTGCAGGAACACCCGGAAGACACTCTCAACAAACTGTATCATGATAACGAGTATGGTTTCCCGTTGAAGGAGGATGCCGCCCTGCTTGAACGACTGGCCCATGAGATCAACCAGGCCGGGCTCTCCTGGACCCTGATCCTGAAGCGAAAAGAAGCCTTCCACCGCACCTTCGAAGGCTTCGATGTGGACAAAGTGGCAGCGTATCAAGAGCAGGATGTGGCCCGCCTGCTGGCGGATGCCGGTATCATCCGCAACCGGTTGAAGATCAACGCAGTGATTGAAAACGCCCGGCGGATCCAGGGGCTACGCGGGGAATTCGGTTCCTTCAAAGGTTGGCTGGATGCGCACCATCCGCTCAGCCTGGAAGACTGGACAAAGCTATTCAAGAAAACCTTTGTTTTTACCGGTGGGGAGATCGTCAAGGAGTTCCTGGTCAGCAGTGGTTACCTGCCGGGGGCGCACGACGCGGATTGCCCGGTCTATAGTCAGATCGCCCTCCTGCGGCCGGCCTGGACCAGGAGCTTGCGGAATGTTATCCTGGGTGACAAGGAGGAGTGAGACTCTTCCCAAAGTGGCCTTACCAACCCACAAGCTGTTTCGATGGGAGAACCCCAAGAAGGAACCAGCCAAAGAAATTAATCCGTTTTGGTTATTAGTACCAGGGGTATAATTTTGTTGAATATCGATGTCTTCTTTTGCACCAGGGAGAAATTATGAAGAAATCGAGTTTTCATTCTTGCTTCCTCACCTTGATCATCCTGACAAGTTTACTCCTTTCGGGCTGCACACCCAAGTCAACGGCTGCGCCAACATCGCCACCAACAACCATCCCACCGACTGATACGATTATTCCTACTCCCAAGCAAACTGCCATTGTTACCACCACCCCGATTCCATTACCGGCGCTGACCCTCAAACCGGGCGATTTCTATTTCAGCGTGGATGATAAAGCCAGCTTCATTTTTTCCAGGAATATTTCCGGGTACCAGCCAGTCGATTATGACACCTTCCTGGATTGGAGTCGAGCCGGAGGCAGCAGAGTAGCCCGCATCCAGCTCGACAGCATGGGCATGGGATACACCAAAACCGGAGTAGTGGACCTTCGTTGGGCAGCCCAATGGGACCAGGTCTTTGACAAAGCCCAAGCAGATGGAATCTATATATTGCCGGTATTCTCGGGCTGGTTCGATTGGAATGCCGGAAGCGGTTATTCCACCTGGAAATCCAATCCGCTTAACCAGGCCAACGGAGGACCCGTCAGTACCCCGGGTGAATTGTTCCAAAAAGGCTCCGTCACGCAGAAGATGTGGATGGGATGGATGCAGAGCCTGGTCAAACGCTGGCAGAGCAGGAAAAATATACTCGCCTGGGAGATCTTCTCGGAGGTAAATCTCGCCTCCGGTGTGACCGAAGCTTCCGGGATTGATTTCGTCAATGCCGCCGCCGCGCTCATCCGAGCAGTCGACCCGACCCGTCCGGTCACCGCCTCATTGGCTGATACCGGCACCTGGCCCAAATTCTATTCCGAAACTGCCATCGATTTCATCAACACCCATCCCTACCCGCCCTTGGCCCAGTTGGACCGGAGCATCATCAGCGTAGTACGCGACTATCTCAGCACCTACAGGCGGCCGGTCCTGATCGGCGAGTCCGGTCTGAACGCGGCCACTCCCGACAGCACCGATGGAAAAATTACCGTCGCGAGGAACGCCAGTCTGGGCATCCAGCATGCCATCTGGGCGGCTGTTGTCTCGGGCGCCATGAACGGAAGAGCGCTGTATTGGGAGGATAGTTTCGGGATCTATTTCCCCAGCCTGGGCATCCCCTGGATGCAACAATATGAGACGGATGAACTCCCAGCGGTAAATTTCGTCAGCGGCGTCGATTTCTCCGGCTTCCAGCCGCTGGTATCTGCATCCACTACCGGCATATGGGGCGCGGCGGTGGGAAATGAGAAAATGGTACTTGGTTGGTACCGGGACGCCGGGAGTGAACCGCCTGACTGGCCCTTGCAGCCGGTTGTTTCCAAACAGACTGTGACGGTCACAGTTCCTGGTAATGCCTCCAACTGGAAAGTTGATTTTTACAGTACCAGGGACGGAACAACCATCCTGGGTTCAGTAACTGCAAGCCGCACAGGCAGCATTATCACGATGCCCCTGCCAGATTTCCAGGACGATATCGCCTTTAAAATGACCGCCAGGAAGGGAACGGGTATTGTTCCTACGCTTGCTTCGGCCACCGGGACCAAAACTGGTGCGGCCCCCACACTTGCATCCACGAATAGAACCGACCCGATTGCCGGGAAATGGAGCGGAACGATAGCCAACTCTGCTGGAACCTTTTCGACACCGGTCAAATTGTCCATTCAGGCCGGCTGCAGGCCTGGCCAGATATGTGGAACCTTTTCTGCGCCACAGCTTCCTTGCAATGGGGATCTTTTCCTCCAGACAATCAATGGCGAGACCTATTTATTCCAAGAGCAAAATGTATCCGGCGCAGCCTCCTGCCTGTCTGGTGGATTTGAACAGCTCCAATTGATGGCAGGCGGCACGATATCCTATGGTTACCTGACTTCGCCCGGATCAGCCGCGAGCTCCACTGGCATTTTGATGCATCCATAAGGCAGACTTCTGTAGCGCAATAACCTGAAGAATTAGCTTTCCTGGCGAGGTTATAATTTGGCGATGTCTCAGATCATAGCCACTGCTGAACCGTTCTTCCTGCCCGGCTCGGGTGAGAACGCCATAACCGGCTGCCTGGTTACACACGGTTTTACCGGCACTCCCAAGGAAATGCGCTGGTTGGGAGAATATCTCAACCGCCAGGGCTTTACGGTTTGCGGGATGCGCCTGGCAGGATATGCCACACGGCCGGAGGATATGGTGCGGGCGCGCTGGCAGGACTGGCTTCTTTCGGTTGAGGATGGAATCAACCTGCTGCGTTCCTGCACCGATCAAGTTTGTCTGCTCGGCCTGTCGATGGGCGGGGTGCTATCCCTGACAGCCGCAGCCCGCGTCCCGGTCAAGGGAGTGGTGGCCATGTCCACTCCATACGACCTGCCAAACCTATCTTTTCCATTGTGGGCAGCACGGCTCATGAGCCTTTTCAAACCTTACATGGCAAAGGGAAAGGTACCCGGAAGCGGTTGGTTTGATCCAGCCGCCTACGCCCAACATGTGGCTTACCCGGTGAACCCGATGCGCTCGGCCGTGGAGTTGAAACTCCTGATCGAAGAAATGCATGTGGCATTGCCCAAGGTTAACGTGCCGGTCCTACTGATCCACTCGCGCGACGACAATTACGTGAATAAGGACAGCATGGAACAGATATTCAACCGGCTGGGCTGCTCCAATAAGCAAATGCTATGGGTGGAAGGCGGCGGGCATGTCATCACTGAAGAACCGACACATGAGGCGGTCTTTAAGGCCTCTGCCGATTTTGTTCAGCGGGTCTGCCGGCCAGTATGAACATTGACCTGATCCTGTTGTCGGCCTCGCTCCTGACCTGGGGAATTGGAGAGGGCATGTTCCTTATTTTCCAGCCGATCTATTTACAGCAACTGGGGGCAAACACGATGACGATCGCCGTGGTCTTCGGTTTGTTTGGGCTGGCGATGATGGTTGCCCACATCCCGGCCGGACACCTGGCCGATCGCATTGGACAAAAACCATTGTTGGTAGCGGCCTGGGCCGCCGGTGTGCTGGCGGCTCTAATAATGGCACTGGCACGAAACCTGCCGGTTTTCATCGCGGGGATGTTGCTTTACGGTTTTACCGGTTTTGTGGCCGCGCCGATGAACAGCTACATCACCGCAGCGCGTGGAAGTCTGTCGCCGGTGCGTGCTATGACGCTGCTTTCGGCCGCCTACAGCCTTGGCGCGGTGCTGGGCCCCATCAGCGGCGGCTGGATCGGCGAACGTCTCGGCCTGCGCACGGTCTACCTGGTCTCCACCGGCATCTTTACGGTCTCGACCATGATCTTATTCTTCCTGCATTCCCAACCGCGCGAAGTTCATGACCCGGCTGCGCCGCCGGAAAGCCTGTGGAAGAATACACGTTTTACAAGTTTCATGGCAATCGTCTTCCTGGCAATGTTCGTGATGTACCTGCCACAGCCGCTTACGCCGCGTTTCTTGCAAAATGAGCGCGGGCTAAGCCTGCAGAGTATCGGCCTGCTCGGCTCCATTGGCAGCCTGGGGAATGCCTTGCTGGCGCTGCTGCTGGGACAGATCGCGGCGCGCAGCGGGTTCCTGCTGGCTCAAGTCTCGGTGGCAGCCTTCTCACTGCTGCTCTGGAAGGGCAGCGGACTGGGCTGGTATGGCTTGGGTTATTTCCTGCTGGGTGGGTTCCGTTCGACGCGTTCACTGATCGATGCACAGATCCGGCCGCTCATTCATCCAGCCCAGATGGGTCTGGCATATGGCGTGGCAGAGACTTTCAGTTCGCTGGCAATCACGCTGGCGCCACTACTGGCAGGAGTGCTTTATACACAGGACCCTGGCAGGATGTATTGGGTCAGTGCGGGGTTGATCGCGGTTATGGTAGTGATATCGGGGATTTTCACGCCGCGCGAGTCCGTCAGCAAAGAGCATTCTTTTATTATTGCACCGCCGAAAGGGTAAAATGTTCGAAATCGTTCACCTCATTCTGGGCCCGGTCGCTACAAATTCCTACTTGATTGCCGACCCAGATACATGCGAAGCGGCCGTTATCGATCCAGCTTGGGACGGGCAACTGATTGCAGCCGAGGCAAAACAACGCAATTGGCGAATCGGCCAAATCTGGATCACTCACGCCCACTTCGACCATATCGGCGGCAGCGGAGATTTGGTGCGCAGCTTGCCGGCTGAGCCTGTGATCGCCTTGCATCCTGATGACCGGTTGCTCTGGGACACCCAGGGAGGCGCGGCACATTTCGGTTTGAGCCTGCCTGCCGCTCCAAATCCCACTCTGAATCTCGTACACGGCATGGTTTTGCATCTGGGCCGAAAGGTCTTTAAGGTGCTTCATACTCCCGGACATACGCCGGGGCATTGTATTTACTATTGTGCGGATGCAGGAGTCTGCTTTTGCGGGGACCTCATATTCCGGAATTCCATCGGCCGCACGGATCTGCCCGGCGGAGATTGGGAGAGCCTGGTAACCAGCATCCGCTCGCATGTTTTTTCTTTGCCAGAGGAAACACGGCTACTTTCTGGACATGGCCCTGAGACAACCGTTAGACAAGAAAAGAGAGGAAACCCGTTCGTCCTGACATAAGCTACAATCCCAACGCCAGTTGAAACACCACCAGCGCCGCCAAACCGGCCAGGATCGTTAGAATGACATTCTTCGTCTTCCAGGCCACCAGGACGGCGACCAAGCCTGCCAGCAACTGGGGGTTGCGCCATGATAAGAGCAGTGTTCCGTTGGGACTGGTCAAATCAGGCAGGATGATCGCCGAAAGCACTGCCACCGGGACGAAACGCAAGCCGCGCCTGAACCAATCCGGTACTTTGATCCGATCCAGAAGTAATATGAAAGACAGGCGGGTACCGAAAGTCAGCAAGCCAGCGATAAGCATAATGCTCCAGATATTCATTTTCGCCACCCTTCGATCAACAATCCAGTCACAATCCCGATCAAGGCTGCCAGCAGGAGGCCGGTTTTGTAAGGGAAGTTTGTCGCCAGCAAACCGATCATTCCTGCCACCAGGGCGGCAGCGACGCCCGCCCGGTCCTTCAGAGACGGGACAACCAGGGCAATAAAGGTCAGCGGCAGGACGAAACTGAGCGGCCAGTTGGCGGGAATCTGCGCACCGATGAAGATGCCTACGGCTGTGCTGGCCTGCCAGGCACTCCACAAGGTCAGACCGGCCCCCAGGAAGTACCAGTGCCGGTCGGGAGAGTCTCCCGCGCGGTTATAGTGGGTAATGGTGACTGCATAAGCTTCATCGGTCAGAAGATACGAAAGCAGCAGCTTCCAGGCCGTGCCCAGATGCCGGACATGCGGCGCCACGGAGGCGCTATATAAAGCATGCCGGAGATTGACTACGAAGACTACCATCAGGATCACCAGCCCTGAAGTGCCCGCGCCGACCAACTGGGCAGCAATAAGCTGGGAGGCACCGGCGAAAATTATCGCGGACATGGCCTGCGCAGCCGGGATGGAGATATGTGCACTGATGGCCAGGGCCCCAAAAAGCAACCCAAACGGGACTACTCCCAATAAAATGGGCGCTTCATCCCGTACACCGCTCCAGAATTCCAATTTGCGCGTCTTCGCGATCATTGTATGTCTCGTCCAGCCTGCAAAATTCGTTTTATTATACCCGCCGGGCTGGCCTGGCAATAAGGGAATATAGAGGTCCTTTGGCAATCTTCGGAATGAGCAAGAAAAATGGGGGTGTTGGATGGGCTTCGTCTCCGCCTGACGATCCCGAATTATTCCCACCATCCCGGGAGATTCCTATGAACCAAACAACCAGAGTTGGTTCAAGTTCTTAACCCGGAATGGGATGACTTGAAAAGCAGGAGCCGGCGACATCCCAAGTAAGAATAAGAAAATTGTCTTCGTATCCTAATATACCCAGATAAGCAATATCCCATTCATTCAATTATTAATGGGCAAAATTTACCGTAACGAAAGCGTGGATAGCAGGGTTGTATGTCTCAAGGATAACCCAGCCATCCACAAGGAGATATGAACCATGGATACCACTTTTGCTCCAACCCTGCTCAACCGCAGCCTGCCGCGCCTGGATTGGCGTGTGCGTGACATCCTGCTTGTCATTGGGGGAAGCCTGTGTGTGGCGGGGATGGCCCAGATCAGGATAGTCCTGCCCTTTACCCCCATACCGATCACTGGCCAGACCTTTTCGGTTTTGCTGGTGGGAGCCGCGCTGGGTGCACGCCGGGGAGCAGCCAGCCTACTGCTTTATCTGATCCAGGGCCTGCTGGGCCTGCCTTTTTTTGCGGGGGGAGCGAGCGGATTGGCTTATTTGCTCGGGCCCACCGGTGGGTACCTGATCGGATTCGTTGCAGCAGCCTGCCTGGTCGGCCTTTTGGCGGCGCGCGGCCTCGACCGGCGGATTCCCACAGCCCTGCTGGCTTTCCTGGCAGGTGAGGTGGTCATCTATTTCTTCGGAGTGGCCTGGTTGAGTGTGTTTCTTGGCATACCACGCGCAATCTCAGCCGGTTTATTGCCATTTCTCCTTGGAGATGCGATCAAACTGGTCGCGGCAGGACTTGCCTTGCCAACGGCCTGGGCATTGGTGAAATAATTCACAGCCGTATCCGTTCCCGTATTATAGTGTTTTATCTCACGAGTTGCCAAAGAATATGTGCAAACAAGATGTCCTTTTCAGGCAATTGAATGTAAAAGAGCACATCAAAAAGCCCTGACCTGACTCAAGCAATACGCTTTGTTGGATTAAACAGCTGTAGGAGCTACAGCTGGTTGTTTCATGTACCTATTTTTATAAATAAGTGAAGAAATGGATTTCCCGAGGCATATAAAACGGTATGGAAAAAGCAGCCAATCAATTGGAACAAATCCGAACGGAAGCCAGCTCTGGCGGCGGTGAAGCGCGCATTGCTGCCCAGCATGCCAAGAAAAAACTGACCGCCCGTGAACGGATCGAGCAATTAATTGATCCCGGTACATTCCAGGAAATTGGAATGTTCGTCACCCACCGCGCCAGCGGGCTGGGCATGGAAAAAACGCATCCTTACACCGACGGCGTGGTGACAGGTTGGGGCAAGGTGGATGGGCGGCTCGTATATGTTTTCGCACAGGATTTCACCATCATGGGAGGATCCGTGGGCGAGGCTCATGGAATGAAAATTGCCAACCTGCTGGCTATGGCCCGCCAAAACGGCGCTCCGGTCATCGGTCTGAATGATTCGGGCGGGGCACGCATCCAGGAAGGTGTGGAAGCCCTGGCAGGGTATGGACAGATTTTTTACCGCAACGTGCAAGCTTCGGGCGTGGTTCCACAAATTTCGGTCATTCTTGGACCGTGCGCCGGTGGCGCAGTCTATTCACCAGCCATCACCGATTTCATTTTCATGGTCGAAAAGACCTCCCACATGTTCATCACGGGACCGGAGGTGGTTAAGGCTGTCACGCACCAGGAGGTTAGTTTCGACCAGTTGGGCGGCGCGGCCATCCACCGCGAGCTGAGCGGAGTGGCACATTTCACCGCCCCGGATGAGGAAACCCTGCTATCCAACGTGCGCTGGCTGCTTTCCTTCCTGCCGTCCAATAATCTGACTACTCCACCTTACCAGCCTCCAAGCGACGATCCCACACGCGCTCTCCCGGAATTGGCGCAGATTGTTCCGGCCGATCCGCAGCAGCCATATGACATTCGCAGCGTCATTGAAGCACTGGTGGATGGCCGGGAATTCTTGGAAGTCCAGAGCGAATACGCCGCCAACCTGGTGATCGGTTTCGCCCGCATGGACGGCTATCCGGTCGGTATCGTTGCGAACCAGCCGCTGCACCTGGCCGGGGTACTGGATATCAACTCCTCTGACAAAGGCGCACGTTTCATCCGCTTCTGCGATGCCTTCCATATCCCTTTGGTGACGCTGGTGGACACCCCCGGATTTCTGCCTGGCACCGACCAGGAATATGGCGGCGTAATCCGCCACGGTGCAAAACTGGCCTACGCTTATTCCGAGGCGACCGTGGCCAAAGTGACGCTGGTGATGCGCAAGGCGTACGGAGGCGCGTACATCGTGATGGGTTCCAAGCATCTGGGCGGGGATTACAACCTGGCATGGACCAGCGCCGAGATCGCGGTGATGGGACCGGAAGGGGCAGTCAGCATTGTGTTCTCCAAAGATATTGCCACAGCGGAAAACCCGGCTGCCAAACGCGACCAGCTTATCAAAAACTATCGGGCCGAGTTTGCCACGCCGTTGATCGCCGCAAGCCGCGGCTACCTGGACGATGTGATCGACCCATCCGAAAGCCGCGTCCGGCTCATCCGCGCCCTGGAAGTGTTGCGTGAGAAACGCCAGAATACACCCTCCCGCAAGCATGGGAACATCCCGCTCTAGGTAATTTTATATGAAGAAGATGAAGATACTGGTTGCCAACCGTGGGGAGATCGCTGTGCGCATCCTGCGCGCCTGCCAGGAAATGGGATTGCCATCCGTGGCAGTCTTTACGGATGTGGATGAAGCTGCCCTGCATGTTCGTTATGCAGATGAAGCAATTTCCATCGGCGAGAAGCAAAAATACCTGGATATCGCCGCCATCCTGGAAGCCGCCCGTCAAAGTGGTGCCACTGCCATCCATCCTGGCTATGGCTTCCTGGCCGAAAACGCGGAATTCGCACGTCGCGTTGAAGAACAAGGCCTTATCTTCATCGGCCCTCGCCACGAAACGGTGTCCATGATGGGGGATAAACTGGCTGCCCGGCGTTTTTCACGTAAAACCGGCCTGCCAGTCATTGCCGGGACCGATGAACCGCTGCCGCTGGAACTACCGCTCGATATGGCTGAAAAAGTCCAATACCCGGTGCTGGTCAAGGCCGCCGCAGGCGGTGGCGGGCGCGGTATCCGCCTGGCACCTTCTGCAGCAGAACTGCCAGACATGATTGAAGCAGCCCGGCGTGAAGCCAAAGCGGCATTCAGTGACGATACCGTTTTCCTGGAAAGCCTGGTGCAGCAGGCACGTCACATAGAGGTTCAAATCCTGGGCGATGGAGAAGGGAATGTCGTCTGCCTGGGGGAGCGTGAGTGCTCCATCCAGCGCCGCCTCCAGAAGTTAATCGAAGAAGCCCCGGCCCATGCGCTCAAGCCAGAACTTCGCCGCCAGGTGCACGAAGCCGCCCTTAAACTCGGGATGGCATTGAAATATCGCAGTCTTGGTACCGTCGAGTTCCTGTTGGATAAGAAGGATCAATTCTATTTTATTGAAGTCAACCCGCGCATCCAGGTGGAACATCCGGTGACGGAAATGGTCACCGGCGTGGACATTGTCAAGGAGCAGCTGCTGCTGGCGTTGGGCGAGCCGATGCGTAAATTCCCGGAAGAGATCCTGCCGCGCGGCGCAGCCATCGAAGCCCGCATCCTGGCTGAAGACAGCCAGGCAGGCTTCCTGCCTTCCACCGGGCAGGTGTTGTACCTGAAGGAACCGGGTGGCCCGGGGGTCCGGATCGATTCGGCACTCTACCAGGGCATGTCGGTTGGCTCCGAATATGATTCCCTGCTTGCAAAGGTGATCGTCTGGGGCGAGGACCGGGCAGTCGCCATTCAGCGTTTGCGACGCGCCCTGCATGAATATCAGATCGGCGGCCTTAGCACAGATATTGATTTCATCCTGCAGATCATCGAAAGCCCGAAATTCATGAGTGGCGATGTAACCACCACTTACCTGGAAAC
>JBEKCT010000009.1:0-39509 GCA_050014715.1 Anaerolineales bacterium | reverse complement strand
GCATTGCCCATAATATGAAGAAGCTGGCGGCCATCTAGCCACCAGCTTCTTTTTGTCATCCTACTTTTTCATTCTTATTACTCATTTTCGGGCTATCTGATGTTTGTTTCTAGACAGCCTCTAATATTTTGTTGTATAATATATATGTTATTGCTAATACTTGCAATAAGGAGTATCCCCTTGTCCTGTATACCCAAGCATACCCAGACCCTACGCTCGCGCGGCTATCGCATGACCCCCCAGCGCCTGTCGATTCTGCAGGCCCTGCATGATGCCGGGCATCTTTCACCCGGGCAGGTCTACGAGCGTACTCGTGCCACCGGCATGACCGAGACCACCGTCTATCGCACCCTGGAATTCCTGGCGGAAAATGGCGTGGTAAACCCGGCCCAGATTGGCGGCGGTCATCTGACCTATGAACTGGTCGGGCATGACCACCACCACCTGGTCTGCCGGTCCTGCGGTGCCCAGCTGGACCTTGCGCCGGATTCGCTCCAGCCGGCCATTTCCCAGCTTGAGCTCCAGACCGGTTACCAGATCGACGCCGGCCATTTGACATTTTTTGGGCTGTGCCCGGATTGTGCGAAAAAATCATAGCAGGTAACCATGTCCCGAATTAAAACTGCCTTCCATAGGCTTACCCGCGCCACCCCCCGTAGCCTGCTGCTCTATTATGGCCTCCTGGCCGCCTGGCTTGCCACGACGGCCATGCATATCCCGGATGGGTATCTCAGCCCGGTCACTTCGATCGTCATGTTTCTCATTGTTTTACCGTTTTGGGCCATTGGTGTCCGGAAATTGCGCGAGAAGATGACTGCCAGGAATGTCCCGCTGATTGCCCTGATTGCAGCCTTCTCTTTCATTATTATGATGTTTAACATACCAATCCCCGGCGGGACGACTGCCCACGCGGTCGGCGGGGCGCTGGCAGCCATCCTGCTGGGACCTGAAATTGCCACCATGGCTATCTCGATCGCGCTGGTCATCCAGGCCTTTTTCTTCGGAGATGGTGGCATCCTGGCGCTCGGCGCGAATTGCTTCAACATGGCGGTTGTGCTGCCCTACGTCAGTTTTTCCATCTACCAGGTTTTCTCGAAGAACCAGCCGGCTGGCTCGAAACGGCGTATCGTCGGTGCGGCGCTGGGGGGCTGGTCCGGCCTGACAGTAGCAGCCTTCTTTGCCGGTTTTGAATTTGGCATTCAGCCGCTTTTATTCCATACGGCCAATGGTACACCGTTATATGCGCCTTACCCTCTCTCGATCTCCATTCCTGCCATGCTCTTTGCCCATGCTTTGATCGCCTCGCCAGTTGAAGCCCTGGTGACTGCCCTGGTGGTTGCCTATTTGCTGCGTACCAACCAGGCCGCCCTGGAATTCGTTAAGAAACCCGAAATTTCTCCGGAACTGAGTGGTTTTGCCAAATGGCGGGCTCTGTGGGTTGGACTGGCGGTCATGATCGTGCTGGTTCCGCTGGGCCTGCTGGCGCCCGGCACCGCCTGGGGCGAATGGGGTAAACAGCAACTTTCCAGTCTGGGATTAGCTTTTGTTCCTCAGGGGCTGGCCAAACTTTCCGGACTCTGGTCTGCTCCCATGTCCGGCTACAACCTGGCGGCCTTGAAAAATGCCAGCCTGGCTTACATCTTTTCGGGGATCGTTGGAACGATTGTAATCGGAACTGTAGTCTGGTTATTCACGATGCTGGTCACTGCGCGTAAGCCGGAACCCGGCAAGTCGGAACCCAATTGAGCCCAACCTTCGGCCCAGCACACCGCACCAGCCGCAGCGGTTTCGTCGAGCGGACCCTGGTGGATATCAATCATACCCTCGAGCAATCCGTGTTTGCCGAGCGTATCGCCCGTGGCCCGGGCTTGCTCCAGGTGCTGGACCCGCGCCTGAAGATCCTGTCGGCGCTGCTGTTGCTGCTGGCGGTTGGTCTTTCACACAGCCTGCTGGTTATCCTGGCCCTGTATTTTCTGGCGCTGGCGCTGGCCTTTATTTCCAGGATCCCGCTGGGGTTTTTCATCAAACGGGTCTGGTTGCTCATCCCCTTTTTCACCGGTGTGATCGCCCTGCCGGCTTTGTTCATCACACCCGGGCCGGTACTGGCGCAGCTGCCGCTAGGGCTGGATATCACCCAAACCGGCCTTACCACGGCCGTGTTCCTGCTGCTGCGGGTCGGAACATCGGTCTCTCTGGCGGTCCTGCTGGTGCTGACCACGCCCTGGAACAACCTGCTCAAGGCCCTGGGAGTCCTGCGCCTCCCGGCAGTCGTCATCCTGATCCTGGGCATGACTTATCGCTACATTCACCTGTTGCTGCATCTAACCAACGATATGTTTCTGTCGCGCAAAAGTCGGCTCCTGCGGCGCATGAATGGGCCGGAGGAACGGCGGCTGATCGCGGCCACCTCCGGCACGTTGCTGAACAAATCCTTGCAGGTCAGCAGCGAGGTGTATCTGGCTATGCAGTCGCGCGGCTTCCGCAACTATCCGCGCACGCTGGATACTTTCAAAATGCGGACGGCTGACTGGCTGGCAGGCAGCCTGGTGGTCGTCACTGCCGCCGCAGCCATCTGGTTGGGGAAATAAACGGGCCGGGGGCATGCTGATGGAAATCATTCCTGTTTTTGACGTAAAAGATGTGAGCTACAGCTATGACAACCAGATCACGGCCCTGGACCACGTCAGCCTGGCGGTTGGGTCGGGCGAACGCCTCGCCATTCTTGGCTCAAACGGCTGCGGCAAGAGCACATTGCTGAAGATCCTGGATGGGCTGTACTTCCCAAGCCAGGGGACGGTATCTGCTTTCGGGAGCCCGTTGACCGAACAGGCCTTCCAGGAGGATGCCTTCAACTTCGATTTCCGCCGGCGGGTCAGCCTGGTTTTTCAGGATAGTGATGTGCAGTTGTTCATGCCGTCCGTCTGGGATGAGTTGGCCTTTGCACCGCTCCAGCTTGAAGTGGACCAGAATGAGGTCAAGCGTCTGGTCGAAGCGGCCTTGCATGACCTGCAGATCGAAAAACTGCGCGAGCGCGCCCCGCACCAGCTTTCCGGCGGCGAGAAAAAACGCGTCGCCCTGGCTTCCGTGCTGGGCCTCTCCCCGCAGGTCTGGTTATTGGACGAACCCTCCGCCGGGCTGGACCCGCGCAGCGTGGCCTGGCTGCTCGATTTTATCGACCGGCAGGCCCAGGCTGGCAAGACGGTCATCACTGCCACGCATGACCTGGGCATCCTGGGGACCATCGCCGGGCGCGTGGTGGTGCTGGGCGAGGATCACCGGATTGTTGCCGAAGGTACTCCGCAGCAGATCCTGGCTGACCAAGCCATGCTGGTATCCAGCTGCCTGATGCGTGCAGTATGATCCGCTGGTCTTCTAAGGTTTCTCCCCAACAGTAAATGTGAAGAACGGAACCGGGCTGGTTTGTGAGCGGATGGGTAGTCCGGAGTCTGTAAAAATGGCTCGCACTTGGGCGGCTGAGATGGGATGACCTTGGGTTGCCAGGGTCATATCCGCTAGGATATATAACCCGCCCCGGCGCAGCACCCGTACCGCCTCGCGCACACCCTGCGCCTGGTCACTCCAGTGATGGAAGGAGGCCGTGCTGGTGACGAGGTCGACCGAATTATCCTCGAGCGGCAGGTTTTCCGCCGGCGCCTGGTGGATCGTGGCATAGCCGGTTTGCGCCCGCGCCTGGGCAACCATGCCCTCGGCCACATCCACTCCTACAAGGCCGGCGGATGGCCAGCGTAAATGCATCCGGCGCAGCAACCGGCCAGTGCCGCAGCCGATGTCAAGTATGGTTGTGGGAACGAAATCAGCCGGGATGCGCTTCAGGACGCCCCGGTGAACGCGGTCGAATAACAGCCACTGCATGAAGGAACGCTCATAAGTTTCGGACCAGTGGTTAAAATGCTTTTGCCCATTGCTGTCTGGTTGATTGGTCATAAAATGCCTTAGGCTCTCAATATTCGCAGGACCGTCGCAGGCGACGGAAGAAAATTGGTGGGGGAGGGCGATCGGGACTGGTTGACCATTCCCTGGGTGAACTGGGTAATGGCCAATCCCTGGATGGTAGCAATGAAGGTCATGGCGAGTTCCTGCGGGTTGTCCTGGACCACCTGGCCGGCCGCCTGACCTGCCTCGATCAACCTGACCAGGTGCGAGTTGAGCTGTTGTCCGAGGCTTGCCAAAAGTTTGCCAACCTCCGGCGGGGCATCCTGGTTGACCAGGGATTGGGTCAGGACCAGCATGTACTCGGGGTGGATGACCAGGCCCTGCAGCATGCGGTCGGTGATCAGGGTCAGGCGCTCCCATGGGTCTGGGTTGATGCCAGCCGGATCGTCGAATGCCTCCAGGGCACCGGTCATGGCACGTTCGATAACGGCCGTGAAAACATCTTCTTTGCAAACAAAATAGTGGTGGATCAGGCCCTGGCTGATGTTGGCCTGGGCGGCTATCTCAGCGATTTTGGTGGCCTTGAAGCCCTTGTAAGCAAATACTTTCAGGGCCGCGTGCAGGATTTGATCCCGGCGTTCATCCCTGATTTTTTGGTTGGACAGGTTGTTTCTGGGGGACATGCATTCCTTTCTATTGGTTGAATAATCATTCAACCAATAATACTACTGTCGTTAGCCTTTTGTCAAACAGGTGCAAACCTATCAGGGAACACCCATCCGCCGACACCTCAAACCCGACTTTTTTATCGCCCGGTGGAGACTGGCTCGCCCTTGACAGCCGGCTTTTTCTGCGGATAATAACAAGCAACAGGCGAGCCTATTACTAAAAGCGAAGACAGAGGAAAGTAGGTCAGCGGAAGCCGACAGGGCGATGCGGGCACAGACTGAGACCCGCACCCGGCGGAAACCGGCCGAAGTTCCCTCTAGAGTCGCTCCGGTGAACGAGACAGGCATGGGTTATTGTGCTCGTACTCAGTAGTTGGAGCCGCACTCCCAGCGTTACAGGGGAAGAGACTTTAGAGTAGGGATTGGATATCAGCGTATTGATCTCCATGAATCTGCTCTCTGCTCTCCAAAGCGAGCCGTGCGAGCGGCTAAACTGGGTGGTACCGCGGGAATCCCCTCCCGTCCCTTTGTTGGACGGGAGTTTTGTTTATAAGATCAGAGAGGGGAGAGCAGAAGAATAGTGAGCAGGGATTTGCCTGCCTGGAAGAAATCTGTTCTCCGCTCTCTATTCTCTTCTCTCTCCTGATATGGAGGTATTATGCTGGACCAATTGAATCTGGTGGAAGATGACGGTCTCAAAACGCTCGAGTCAGTTCAGGATGAAGCCGCGCTGGAAGCCTGGCGCGTGGCGCACCTGGGCCGCAGTTCCGGCTTGATGCAGATTTTTGCCAAATTCGGGCAGCTCTCCAGGGAAGAAAAGCCGGTGATTGGCCAGCGCGCCAATCAGGTGAAAAAGACGCTTGAGTCCGCTTTCGAGGCGAAATCCGAACTCTTGCGTCAGGCAACCCTGAAGCGCTCGCTCGAACAGGAGCAATTGGATGTGACCCTGCCGGGCCGGTGCCTGCCGCTGGGCCGCCTGCATCCCGACACGCAGACCATGCGCGAGCTGTATTCCATTTTTGGCGATATGGGCTTCCAGGTGTTCCGCTCACGCGAAGTTGAAACGGATGAATACAACTTCCAATTGCTCAACTTCCAGATCGGGCACCCGGCCCGGGATATGCAGGATACTTATTTCGTGCAGGCCGGCGAGCGCGGCGACAACCCGATCGTGTTGCGCACCCACACCTCGCCCGGCCAAATCCACGCCATGCGCTGGATCACGGCCATGAATCTGGAAAACCCGGCGCCGGTGCGGATCGTGCTGCCCGGCATGTGCTATCGCTATGAGCAGGTCACCAACCGGCACGAGACACAGTTCGACCAGTTGGAAGGCCTGGCGGTTGGCCCGGGCATCACCTTCAGCGACCTGAAAGGAACCCTGGCCGATTTTGCCCGGCGCATGTTTGGACAGAACACCCGCACTCGCTTCCGGGCTTCGTACTTCCCTTTTACCGAACCCTCCGCGGAGTTTGATGTGGAGTGCTTCCTGTGCGGAGGCACGGGTTGCGTGGTCTGCAAAGGCTCCGGCTGGCTGGAGATCGGCGGCTGCGGGATGGTACATCCGGTGGTGCTGCATAACGGTGGCTATGACCCGCAGCGCTACAGCGGATTTGCCTTTGGTCTCGGTCCGCAGCGCATGGCCATGCTGCGTCACCATATCGATGACATCCGTTATTTCTGGCAGAATGATTTGCGCTTCCTTGAGCAGTTTTAGGAGACTTATATGAAAGTTCCCATTTCCTGGCTGAAAGATTTTGTAGACATCGACATCCCCATCCCCGAGCTGGCCCACTTGATGACAATGGCTGGATTGGAAGTGGAAGAGATCCGCTTCATCGGTCTGCCCATCCCCGGGGAGGGCTCGCGCGATGCCAGTTTGATAGGAATCGAATGGGATCGTGAGAAACTGGTGGTCGCCTCCATTTCGGAAGTGCTGCCGCACCCCAACGCCGACCGGCTGGTGCTGTGTAATCTTTTCGATGGCCGGCAGGATCACGTGGTTCTGACCGGCGCGCCGAACCTGTTCGAGTTCAAGGGCAAAGGACCGCTGCCCAGGCCGTTGAAAGTGGCCTATGCCAGGGAAGGTGCCCAAATTTACGATGGTCATGCAGATGGCCAGGTGCTGGTCACTCTCAAACGCGCCAAAATTCGCGGGATCGAATCATATTCGATGGTCTGCTCTGAGAAGGAACTGGGTATTTCCGATGAGCATGAAGGCATCATCATCCTGGATGAGTCCGCCCCGGCCGGCATGCCACTGGTCGATTACCTGGGCGACGCCGTGATGGAAGTGGCCATCCTGCCGAGCATGGCCCGCTGCGCCAGTATGCTGGGCGTGGCGCGTGAGATTGCCGCCATTACCGGCAAGCCGTTAAAGCAACCTGCGCTCAGCCGACAGCAGCCAGCTGCAGGGAATGCTGGTTTCGCTGAAATCGAGATTACCAATCCCGGGTTGAACCCGCGCTTCGTGCTTGGCCTGATCCGGGATGTCCAGATCCGCCCCAGCCCCTACCTGACCCAGTTGCGCCTGAAGCTGGCCGGGATGCGTCCCATCAATAATATCGTGGACGCCACCAACTACGCCATGCTGGATATCGGCGAGCCGCTGCATGCCTTTGATTATGATGTGCTGGTCGAGCGTGGCAGGGGCAAGACGGTCCATATCATCACCCGCACTGCCAGGCCGGGTGAAAAGCTCACCACCCTGGATGGCGTTGAACGCACCCTGGACGAGAGCACGGTTCTGGTCTGTGACAGCGCCGGCCCGCTCTCCATGGCCGGCATCATGGGTGGGGCCGAGTCGGAAGTGAGCGAAAAGACCACGGACATCCTGCTCGAAGGGGCCGCCTGGAATTTCATCAACATCCGCAAGACTGCCGGTGCACAGGACCTGCCTTCCGAGGCCTCCTACCGCTTCTCGCGCGGCGTCCATCCGGCTATGGCTGAACGTGGTGTCCGGCGCGGCCTGGAGTTGATGCAGGCCTGGGCGGATGGGAAAGTTGCCGAGGGCCTGGTGGATGTTTATCCGTTGAATCCCGCCCAGCCAGAGGTCCAGGTTACACCGCGTGACGTGCGGCGCTGGCTGGGCATTGACCTGTCTGCTGAAGAAATCGCCGGCTTGCTGCGCCGTTTGGAATTCGACGTGAGCTTGAGCGGTGAAACCGTCACTGCTGTTGCTCCCGATCACCGCCTGGATATCGGCGAGGGCGTTACCGGCCGGGCGGATGTCATCGAAGAGATTGCGCGCATCTATGGTTACGACCGCATCCCCGAAACCCGCCTGGCAGACCAGTTGCCGCCGCAAATCGGCAATCCCTTACTGGAAAAAGAGGAACGGGTGCGCGACCGGCTGGTGGTGCAGGGCCTGCAGGAGATCATCAGTTATCGCCTGACCACACCCGCGCGCGAGGCTCGTCGCATACCGGTCGATGGCTCCCCGGATGATAAACCGTACGTGCAGCTGGCCAACCCGATCTCGGCAGACAAGGCTGTCATGCGTCACAGCGTATTGGCCAGCCTGCTGGAGACGGCCGAGCATAACTCCCGCATCCGGGAACGCCTGGCTTTGTTCGAAATTGGCCCGGTATTTTATGTTTCCGAATCAGATGGTCCTGCGACAGGCATAGGCCAGGGTTTACCCGATGAACTTCAGCGCCTCGCCATCCTGCTGGCTGGTCCGCGCAGCTTGCCTGCCTGGCAGGGCGCCGACCAGAGCTCCATGGATTTCTACGATCTCAAGGGTCTGCTTTCCAGTTTGGTGGAAGCCCTGCATATCCCTGACGTGCATTATGAGCCGGGTACAGCTCCGACCTTCCATCCCGGGAAATGTGCCCGCATCCTCTCAGGGGAAAAGCAGTTGGGCGTGTTTGGCGAACTGCACCCGCAGGTACGGGAACGCTATGACTGGCCGGCCGCGTTTGCCGGGACCCCCATCCTGGCCGCAGACTTGGATATGGACATGCTCCTGGCGCTTGTCCCGGCCCTGTACGAAATTGCCCCCGTGCCGGAATTCCCGCCGGTGCTCGAAGACCTGGCCCTCGTAGTGGATGAGAGCCTGCCGGCCGAACATGTCGCCGTATTGATCCGCCGCACCGGCGGGAAAGTTGTCCGGGACATACGCCTGTTCGATGTCTATCGCGGTGAAAAGATCGGCGCAGGCAAAAAGAGCCTGGCCTACAGTCTTACCTACCAGGCCTCTGACAGGACCCTCAGTGACAAGGATGTGGCGGGTCTGCGGGCGCACATCCTGCGCCGGCTGGAGCAGGAACTGGGTGCAAAATTGCGCCAATAACCGCTTGCATAAATATTATAGAAATTGTATACTAACAGAAAGAAAAATCCCCAAAAGACGAGAGGAGAATTGCCATGGGAATGCCTGAAGAAAAGAAAGAAAGCAAAACCGGTGCCATCATCTTTACTGTTTTGGCCATTGTTCTTTGTGGCTTGCCCGGCCTGTGCCTGTTATGCCCGGGCGGTGTGGCTGCCATAACCGGCTTTTTTAATTATAATAACGTCGGTTTTGATCTTCCCAGCTGGTCCGGATACATATTCCTGTGCCTGTCGGTGATCTTCATTGCCATAGCCGTCCTGGTGCCAGTCCTGACCCTGCGCAAGAAGAAACCCGCTGAGGTTCCTCCCGTGGAAGTACTGCCTCCACAGGAACCTCTGCCCCCGGCTTCCTGATCCTGAAAAAATTGGCGCTCTTCAGAGCGCCAATTTTCTTAACGATCGTAAAAAAATTCGGAGAGTTGGAACGACCAATCCGGTTCACCTCTCCGAATTTCTCTCTATATTCCAACAATTCCCAAAAAACCCGGATTATTCGGGTGTAAAATCCCTGACCTCCACCGGGAAATAACACAGCCCGGCGGTACCCGGCCCGGTGTGAACCGCCAGTGCCGGTGAAAGCTCGCCTATGATTGACTCGACCGTGTTCAGCCGGCCTTCTACGAGGCTCTTGATTTTCTCCACTTCCTGCTTTGCCCCGGCATGCACGTAAGCGATCTTTATCCTGGAATTTCCGACGGCTGCCTCGATCCTGTCCACCATGGACTGGTAGGCCTGCGTCCGGCTGCGTGCCACCCCCAGCGGAACGATTTCACCGTCTTCCACGCCGATCAGGGGTTTTATACTAAATAGGCTGCCGACCATGTTTTTGGCCCGGCCAATCCGCCCGCCCATGTACAGGTACCTGAGTGTATCGGCAGTCTGGAGCAGGTGCGTCACCGGGATCATGCTCCGCACTTTCGCCGCCACCATGTCCAGCCTGAGCCCGGACAGCGCCGCCCGTGCCGCTTCAATGGCCATCCAGCCCTGGCAGAGTGCCGCGTTGCGCGTGTCGATCACTTGGACGCGCAGGTCCGGCATTTGTTCCTCCAGCATGGATTGGGCGATGCAGGCTGCCTGGTAGGCTCCGCTGGCTTTCGAGGTCATGTGAATGCTGATGATTTCTTCCGCCCCGTTTTCTGCCAGGCTTTTATAGGCTTCGATATAATCACCAGGCCCCGGACTGGCAGTGGTCGGCAGGACGCTGGCGGTTGACAGCCATTTCAAGAATTCCTCGCGTTGAATCGTGACCAGGTCACGTAGCACTACCTGCCCGCGGTGGATATAGTAGGCCACGGTATGAATGTGCAGTTCTTCGAGCAGTTCTTCCGGGATACTGGCAGTGCTGTCGGTCAGCACGGCAACTGTGGGCATGGGATTTCCTTACTTTATTTTTCTATTTATATTTTACGCCTTTTTATACTCGCCGTAAGGTCGAGTCTGATTTCGTCGCGTTTCTTCTTCGCACTGGAATCTGACCCCGCCAGCCAGCCGCGGGGTGCACCGGTCGACCCCCGTTTGGTATGCCTGAAACATTCTCCCGGGGCATGTTTATCTTGACAAGCCCGCTCGATTTTTTACGGATGCCTCTGACTGCGCTTCCTGCAGACATTTGTTCAATTCGCCTGCCAGGAAATGCAGGTGGGGTTCTTGGATCAATGTAGCATGGGTGCCCGGGACGTCGTGCACTTCAAGCGAGGCGGCATAATCTCGCCACCCCGCGGTCAGATCCGTACGAACATAGAATGGCCGATCCTTGACCCGGAAGAAAATCATTTTTCCGGGATAAGGTCGATAGACATAACCCCGCGCAGCAATTCGATTCTTAGAGGAGGGACCCGGGGGGACAAGCCGCAATCGACCGATGATGAAACGAACCGTGCGATAGCGTGACAGGCGTACGACGGCGTCGTTCACTCGCTGCCGGAAGTACCCGAACCACTCGCCTGCCGGAAGTGCGCGTAAATTATTCAGGTGGATACGGATGCGCTCATACCACAGCGCCTGGGGGTACTGACCGGGTGCAAATGAATCCATCAGGACAAGCAGGCCGATCGGTTCCCCTGCTTGGGCGAGAAGTTGGGCGATGGCAAAGGCCAGCCGGCCGCCGAATGAATGACCCGCCAGGTAGTACGGGCCGGCTGGTTGGAGAGCGCGAATCTCGCGTACATAATAGGTCGCCATCGCTTCCAGGTCGGTAAGAACGGGTAATAGGCTGCCTAGGTCGGTCACCTGTAATCCGTAGACCGGTTGATCGGCCCCGAGGTAGGAGGCCAGGTTGCGCAAATAGAGCGTGTCCCCTCCATTACCCGGCGCCAGGAATAAAGCGGGGCGACCGCCCCCCACTTGAATGGGAATGATAAGCTTTGCCGGCATATCTGATTGTTTTAAAAACTGTGCGAGGCGTTCCACGGTATTGCATTCAAGCAGGATTGCAGGATACAGCTTCTTCCCCAACTCCTTTTCGATGCGAACGACCAGGTCAGCAGCTCTTAAGGAATGCCCACCCAAGGCGAAAAAATCATCTTGAATTCCGATCTGTTCCACGCCCAGAACGGCCTGCCACAGGTCGACCAGCCGCCGTTCGATGTCATCGCGCGGAGCCATGAGTTCCGAATGGACTTCTGGATGGCTCCAGTCTGGATCTGGAAGGGCGTGGTAATCGATCTTGCCATTGGCGTTGACGGGAATCTGGTCCATAAGAACGAACGCGGCCGGAAGCATGTAGTCGGGCAAATCTTGTGCGAGGCTGGCGCGCAAACCTTCTGCCGACAGCCTGGCCCCCAGAGCGGGGGTCAAGTAGGCCACCACCCGTTTTTCACCGGTGGGGTCAGTCCTGGCAGTGACCGCGGCCCGCCTGACGCCGTTTACCTCCATCAATTTACTTAGAATGGCGGGCATATTTACGCGATAGCCACGGATCTTCTGCTGAAAATCCTTGCGTCCCACGAATTCCAACAAGCCGTCCTGGCGCATCCGTCCCTGGTCACCGGTTCGATAGATCCTTCCGGAGGAATGATCCGGGTCTGTGATGAATTGATTCTCCATAAAGTCAGGGTATTTCCCACCCTGCGCATCGATTAAACTGCTCCTGACGCAGATTTCGCCCGTCAGGCCGGGGGATAGTTTCCGACCATCATCATCCAGGATAAAGATCTCTTTCCCAGGGACCGGGAAACCGACAGGCACAATATCGGTATCGATTCGGGTGTCTGCATCAATAACCCAACGCGCGAGAACCCCGGTTTCGCTGGCCGATAATTGATAAACAATGGAAACGCCCTTGGCGAAGTGGTTACGGATTCTAGCGATATCTTTCTTAAACAGGACATCGCCGCTCAAGGCTATGCACCTCACATTTGGGAAAGAAGCGTTCCTTTCCAAATTGTCTAAAAAATACCTGAGCAATTCGATGGGCGGGCGAAAGATCGTGATTTTCTCGCTATTCAGATACCCGGGTAACATGGAAATGCCGAGTTGTTTCACGTCGTAAATACACAGGGTTGCCCCGCTCAACAATGCGCTGTAGATATCCCCCGATGAGCCGGAAAACATAAACCTCCTGAGCATGACTAGACGATCCCAAGGCTTTAATCCCAGAACCACGCTATCCAACCAGGCACGATAAAGCATGCCGTGATGATCGCGGGGGATCCCTTTGGGCTCTCCCGTGGTGCCCGACGTGTAATAAATGGCTGCCCGCGTGGTGTGGTTTAGGGTCAATCCTTGAAGATCGTGGCTGAGGGGATGTGTTTCCAGTTCCTCAATGGTTGTCACCGCGCATTGTTTCGGAGCAATTTGGCGGGCACGGGGCAGGCATTTCTGATCGGCAATTAACAGGCGGGCCGACAAGTTCGCTAGAACCGCCCTATTGCGACTGACGGGATCGTCAGGATCCAGTGCACAGTAGAATTTCCCGGCTTTGATCACCCCCATGAGAGCGATGACTGTCGTTGCGCCGTGGGTGGTCAGCAATGCGATCGCTTCCGCTTGATTTCCCAGGCGAGCGCACAAGGATTGTGCGATCCGATCCGAAATATCCCCAAGATCTCCATAGGTCAGGGCCAAGTCCCCGGATATTACTGCCAGCCGTTCGGGAAAGGTAGAGACGATCCGCGCAAATCGATCAGGGATAGACCCTCTGATTTCCTGCTCATCAAAAGGGATTGTCTCCATATGGTTGGAAGAGTTCAAGTGCATTTTTATGGCTTGCCAAGATTGGCGATAAAGCCGCTGCCTTCCAAGTCCTTGAGGATGCTTATATCGACTACTTGTCCCGGTACCAGTTGACTAACGGAGGCATTGGTCGGGCTCTGGTAATCGATCAAGGTTTGGATGCCGGGAGTCGAGGGATAGGGGATGTCCGAGAGGCTTTTCAGGATCAGGGTCTGGTAGGCGTCGTCCAGGGAGGCAGCATCCTTGGCCGGATCGAGGAGCAAATATTTGGCCATGATAGTCTCTGTCCCTGCCGGGTCTTTTTTCATCAAGGCGATCGCCTCGAGAACGGCTTTCATGAAGTTTTCGCCTTCCATCCGATGGGCACTGATGAACTTCCGGGTTGTTGCGATGCCCGTGTGCTGGTACGGGATGTTCGTGGCTCCAAGGTCGAGCAGGGTGATGTACCCTTTTTGTCGGCTGATGAGCGTATCCGGTGAGGTGAGCAGCGATCCGGCAACTTGACCGGCCGCCATGGCGGCCATGCGTGCCGGTTCCTCGCCAATGGCTAGCAAGGCCACATCCTTATCTGGCACGAGCCCGAGTTGTTTTAGCGCCAGGCGGGTACCGACGTCGGTTGAAGAACCGGGTTGGCTGATTGCCAGGGCCTTGCCTTTTAAATCCTGGGCAGTCTTGATGGAGGCTGTAACCATCAGGGAGGCGGGGTAGGTGTTATAAAGGCCTGCGATCATGACCGCATCCTGCCCGGCTGCCACTGCATTGACCACTGCGGAGCCGGCCACCTCGCAAATATCCATGTTGCCCGTCAGCAGAGCGGTCACTGCCTTGGTCCCGCTGTCAATGGAAATCAGCTTGACATCCAGGCCATATTTTTTGAACAAGTCTTTTTCGTAGGCGTACCAGACGACCGCTTGGGTGCCTGTGAGCGCACTGTAACAGACATTCAGGGGCACCAGGACTTGCTCAATGGTGGGTGTATTTAGCAAGCTGGAGGTCGCGGTTACAGGGAGGATGGAAGTTGCGGATGGTACCGCGGCGAAACCGCAAGCGGAGGCAACCAATGCCAGGAAGGTGACAAGTACAATAAAGTTTTTCATTTTTTCTCCCTTAAGGTCTCCAGGTTTCGAAGTGTTTCTCCAGACGGATCAGTATCACGGTCAGGATATAGCCAAAGCCAGCCAACAGGATTAACCCAACGTACATTTTATCCATTTGAAATGTGTCACTGGCGAGTGTCATCATGTGACCGACGCCGGCGGTGGATGCCAGCATCTCTCCGACGACCACGCCGACCAGTCCGCGCCCCAAGGCTAGACGCATTCCAGCCACAAGAAATGGCACACAGGAGGGGAGCGCCAAGGTCCTGAAGACCTGCCAGTCATTCGCGCCGAATGAGCGTGCGCATTTCAACAAGGTTTCGTCCACCGTTCTAACCCCTGCCATCATATTGATCACCAAAGGAAAAAAAGCGCCCAGAAATACTGCGGCGATCTTGGACTGGGTTCCGATGCCCAACCAGAGAATGATCAGCGGGATAAGCGCCACTCGCGGCATGGCGTTGAACATAGTCACAAATGGCTCGAACGTGGCGTTCAACCGCCGGTACCAGCCCAACAGCAGGCCGATCGGGATGCTGAAAAGGACCGCCAGGCCCATTCCGATGGCAAATTCTTCAAGGCTGACCAGGATATCATTCCAGAAACCGTGGGCAAAGAGCCAACCGGCTGCGGCGACGATCCGCGAGGGAGAACTGGTGAAAAAGGGGTTGACCCATCCGAGCGCTGGCAGAAGCTCCCAGAGGAAAAGGAACACCAGAAAAGCCGTCAGCGACAGGAACGTGTTTTCGTGGCGGCGGAAAAAGTTCGCCACACCATGCGGAGAAAAAAAGTGTTGAGTGGGCAGGCTCATGCCAGTCTCTCGCTTCCCGGCTCACCGAGTTTTTTGAATTCTTCTTCGATAAGATCCCAAAGCTGGGCCTGGAGAAGGTGAAATTCCGGGCTCTTCTTGAGTTCCAGCCTGCGTGGATGCGGCAGGTTAATCGAGAGGACTGTCTTGACGGTCCCAGGGCGGGCGGTCAGGACGATGACCTCGTCGGCCAGGAAGACGGCCTCATCGATCAGATGAGTGACATATACCGTTGTCTTCTGGTTCTGCAGCCAGATGCGTTGGATCTCGACCTGCATCAGTTCGCGCATTTGGGCATCCAGGCCGGCAAGAGGCTCATCCATCAGCAGGATTTCCGGAGAGGTAGCCAGGGCTCGGGCCAGATTCACGCGCTGTTGCATGCCACCGGAGAGCTCACGAGGATAGCTCTCTTCAAATCCATTCAATCCGACCAGCTGGATAAATTCCCGTGCAATTTCCAGTGTGCGTTTTTTTGGATATTTTTGAAGTTCCAGGCCGTAGATGACATTCCGCAGGATCGTTCGCCAGGGCAGCAGTGCGGCTGATTGAAAAACCATGGCACGATTCCGCCCCGGCCCCTTGATCGGTTGCCCGTCCAAGGACACCTCCCCATGTGTCGGAGGTTGCAGGCCGGCAATGACATGGAGCAAGGTGGTTTTTCCACAGCCGCTGGGACCAACGACCGATACAAACTTGCCTGAATCGACCACAAAATTAACGTCTTGGAGTGCCGGCATCCATTGCTGGGAGCGACGCATCTGATATTCGACAAAAACACCCCGAGCCTCAATCCTCACGGTAGCTTCTCTTTGGGAACATACACAACCGGCCAGGATGCCGGGTGGATTTCGTTCGGATTATAGCTTATCCTCTGGAACTATGCTAACCGGGTGACCGGGGTCCTCCGAAACCCGCTATCAAGCACAGGGAGAGGCAGGCCTCGTGGGCGGGCGCTTTCCATCGGTTTTTTCAAGTTGGGATAACAATCTTTTTTTGTATTGACCTGACCCGCGTTTACTCTTACAATATTCCCACAAATATTTAGCGCAGGATTTTCTCACGATACCTTTATTCACCCATCTCCCGCCAATAAACGGCAAATATTTACCCATTGGTGGAGCATTCGCAAAGACGGGTACCACGAACTGGTATTGTGGATAATTCTTTAAGTTTTGCGCAAGATTTATCGAGGATAAATGAACCTTCCCTTCCCTTCCAAACGCGCCCCGGTTTTCGCCGATGTTCCCGATGAAAAGTGGAATGACTGGCGCTGGCAGTTAAGCCATCGCCTGAACTCGGCCGAAGAAATCGAAAAAATCATCCCATTGAACGAATCGGAACGCACAGCCCTTAGTGCCGATCACCTCTTCCGCGTGGATATCACCCCTTACTTTATCTCCCTGATCGACCCAAATGATCCGGACGATCCCATCCGCAAACAGGTCATCCCGAACGACTGCGAAATGGTGCCCTTTACCGCCGAGATGGAAGACTCTCTGGCCGAGGACAAGCACTCCCCGGTGCCGGGTCTGGTGCACCGCTACCCGGACCGCGTGCTGATGCTCGTCACCACCCAGTGCGCCTCTTACTGCCGCTACTGCACGCGCGCCCGCATCGTCGGCGATCCAGCCGCCACTTTTTCCCGTCAGGAATTCGACTTGCAGATCGAATATCTCAGGCGCACTCCCCAGGTGCGGGATGTGCTGCTCTCGGGCGGCGACCCGCTGGTGCTGGCGCCGAAGATCCTGGAGGAAATCCTGACCCGCCTGCGTGAGATTCCCCATATCGAGATCATCCGCATAGGTTCACGCGTCCCGGTTTTCCTGCCCCAGCGCGTTACCGCTGACCTGTGCGATATGCTGCAGAAATTCCACCCGCTCTGGTTGAATATCCATGTCAACCATTCCAATGAGATCACCAAGGAGCTGGCTGAAGCCTGTGATAAATTGACCCGGGCCGGCATTCCGCTCGGCAACCAGTCCGTCCTGCTGGCGGGCGTCAACGATAACGTCCACATCCAGCGAAAGTTGGTGCAGGACCTGGTGCGCATTCGCGTCCGCCCGTATTACCTGTACCAGTGCGACCTGGTGCACGGCGCCGGTCACTTCCGCACCCCGGTGGCCAAGGGTATCGAGATCATGGAGGGTCTGCGCGGGCATACCTCCGGTTATGCTGTTCCGCAGTATATCGTCGACGCCCCCGGCGGCGGTGGTAAGATTCCCGTCATGCCCAACTACCTGCTCAGTATGTCAGATCATAAGATCGTCCTGCGTAACTACGAGGGCTACGTCACCACTTACGAGGAGCCGACCGACTATACCCCGGCCATGGCTGCCAAGTACAAGGGCCCCAAGCGCCCCGAGCCCGGACAGGCTGGCCTGACCGGGCTGCTGGATGGTGAGCAGATGTTCATCAAGCCGGAAGGCTTCGATGAGACGCATGACCGGCACGGCAGCCAGCACCGCTTGAAGGACGATGCCAAGTGGAAGCCGCTCGGCATCGGACCTGGGGAAGAACGGAGTTAATTGATTTAATAAGTAAGAAGAGCCGGGCATATGTTCCCGGCTCTTCTTATAATATTCCTGGTTAATCCCGTTTATCTCCGGTGAATTTGTATCACGCTGCAAACAACAAGAACCGCATTACTTCATAGTAACTGTCGCTCTCGAATTGCACAGTAACATCATCTTTCTGAACCGCTCCAGGGTAGAAGCCGAAATGGTATGCTTCGTAGGCGCGCCGGTACTGGATCTCCACTGAAAAGTGCGCCGGCAGGCTGACCTGGCACAGGGACAGATCGCCTTGCAGGGCTTTGGCCACGCCCTCCCGGATCCGGGCGGTGGCCAGCTCCGGATGGATACTGACGGTTGAATTCCCAACGCCTTCCTTGACTGCCACGGTGCCGATGTGCGGGTTGAACCCGGCAATTTCATTACACAGGCCCTGGTCGCCTGAGACGAACACCACCGGCACTTTGACGGAGGCGGCGGCGTAGGTATGGATCAGAAATTCGGAAGCCGGGTGCTTGTTGATGTTCATGCGGGTGATGTTGGTGGTCATGGTATGTGCCAGCGGGCTGGAGCCGGCTCCGCCGCCCGAGTGGTAGCCGATCAGGCAGACCGCCTGGAAAGAATCGTTCAGTTCCTGCACCATCAGGAAGGGATGGCCGCTCCAACCGCGGATGAGTTTGGCTTCCTGAGGTAGCTTGGCAGCGATTATATTCCGGGCGCTGTCGTGGGCGTCCTTGACCCAGATCTCGCTGGCACCCGCCTGCAGCGCCCCTTGGCAGGCCGCCACTACTTCCGCCGTCATTTGCTCCCGGAACAGGTTATATTCACCTTTTGCCAGGTCGGTTTCATCCCAATGGGTCACACCGGTCACCCCTTCAATATCGGCGCTGATGTAGATTTTCATGTTATCCCTTATTTACTTCCTGCGCCATCCTGGCTGCCTCGAACCCCGCTTCGAGTGCCTTGCGGTTCATCTCCACGGTGCCATGTGGGGCGCGTGCCGTGACGGCCTTTTCAATGGCCTCCTGCGATACCACACCCGTTAATCCCACCAGCACGCCCAATGCCACCGTATTGGCGGTGATGGCTTTCCCGGTTTTTTGGAGTGCCAGCCGGCCGATCGGTATCTTGATCGCCTCGGGTGCGCGCAATGAGTGCACATTATCACTGTCCACAATTAACAAGCCGCCCGGTTTAACGCTGGCGGCATACTTGTCAAATGCTTCCTGGCTGAGCGTGACCACTACATCCGCGGACAGCACTTCGGGATGGTCGATCTCCCCGGCCGCGATAACCACTTCGGACTTGCTGGCGCCGCCGCGCGCCTCCGGTCCATAGCTTTGGGTTTGGACGGCCATCTTGCCATCGTAAATCGCTGCGGCTTCCGCCAGGATGATGCCCGCCAGGATCATGCCCTGCCCGCCTTCCCCCGCCAGCCGGATCTCGGTCCGGGCTGCCATTGCTTCGGTCATGACTGGCCTCCCTGGACGCGCGTGATCAAGTTGGAATACATCGTTGTATACTGCGGGCGCTGGAGATTGACGAACGTGCCGCGCAACACCTTCGTATTACTGGCCTGATCCTCCGGCGTGAGCCGTCCATAGGCGCTCTGGGAAATGCTGTTATCTTTCAAAGCCCGCATCATATCTGTGGCCGTGCCGAGTTTATTCAGGCGGCCATAAGTGGTGTGGCAGTAACTGACCGCCTCGACTACGCTGAAGCCGTCATTCGTAATGGCTTCGGAAATGAACTTGTCCAATTCGAGGGCGTGGTAGACAGTGCTGCGTGCCACGTAGCTCGCGCCCGCCGCCGCGGCCAGATCGCAGATCGGGAAGGGCGGTTCGATGTTGCCGTAAGGGGCGGTTGTCGCTCGTCCGTTGATCGGCGTGGTCGGGCTGTACTGGCCGCCAGTCATTCCGTAAATGGTATTGTTTACAACGATGGCGGTGATCCCGATATTGCGCCGGGCGGCGTGGATGAAATGGTTGCCGCCGATCGCCAGCGCGTCCCCATCGCCCATGATGGCGATGACTTTCATGTCAGGCCGCGCAATTTTCAGGCCGGTCGCAAAGGCCAGGGCGCGTCCGTGTGTTGTATGAAGGGTGTTGAAATCCAGGTAGATCGGCATGCGCGCCGTGCAACCGATGCCGGCCACCACGGCCACGTCATCGTTTTTCAGGCCAAGGTGGTCAATTGCCCGGATCAGCGCCCCCATGACAATGCCAATCCCGCAGCCGGAACACCAGATGGTCGGGAATTTCTTGTTCTTGCGCAGTTTTTGGAGTGTCTCATTGCGCTCGAACCAGTTTTCCGCCGGCATCTGGCCTTCGTTTTCTTCCAGGTCGTGGGCTTCCAATACGTGATTTTCCATGGCTCAACCTTCCAACGCGTTCAGAATCATCTGTGGTGTGACCATCTCGCCGTTGGCGCGCGTCACCCGCTTGACCTTCTTACGTCCGACCATGCGTTCCACTTCATATGCCAGTTGTCCCAGGTTCATCTCGGGCACGATGATGCGCTCCACACGTTCTCCAAGCACCTCCACCTGTGCCTCCGGGAAAGGCCAGATCGTCAGCAGGGTCATCAGATCCACTTTCTGTCCCTGCGATCGTGCCAGCTTGATGGCATGCCGGGCGGTCCTGGCCGATGCTCCATACGACAGGATGGCTGTTCTTGCACCTGGCATGGTATCCTCTTCGAGCATGATGATATCGTCCAGATGTTTTTCCAGTTTGGTATTGACCCGTTCCAGCCAGGGATCGATCTCATCGTAACGCTGGGTGGAAAAGCCCTGTTCATCGTGGAAGAGACCGGTGATGTGGTAGCGGTATCCCACGCCGAAATTGGCCATCGGTGGCACATCCCCGGGTCCGTTGCGATAGGGGATATATTCCCCGTCTTTCTTCGTCACCCGGTATTCAGGCATACAAATGCTCTTGAAATCCGGCAAATCCACCGGTTCACGCATATGCCCGACGATCTCGTCCGTCAGCAGGATGACAGGCGTACGGTATTTCTCGGACAGTTCGAAGGCTTTCACAGTCAGGTCGAAGGCCTGCCGGACGGAGATCGGGCTTACTGCAATTATGGGGTGGTCGCCGTGCGTACCCCAGCGTGCCTGCATCACGTCGCCCTGGGAGGCTGCCGTCGGCTGGCCGGTGGAAGGCCCCAGGCGTTGCACATCCACCACCACGCACGGGATCTCCGCCATGGCTGCGTAACCGATATTTTCCTGCATCAACGAAAACCCCGGCCCGCTGGTGGCTGTCATCGCTTTCAGACCGCCTACCGAAGCGCCGATGATGGCTGCCATGCTGGCTATTTCGTCTTCCATTTGAATGAATTTTCCCCCCAGCTTGGGCAGTTCCCGTGCCAGGAGTTCAGCCACTTCCGTGGAAGGGGTGATTGGGTAGCCCGCGTAGAAACGGCAGCCTGCCGCCAGTGCTCCCCAGCCGATGGCATCGTTCCCTTGCATTAATTTTATTGCCACTGTTTTCTCCTAACCATTACCTGCCAGGATTAATGACTCCGGTTGTTAATTCAGCTTTCTGATCACAATTGCCAGGTCGGGACAATGGGTATCACAAAAATGACAGGCGGTGCATTTATCCGGCAGAACCACCCGCGGATAGTTGTCACCCGCATCCATCGCCAACACTTTGGGTGGGCAGAATTCCACGCAGATGCGGCAGCCCTTGCACCAGGTCGCATACAGGATGACCTCTCCACGCGGGCCTTTTTTGATCGAAGTTGCTACTGGGATGGTCTTGGACGGTTGGGGAAGAATATCAGGCATGCAATTACCTTTCAATGGGCCTCGTTCTTATGGTTATTCTACTATAAGAAGCATTCTTAACCAGGATGAAGAACATCCTCTTTCCCTTATTACGATTCATTATTTTGGCCGGGAGAAAGGGTGGCATTTGGGAGAAATGATGCTTACCGCACACAAATTACCCGACAGGTCTGTTTGCAATTTTCGCATTTATGCTATACTTTTCTTACACAATTACCATGTTGATTTGGAGAGGAGAAGGCATATGGATATTCGTCGTAAATTCTGGTTAGTCCTGGTCGGAGCCGTTGCAGGGATGGTGATCATTGCCTGTTCCTGCAGCTCCCTCATCCCGACTCCTACACCTACTGCAGCGCCAGTGGTAACCGAGCCACCCGTGGCAACCGAAGCACCCGTGGCAACGGCGTCACCCGTGGCAACCGAATCGCCCGTTGCAACCGAAGCGCCTGTTGCAACATCCGCACCCGTGGCAACCTCCCCGGCAACCAGTGGGGAGGCCATCCCTGGTCTGGCCGGCAGTTGGAACGACCCGCAGACCAGTGGCACAGTGACGACGATAATTTGGGCGGACGGCCATTATACGGTCCAATCGGTAATTAACCCCTCCAGGGGCGGGAACGAGGTTACCAAATCTTCCTGGTCTAACAAGGTGTTGACCTGGACCTACTGTGTACCGGGCGGAAATTGCATCACTTCCATGATCGCTTCGGTCAAGGGCGAAAATCTGGATACGTTCTGGACGGATGATCAGGGAAATTCCGGTCAGGACACCTTTACTCGCGTTCCATAAATTCCAATGCCCCTTTTTTGACCGGGGCGGCTTCCAGGCTGGGCATGGCTGGGCCCGATAAATATTTGCATATCTTTGCTACTTTTATGCTATACTTTTTTCACTTACGTGTTTTTTCTATGCGCTTATGAAAAGTGAAGAAAATATATGGATATGCATGGAAAATTTTGGCTGGTATCAATTGGGGTCTTTGCGGGGATGGCTGTCATCGCTTCATGCAGTTCTCTCTTCCCCACGCCCAAACCTACCGTGGCGCAATTGGCAACGACCCCTCCGCCAACTGCTTTGCCCTCTCCGCTGCCATCTGCAACCCTTTCATCGGCAAAATTACCGCCGGTAATGTTGCCGGCCTCACCGTTACCGCTGGCAACCGGCGCGCCAATGGCAACCTCCTCGACCCAGCCTGCCTCCGCCCAGCAGGCCATGCCAGGTCTGACTGGGAAATGGGTCGATCCGGACTCGGTTAATGGTGATACGGTATCCACCATCGCCTGGCAAAACGGCACGTATGTTGTTGTTTCAGTGATTAATTCCAACCGGGGCGTAAATGAGGTGACAAAATCGTCCTGGTCGAATGGTGTGTTAACCTGGGTGTATTGTCCCGCCAGTTACTACTGTATCTCTCAAGCCACGATATCCCTCAATGGTGATGCCCTGACCGTTAATTGGTCCCGGACGGATGTTCAAAGCTCTGGCACATCCGTTCTTAAGCGCCAACCTTAAATTAGAATAAAGAATTGAAGCAAATTGCCCTGAGGAGAGAACCTTCTCAGGGAAATTTTTATACCTGCATTATCAAGAAATTTTCCGTTCACCGTTAACCAGGTTTCCAGATTCAATAAAGAATCAGTACCTGTACTGCGCACATGTTTATCTGATTTCCGGGTTTTGGAAAGAAGCAGTACGGGTACTGCATCATTGCTTACCGTTTCCCTATTCCTTGAAGAAGCAGTATAATCCCGCCATGCTCAACACCCCCTACCGTTCCATCCATAACCGCATATCCCCGCTCGTTTATATGCTCATACCGATCGCGTTTTTACTCGGGTTGGGAGGCGGCTACCTGCTTTGGGGCGGGTCCAAACCCTCGGGTGCCGCTGCCGCCACCCCGGACCGGCGCGTGACCGTTTCGACGGATGGCCAACCGTCCCTCGGTCCAACTAACGCTCCGGTTACCATCGTTGAGTTCAGTGATTACCAATGCCCCTATTGCCAGATCTGGGACCAGCAAGTCTATCAACAGTTGATGGCGACTTATCCGAACAAGATCCGTTTTGTTTACCGTGACCTGCCGCTGCCCATGCATCCCGAGGCAATCCCGGCCGCGGAAGCTGCGGATTGTGCCGGCGACCAGGGCGCCTACTGGAAATACCACGATGCCCTCTTCGCTCAACAATACGGCTTGAGCCGCACGGCTTACGAGCATTATGCTGCCGATTTGGGGCTGGATGGGCAGGCGTTTACCGCCTGTCTCGATAGCCAGCGTTATTTAAGCAAGGTACAGGCCAACGCCAATGCCGCCGCCAGCGCTGGACTGGATAGTACACCTTCTTTTGTGATCAACGGCAGAGTCCTGATTGGGGCGCTTCCTTTTTCGGATTTTAAAGCAGTCGTTGACGAGGAACTGGCGGCAAAGCGTTAAACTGGTAAGCTGCCCCTTTTACTCTTTCACGAAGTTCCCTTTCAATTAATGAAAGGGATTGGAGGGTGGGGTTATTGTTGCGAATCAGTGCAAAGTGTTACGGTACATTCCTGTCCCCGATTTGGAACGGTGATATCTCACGAGGGATTCTATGAAAAAATTTATTGCCATCGCAGGGAACATTGGTGTCGGTAAATCTACGCTGGTGGAAATGTTGTGCGCAAAATTGGATTGGACGCCGTTTTTTGAGCCGGTTGCTGAAAATCCCTACCTGGCCGATTTTTACCGGGATATGCAAACCTGGGCTTTTCATTCACAGATATTCTTCCTGACCCATCGCTTGCGCGCCCATCATCAACTAGCGCAGTATCCCTCCTCTGCCATCCAGGACCGTTCGGTGTATGAAGATGCAGAGATCTTTGCCCACAACTTGTTCCTGCAGGGGCACATTCGCCCGCGTGACTATCAAACCTACCGTGAGCTTTATCTGACCCTGATGGAGTTCCTGCCTCCCCCCGACCTGGTCATCTACCTGCACGCCTCCGTGCCAACCCTGATCCAGCGTATCAGCAGGCGTGGGCGTGATTACGAACGTACCATCCCGGCCGATTATCTGGCCAGCTTGAATAACCTATACGAATCCTGGATCGCAGATTTCACCCTTTGCCCGGTCCTGACGGTCCCGGCGGACGATGTCGATTATGTGGCTCACCCGGGTCATCTTGAATTAATTGTTAGCAAGGTGCAGGAAAAGCTGACCGGCAAGGAAGAGGTTATCTTTGACCCGGAAGAAGTGGCGCGCGCAGCCTGTGATTGATCTCCCAAAAATCCCTGCAGGTTGAAGTGCAAGACCGGGCCTCTGCGGGGATTTTTTATTCCACAAATACATCCCATTTCCAGTTGCTCTGCAACCAGAATGACTTTTCACCTAGATTGTTCGTAATTCCGAAGTCGGGTCTGCCGCATTCTGCCAGTGTGATCGGTTGCGGGATGGCATTCTCGAGCAGGCAGGCGGATGAGTTACCCGCCTGGGCGCCCGGCTTGCTGGCATTAAGCAAAATATTGGGCCGTCTCGGGCTGGGCAGACAGTTGAACGCCCATGTTCCGGTCCCATCCGGTTGGTGGCACCAGGTTCGGTCGGCCCGCTCCACTGCAGGAAAAGTAAAAGCCTCCGCAATCGCCCCGCTTGATTTCAGCAGGGTCACATTGCTGCCGCCATCGCTCAGGGATATACCTGTCAATGTGTCAAAAAAGTAGGCGATCTAGCGCGGCTGCAAGGTCATGTCTGGCAGGCTGTATGATATGTTGCTGTTTGCCCCGCTATCCTGACTCCAGTTTTTATGTTTAAGGCAAGTGTGGAAATGTTGATGATTTCGATAAACTCATCGCCTGTATTGACCGTGCCATCCTTGTTCCAGTCGCTGCGCGCATACGGTAGGATTTCATTCAACACCTGTGGCTGGGGAATGGCAGTCGGTCCACGCGTGGGTGTGCCTGTCAGTGTTGGCGTGGGCGTTGGACTGGCTAATTGAACTCCGGCGCACCTCACCGCCGGGTGGAACCGGTTCAACGGCGTGGCCGGGGATGCGATCTGGAAATCATTGGCGTTATCATTGGTGTCATAACAGGCGGTCTCGCCGCCGGGCTTGCGTTCGTAACTCTGGTCTGATGTGCCCGGCAGCGGTTGCAGGGTGTCCTTTTCATGGTAATAGGTGGTGTGATTGGTGGTGGCGCACATCCCCACTGCGTCAACCAGGGAACCGCTGGAATTAACCAATGCAATGCCGCCGTCATCCACAATTCCAGGGGTGAAAGCCTGATCGGCGTTGCTGATACTGGAGTAGGGGGTGTTTGTATTGGGTTAGTAACCGGTAGCGGCGAGGAGGTAATGCTGGCCGGGTTGAAGGTTGGCGCTGTAATAGTAGTTAAAATAAATGGTTACCAGTGCTGTAGCAACTGTGCCACCGCCAGCCTGGCAGCTAGTCGATTTTTTAATCTGCCATTCCATGATATTGACCGCCGCACCGGCGGGATTGTAGAGTTCGACGAATTCATCATACGCTCTATTAGGGCCGTTCGTCCGGAATTCGCTGATGACGATATGGTTCGGCGCAGTCGGTGTGCGGGTTGGTGTGGGAGTGGATGTGGCGTCCGCGGTATAGTTGTATGTGTAGGTTGGTAACGGTTCAGTTGGAGTAGCAGTATCTGTTGGAGTAGCTGTATCGGTATCAGAAAAAATCACGCTATCCCCTGTTGAAATCACCCCCTGCTGCGGCATGTACATGACTCATGCCTGTCATACCAAACAGGCTGCCAATCAGCAGCGCCATGACAAAACCACGCAAATTATGATCCTTTTTGCGCATCCTGAACGAAGAGGTTGCCTCCCGGCAATGATTACATAACTGGCATATATTACCCCTATGCCCTTAAATAAGATCGTGATGCCGCTTGCCGTTCAGGTTAGCGTGGCTCAACCACCAGTTTTATGGCCGTACGGACTTTGTCCTCGATTTCCACGTCCACGAACTCAGGCACACACACCACCGAGATTTCGTCGCCTTTAAGGTAGCCAGTTGCCAGAACGAGTGCCTTCACGGCCTGGTTGACCGCCCCGGCTCCAATTGCCTGTACTTCCGCCCGTTTGTGTTCGCGGATCACGCCCGCGATTGCCCCGGCTACTGCGGAGGTACGGGAGGTTGCGGACACTTTGATTATATCCATAGTATTTCTCCCTTGAACGAACGATCAATGAGAGGGGCACTCTTTTCATTTTAAATTGTACAATATTTGGCGTCGCGATACAAGATGGTAATGGTCTGAATGTCTGAACAATCTGTTCATGCCCCATTTTTTCTAACACCATCGGTTTTCCATTGGCTGGGCGGATTTATGAATTGGGTGTGTGCGCATTTGGGTTCTTAGTCGCCTGGCTTGGCATCCAGACCCCGGCAATCGCCGTACCGCACTTTGGACAGGCTCCCTGGGGCGTAACATTTACCTTGCCAATGACATAGCCGGTCCGTTTCACCAGTCCCATGTTGCATTTTGGGCAGAAGGTTGTCTCGTATTCTTCCACCCGTCCCGGCAGGTTCCCGGCATAGACGTAATGCAACCCAGCCTCCCGTCCTATTTCGGCTGCTCTTAGCAGGGTTTGCACCGGGGTATTGTCGGTTTCACTCATTTTATAGTCAGAATGGAAAGCCGTTACATGCCAGGGAATATCTGCCGAAACGCCTGCCAGGAACCTGGCCGCCTCCCATAATTCGGCATTGCTATCGTTGAAACCGGGCACGACTAGTGTCACCACCTCCAGCCACAGCCCCATTTCCTTGACCCGTACGATGGTGTCCAATACGTTTTTCAATACTCCCCCCAATTGCCGGTAATTCTTGTCCTGCATGGACTTCAAATCAATTTTCATTCCGGTCAGGTAAGGCCGCACATACTCCAGCACTTCGCGGGTGGCATTGCCGTTCGAGACATAAACGCACTTCATCCCGGCTTGCATGGCTGATTTAAACACCCCCATGGCCCATTCGCTGGTGATAAGCGGCTCATTGTAGGATGAGGCCAGTACCTGTGCCCCCACGCGCCGTGCCGTTTCCACAATTTGCTCTGCAGAAATGCGTCTTACAAAACTGGTCGACTCGTCAGCAGCCGGATCGCGCAATACCTGGGAGGTCAGCCAATTCTGGCAATAACCGCAATGGAAGTCACAGCCGAGCATGCCGAAGGTCAGGGCGGTGGCACCGGGCAGGAGATGATAAAAAGGTTTCTTTTCCACCGGGTCGGCGTTGAGCGCTGCTACATAGCCCCACGGTACGCGCAATTCTCCGCCCTGGTTGTAACGTACCTGGCAGATGCCGCGCCTTCCCTTCCGGATCAGGCAGCGGTGTCCGCAAGCAGTACAACGGATGGAACGGTCGGGCAGGTTTTCGCTTAATGCACCTGCGGTAGTCAGCCGGTCCAGGACACTTCTTATGGGTATCATCGCACAATCATACACCCAAACTCTTCATCCAATCCCCCTTTCACGGTTCTCATAAATAGCCAACTTTATATGGTATACAGATTTATGAATATAGCAGTAAAATCATGCTAACGCTCATCTGTTCTGTCGTTTCACAACTTGTGCTATACTGGTATCGGCAAAATGCAGAAGGATTCCATCCCCGAAGTTCGTTCCGTTTGGTCCGGTTGGGCCGAATTCCTCCATCGACACGGGTTGGAGAACTTAGCAGCCTGGGCGCTTGAGGCTGCCGGTCCTCTGGCGGTGCTCGGGGCCCAGGCGCTTTATATGGGTGGTCCGCTGTTGCGTCCCGCATTGACAGATTTGCAGCGGGATGCGCTGGCTGGCCTGCTCGAGGACCGCGACGAAATCCTGGCCTTTACCGCTTTCTTGCGGGAGGAAAAATCCTTGTGAGCGATTTTCTGCTTGGTCTGATTGGGTTTGGAGTTATTTTTCTCAGTGCAGTTCTTATGGGGGTTTTTAGCGCACTGAGGCGCAGGTCCCCCCCAGCTTTTCGTGAAATACCCGCTTTTACCCGACTGCGCCAGGCAATTGGTCGCGTGGTGGAAGATGGCACCAGGCTGCACGTTTCGCTTGGCCGGGGCGCCCTGATTACACCCCAGTCTGCCTCTGCCATGGCCGGACTTACTCTTTTGCGCCGCCTTGCCGAGTTGACCTCTTCCGGAGACCAGCCGCCCATTGCCACTTCCGGTGATGCCGTCCTGGCCATCCTTTCCCGGGATACACTAAAAACCGCTTCCCAGGCCTCTGCGCAGGGTGTCTTTGACCCTTCTGCTGGTCGATTGACCGGCCTGACGCCTTTCTCTTATGTCGCTGGTGCGCTTCCGGCTATCCGCGATGAAAAAATCTCTGCCAATGTGTTGATGGGTAATTTCGGGGTCGAAGTGGCCTTGCTGGCTGAAGCGGCTGAACGGGAAAATACATTTACCCTGGCTTCCAGCGATAACCTGGCAGCCCAGGCGGTCTTATATGCCAGCGTCCAGGAACCGCTTATTGGCGAAGAATTGTATGCTGCCGGCGCTTACATGGATGCCGGACCGCTTCATGAGGCCAGCCTGAGAGTTCAGGATATCCTGCGCTGGCTGATCATCGCTGTAATTCTGGTGGGTGCATTGATCCAATTACTCAGGGCGGTAGGTATCCTGTGAAATTGAAGGGAATTTTCTCTACTGTTATTGCCATTGCATTTGGTTTCCTGGTACTGGTTGGTTACCTTTTTGGAGTTAATGCAGATGGTACTCCCTCCCTGTTAGGACAATTGGAATCGTTCATACTGAATGTCGCCGTTATCTTGGCTGGATTTTCCGTAATGGTTGGGATCATAAATTTGCTGATCGTCCACACCGGTAAAGTTCGCCAGAAGCAAAAAGGCGCCATCTATAGCACCATCCTGGTTGTTACTTTATTGGTTACTTTTTTGCTTGGCCTGCTGGCCCATTACAATCTCCCGTTAATTAGATCTTTATATAATGGTGCATTTTTATCCATCCAGCTGCCAATCGAGACCAGCCTGATGGCTTTGCTGGTCGTCACACTTACCTATGCCAGCATCCGCTTGTTGCGCAGGCAACTAAACCTTCTTTCCATTATTTTCCTCATCACTGCTTTCCTGATCCTAGTTGGCACAGCTCCCTGGCCTTTCCTGGGAGATGTGCCCATCCTGAGCAACCTGCGCGCATGGATCGCGCAAATCCCGGCCGGGGCAGGCGCACGTGGTATCCTGCTCGGTGTGGGTCTTGGTACCTTGACCACCGGACTGCGTATTCTCTTTGGCTCTGACCGTCCTTATGGGGGCAGGAATGGCTGATGTGCGCTGCCCGAAGTGCGGCAAACCCAATCCTGAAACATTGGAAATATGTCAGTTCTGCGATGCACCCCTGAAGCCGGTCTTACCCTCGCCGTCCGAAGATTCTCAGGCCATCAAACCCGGGCAAGAGCCGGTCAAGCGGAATACTTCCGAATTGGAAAAGATCAATCTCCGCCGGGGAGCTCCTATCCGTCCTGGCGAAGCTCCAACCTATAAGAATACCGCCGATCTGGAACAGGCTCTTCCATCCTGGTTGCGAATCTTGCGTGAGGAGAAAGGTCCTGCCGCAGGTGAGATTAAGACTGAACCATCCACTCAGGAGAGTTCGCCGCCTGCGCCCCAACCGGCCCCCGCTCCAGACTCTTCCGAAAGCGTGCCAGATTGGCTTTCAGGCCTTAGCAAAGCTGCCCCGGAAGATGAAGAAGTCCCCGACTGGCTTGCGGACCTGCGCACTGGTAAGTCCACCGAACCTTTGCCCTCCGAACCCCCCGCGGTTGCTAAAACTCCTGCTTCGAACCTTCCTGAATCTGGAACATCCGTTAAACCTGCCACAGCGGACGGTTCACCCGCCTGGTTAAGAAACCTGCCACCTCCATCTTCCGTTGCGCAGGGAGCTTCGGCGTTTGAAACCTCGCCTGCACCAGCCGGAGACGATGATTCACCCGATTGGTTAAAAACCCTCCAATCTCCATCTTCCGTTGCGCAGGGAGTTTCGGCGTTTGAAAACTCGCCTGCACCAGCCGGAGACGATGATTCTCCCGATTGGTTAAAAACCCTCCAATCTCCTCCATCCGGTTCGCGGGGAGCCTCTACGCCTGAAACTTCGCCTGAACCAGCCGGAGTGGATGATTCACCGGAATGGTTAAAAACCCTCCAATCGTCATCATCCGGCCCACAGGAACCTCCGGCCGAATTGCAGGGAGCAGAAAATTTTCCTGAATGGCTCTCTGGTTTGCCGGGTATATCCCCGCAAAGCAGCCCACCCTCTACCAGTGCCACAGGAGCCACGGGAGAAAATGTTCCGGATTGGTTGGATCAACTAAACCAGAGATCCATCCATGTGGAATCCACCACACCGGCCGGGCCAGCCGCTCCCGTGCCTGACTGGTTGTCCGATTCCGATTCTGCCGCGCAACCCCCCACCTCGGCGTTCACAGAAAATGTTCCTGACTGGCTGTCCAATCTGGAAGGAAAATCCGCGCCGGATTCAGGAACGCCTTCGGCAGGATTTGGTGGCGAGCGTCAGTCGGGTGTCAACCCGCCTGTAGATACCCCCAGCTGGTTGTCGCAATTGCAGGCAAATGTCAATGCTGCGCAGGAGGCGCAACAGCACAAGGATGACTTTGAGGTCGTTCCTGCTGTGACTTCCTCCCCAAAAGAGACAGGACCGCTTCCCGATTGGTTGATCGGAATTGAATCAACCACACCCTTGACAAGCACTACCCCGGCATTGATTAATGATAATAAAGATAATCCTCCCGGCGAACAAGGCAAAACGGCTTTTTCGTTGGAAACACCCGACTGGCTTACAAAAATAAATCCGGAACAAGCTTCGGAAAGACACCTTGTTAAACTAATTCATAATGATGATGACCTGGCAGATTTAGGATCCCTGGTACCTGCTGAATTGCCCTCCTGGGTGCAGGCCATGCGCCCGGTGGACTCTGTGGTGGAATCGAGAACGGCAGCATTGGTTGAAAATAGGGCTGCCGAACAAAACGGTCCGCTGGCCGGATTGAGTGGTGTGCTTCCCTCAGAACCCGGGTTGGGATTTTTACGAAAGCCCCCGGCGTATTCCACCAACCTCCAGGTATCCGATGGACAGCAACGTTATGCTGCCACCCTCGCGAGGTTGATCGCTGGCGAAACCACCGCTCGGGAACTCAAAACGACCCGTCTGTCTTCGAACCAGTTGTTGCGTTGGTTGATTACGGTACTGCTGCTCCTGGCAGTTGGATTACCGTTCATATTCGGTGCAAATAAGGGTGGCGCTCAGATTGCGCCTGCTACCTTGTTGGTGTCAACCGATCAGGGCGCCTCATCCAAAATACTTAATGGGCTTTCCGGAAAAATTCCTGCATTGGTTGTATTTGATTATGAACCAGCGCTCTCTGGCGAATTGGAGGCGGTGGCCGCTCCGCTGATGGACCGGTTGCTCTCCAAAGGAGTCCCCCTGGCGTTGATATCTACGTCGCCAACTGGCCCGATTCTGGCGGAACATTTCCTGCAAACCACACCATTGGTAAAAGATTATCAATACACGAGTGGAAATCAATACGTCAATCTGGGGTATCTGGCCGGAGGATCAGCAGGTATTTTGTATTTCGCAAATTCACCAACAGAAGCTGTGACGGTTGGCATGGATGGCCAGTCTGTCTGGGGCGCTGGTCCCTTGCAGGCCATCCAGAAATTGAGTGACTTTGCAGCGGTTATTGTCCTCACCGATAACGCCGATACCGGGCGTAATTGGATTGAACAGGCCGGTCCGCGTCTTGCTAGTACGCCCATGTTGATGGTTATCAGCGCGCAGGCCGAACCGATGATACGGCCCTATTTCGACTCGGGCCAGCTCAAAGGCTTGGTCTCCGGTTTGTCAGACGCAAAAATTTATGAACAATCCAATCTAAGCCTGGGCCCGACTCATCAATTTGGTTTGGATAATCAATATTGGGATTCATTCAGCGTTGGGATGCTGGTTGCCGAACTGATAATCCTTGCCGGTGGACTAATGGTCGTTGTGATCGTTTGGCGCGCCCGCCACAAAGTTTCTCGAGCGGAGGCCTGATCATGCCTGTGACCATTTCCCAAGGCCTGCTACCCGGTTTCCTGAGTTTCTTGCTCACGCTGATGATTCTAAGCTATCTGATTGGGGACAACCCTGCTTTTCGAGTGGCGGTCTATATTTTTGTCGGGGTTTCCGCCGGATACATTGCTGCGGTGGTTTGGTGGCAGGTGGTCTATCCGAAAGTGTTCATCGCTTTGTTCTCTGGCACCTTCAGAGAGGCATTGATCGCCTTGCTTGCACTCATTTTGGGAGTTTTACTTCTCTTTAAGCTGACTTCGCGAATGGCCTGGCTGGGTACCCCCTCCCTGGCGTTTCTGGTGGGAGTGGGTGCGGCAGTGGCCGTAGGTGGGGCAGTGATGGGGACGATTATTCCGCAGACACAGGCATCTTTCAATGTGTTTAACCTTACCAGTGTGGGAGAAACCTGGCTTGAACGCTTGTTATTCGGAGCAATTACGCTGGTTGGTACGATAACAACCTTGGTCTATTTCCATTTTGGAGCCAGGTCAACTGTCGGCGGACCTCAGCGCGGCAAGCTTGTGGAATGGCTGAGTCGCATCGGGCAGGTTTTTATTGCAATAACTCTGGGCGTTTTATTCGCAGGCGTCTTCGCCGCAGCCCTCACCGCGCTGATCGAGCGCTTGAATTTTATCTGGTATTTTCTGACTTCCATTCTGTAGACAAATATGCCTGAACCTCTGGTTGATTCTGATTCTCTCTTGGCGGTTGACGTCGGCGCCATCACCACGCGTGCGGCATTATTTGACGTTGTGGAAGGGTTTTACCGGTTCATCGCCTCCGGCCATTCCTCCACTACTGCGGCCGCGCCTTTTAAGGACATCAATGAGGGTATCCACAGCGCAATCGAAGACCTTCAATCCATTACCGGACGGAAATTTCTGAATGAAGAGCAGCGTTTGATCATCCCTGCTGAGGTTGGCAGAGGTGTCGATACCTTCGCGGCCACTTTTTCCGCCGGACCGGCCTTGAAAACAGTGGTCGTTGGTTTGTTGAACGATGTTTCGTTGGAGAGTGCCCAGAGGTTGGCGCGCACAACCTACGCCCGCGTGGTGGATACCATCGGGCTAAATGACAAGCGCAAACCCGAACAGCAAATTGACACCTTGTTGCGCCTCCGCCCGGACCTGATTCTGGTGGCCGGTGGTACGGATAGAGGCGCTACTCTTTCTGTCCGACGCTTGATCGAGATAATCGGTCTGGCATGTTTCATACTGCCAGCCGAAAATCGCCCGGCAGTGCTCTTCGCAGGGAACAAGAATATGGCCGAGGAAATTAAGACCGGCTTGCAGAACCTGGCCTCCTCCCTGAGTATCAGCCCCAATATTCGCCCTGATCTTGAAACAGAAGACCTTCAGCCCGCCCAAAATGCCCTCGCCAGGCTTTACCCCCAGGTCAGGCGTAACCAGATGAGCGGTGTGGATGAACTCAATACCTTGGCGGGAGATACATTAATGCCAACTGCCTACGCCGAAGGCCGAATAATCCGCTTCCTCAGTCAGGTGTACGATTCCGCCAAAGGTATTCTCGGTGTCGACCTGGGTGCATCCGCCGCCAGTATAGCAGCTTCTTTCGCGGGCGATTTGACCCTGGGTGTCTATCCTCAGCTGGGTCTCGGCGAAGGCCTGGCCGACCTCCTCCGCTTTACAAGTCTGAATGAAATTATGAAATGGCTTACGCTGGATGTCCCTGCCGACACGGTAAGGGATTACATATATCAGAAATCCATTTATCCAGCTTCCCTGCCCGCCACTCCCGAGGATCTTTCTATTGAACAAGCCTTGGCACGTCAGGCTTTATACATTGCCTTGAACAGTCTTTCCAAGGATTTCCCTCACCAGGTCCGGCGTGCCTCGCCTTCCGTGGCTCCTTATTTTGAACCTATCCTTGCGTGTGGGAGCGTCATTACCCGCGCCCCAACCCTCGGCCAGAGCCTGCTCATCCTGCTGGATGGCATCCAACCGGTAGGTATTACCACCTTGATTTTGGACCAGAACAACCTGCTGCCTGCCTTGGGTGCAGCCGCCAGTCGGAATTCCATTCTGCCCGTCCAGATATTGGAATCAGGTGCTTTCCTTGGCTTGGCAACGGTGGTCGCACCCTATACCACCAGCCGGCCAGGTAATACGCCGGTCTTAAAAGTCCGCCTGTTGTACCAGAATGGGAATGAAAGCCGCCTGGATATTAAACAAGGTTCGTTGGAAGTATTCCCCCTCCCGGTGGGCCAATCAGCCCGATTGTTCATTGATCCATTTCATCATACCGATATAGGCTTTGGTCCTGGGCGTACCAGCGAAGCCGGGATCCCTGTTACTGGAACGGCGCTTGGTTTGGTGATCGATGCACGCGGCCGTCCTTTGCCAATACCTGCGGATCCTGATCGGCAGCGTGATATTGCTAAAAAATGGCTCTGGACGGTAGGAGGCTAGGTAAACCGATGCTGGCTCCTCTTGTACATATTCTCACACTGACCACCATCCGGCGCGAACGCCTGTTGCCCTTGCCAGGTCGCATTATCGTTCACCTGGACCAGAAGGTTAATCCGGTGGATGTGGTGGCCGAGGCCAAATTTGGAGCCGATCACATGCTGATGGATGTGGCTCGTACGATGGGCCTCCAGCCGGATGCGGCCCAGAGCTTGATCCAGGTTAAAGCAGGAGATTTGGTTTCCCAGGGCGATGTAATTGCCAGGCGGATTGGACTTGGACTGCAAATTGTCCGTGCCCCATGTGATGGCAGGGTGCTTTTATCCGGAGCCGGGCAAGTCCTGATTGAGGTCGGGGATACCACCTTTGATTTGCGTGCCGGTATCCCCGGGATCGTCACGCGCGTGATCGCCGAACGCGGGGTGGAAATCACATTCAATGGGGCGCTTGTGCAGGGAGTATGGGGGAATGGGCAATTGAATGCCGGTATGCTCTTACCCGTACTTACCGCCCCGGAGGACCCTCTGACAGCCAAACATTTGGATGTCAGCATGCGCGGATCAGTAATATTGGCGGGTAATTGCAGTGACCCGGCCGTCTTTCAGGTGGCCGGCGAGCTGCCGGTGCGCGGCATTATCCTGGGCAGTATGTCTCCCGCCCTTATTCCCCAGGCCTCCCAGGCGGAATACCCGATCATTGTAGTTGATGGCTTTATCCAGCGGCCGATGGATGAGGCAGCCTATAAATTACTGACCTCCAATGCAAAAAGGGAAGCTACCCTTAATGCTGAGCCGTATGATCGGCAGACCGGCGTGCGGCCCGAAATTTTTCTTTCCCTGCCGGTGACGCAGGAACCACCTGCCCCGCGCGAGGTGGAAACCTTTGCTCCTGGTCAGACAGTGCGTCTGATGTGCGCGCCTCATGCAGGTTCTGTCGGGACCCTGGTAAGTTTACGTCCCGGTCTTACCACCCTACCCAGCGGAATAAGGGCGGCCGCAGCCGATGTGCGGCTGGAATCTGAAGAGCAGGTTCTCATTCCGCTTGCCAATTTGGAAGTCCTAGTGTAAGATAATTCAAACGAGGAGGAAGCAGCAATGTTAGATGAAAGTAATCCCAATTTGGAAACCCCCGAGACACCACCCCCACCGGAGGAGTCGAATAACCGGACTTTCTTGATCGTGGGCGGAATTTTTGCAGCCCTGATCTTTTTGACGCTGGTATGTGGCGCAGTTTACGCACTATGGTATCTGCCGAGCCACAACGCCTCACAAAAAGCCACGCAAGCCGCCATTCAGGCTGGAAATGCGCAGGTCGTCGCACAGATGACTTCCACTGCGCAGGCTGCCCTGTGGACGCCCACCTCGTTGCCAACCGAAATACCCACTGCCACCTCTCTGCCCACCGTTGCACCGCTCAAGACCCCGACCGAGGTGATCGCAATGAGTACCAACACCATGCTGGCTACCCCCACTACGGACCCGGCCACCCTGATTGCCATGCAGACTCAATTAGCGGGTCAGCTGACCACCACGGCAGTGATGTATGCCACACCTGGGTTAGGGACGCCGGTGGCGGCTGCGATGCCCAGGACCGGCTTCTTTGACCAGTTGGGCTTACCCGGCTTGATTATTCTGACCCTGGCGCTTATCGTGGTCATTTTCCTGGCGCGGCGCCTGCGTAACGCTCCATCCAGAAAATAAACGGGATTGAAACAAAATTGTAGGGATACGTTTCGTATCCCTACCGGGTGTATTTGCGTGAACCCGCCCAAACGGGTTCACGCTTTTTAATTCTCTTCAGCTTTATGTTACGTTACGCTGACTGCCACTGTTTGACCGTATCCGAGCAGGGCTTTAACCATTTCCTTGTTGCGCCCCTCGGCATACACGCGCAGCACCGGTTCCGTGCCGGAGGGGCGGATAAGCAGCCAGGAATCGTCAGCCATGATGTACTTGACACCGTCCACATTGCTGATTGTCGCCACCTTCTGGCCGCCTATCTCCGCCGGGGCCTGCTTGATCAGGAAATCGGTCATGTCTGATTTTGCAACCGGATGTTGCAAGCGCAGATCAGACCGTTCGTAAAAAGCCGGACCAACCTCTGCCAGCAAGTTTTCCACCAGTTCGTGCAGGGATTTGTGTGCCGCCGCGATGATCTCTACCAATAATAAGCCCATGAGCGGGCCGTCCCCTTCGGGTATATGTCCCTTGAATGAAATACCGCCCGATTCTTCCCCGCCGATCAACACATCCTGGGTCATCATATGGTCGGCGATATGATTGAAGCCCACCGGCGTCTCATAAAGCGTCAATCCATAGCGCTGGCACAATCGGTCGATCATGCGGGTGGTCGAAACCGTCCGCACTACCGCGCCGGTCCAGCCGCGTTTCTCCACTAGGTAACGCAGGGCCAGCGCCATGATTTTATGCGGGTCGACGAAGTTGCTTTGCTCGTCCATGGCTCCGATGCGGTCTGCATCCCCGTCGGTGGTAACGCCAAAATTGCCCATCCCTGCGCCGATCGCACCGGCCAGCGCGCCCAGGTATTTGGCGATCGGTTCAGGATGAATGTTTCCAAAGCCCGGGTTCATTTCGCCGCGGATTTCGGTGATCTCACAACCAGTCCCTTGCAAAAAGGCCTTAATCACGCCGCGTCCCGAACCGTACATGGAATCCACCACGAAACATTGCGGGTTTTCGGCGATCACGTCGCTGTTGATCAATGTCCGTATTTGCTCGAAATATGCCGGCAGGGGGTTGAATTTTTGGATCAGGCCTCTTTCCCGCGCCACGTCGAAATCCATCAGGTTAGGCCCGCGGGCGCGTTCCTCATTATCATTAAGATAGACTTCCACCCGGTGGCACTGTTCATTCAGGGCCGATCCACCATAGGCCGCCTTGAGCTTGACGCCGTTATAGCGCGGGGCGTTATGCGATGCGGTGATCATCACGCCGGCAATCGCATGCAGGTTCTTTACCGCATAGGAGATGACGGGTGTAGGCGCGTCCGATTGCGCCAGGTAGACCATAAAACCGTTGGCAGCCAGGACGCGCGCCACATCCCCGGCGTACCGGTCGGACAGGAAGCGTGTATCGAAGCCAACCACAAATTTCTTCGGGTCGGGTGCCTGGCCGTCCTTGCCGGTTTTATCCCAGGATTCGGATGCCACTGCATCCGCAATGGCCTGGCTGAGCATGCGCAGATTGGTAAAAGTAAATGTGTCTGAAATGACGGCGCGCCAGCCGTCCGTTCCAAAATGGATGGTCAAGGGTAACTCCTAGTAAATAGGTTATGGCTCAGTGGGAATCACCGGGGCAAGCAACCAGGGGTGTAGCCCCAATTCTTCCCCAGCACCGGGGCAATTCCAAAACGACCCAAAGAATCAGGGGGTCGGTGTGAGCTTCGGCGTGGGCGGCGGGGGTGTCTCCGTGGTTGCCAGGAGAACGGTTGTCATGACCCAGCCATCCACATTGTTCCAATGGACATGCACCCAGGAAGATCCGTCGGCAGTTTGGATTTCCGGCAACACCTGTACCAGCGTGCCGTTAAGCAGGACGGTCCCAGTTCCACCCGCCGGTACGGAGCGGATATATGCCCCGCCGCCGGTGGAGGCCCGGATGACCGCATAGGCCGGCGTGGGGGAAGCGGTGGCGGTCGGCGAGGATGTCTCCGTCATGGTAGGCGTGGATGAGGCGGTTGCAGTCGCCGTGGGAGTAGGGCTGTCGAACGGCACAAAAACCACAGCAGTGGGAATCGGCGCAATCGTCGGGCGGGCGGTAACGATCTCATTCCGGACGATCGTGGTAAACCCGGTAAGAGATACCAACCCGGCCAGGCAAAGCAGCCAGATGAAAATGGTCAGGAAATAACCGCCCGCTTTGAGCGGCTTGAAGCGCAGGGCAGCCAGGGTGATTAGTCCCGCCAGCCCGGCCAATGCCATGTGTACCAGGAAAACTTCCGCACCATCCGGCCAGAGGGCTGCGGAACCAATCCCCAACCCGATCCCTCCCGCGCTGAGCGGCATGAATAACCCGTAGGCCAGCATGATGCTCGGCAGGACCGGCCTGTTCTCGGAACGGACGAAAGATATCGCTAGCAGGGTCGCTCCCAGCGCCACCAGGAATAATTCCGGCCACCAGAGTTGGGAATGGATTTTTGCCTGGGCAAGCGGTAAATGCAGCCAGAGGCGCCCGACCCACCCAGCCAATGCCCCGGTCAGGAACACCAGCAGGCTGGCTTCCAGCACGCCTCCCAGCGTCAGGAAGAAAAAGCGCCAGGATCCGGTCTGGACGGCCAGTATCATGCCCACCCAGGGGGTCAAGAGCGGCGCGAGCAGGATCCCCAGCAGCAAGATGGCCGGCGAATCCATCAAATAAGCGGCACCCAAAACGGCTCCGCACAGGACGGCAAACACGAAAAATTCGAAGGAAGGAATGGCCCGCCGGGCCAGGCCGTCCAGGATGGCAGCCCGCTCTTCTGCATCCGGCATTGCCAGCATGCGGCTGGCGCGCCGGCGCCGGGCGCGCGCCCTGCGGCTGGTCCGGTCGAGTGGGATGAAATCTTCGGGCAGGTCGGGCTCTTCAGGAAATACCACTTCCCCGGAGGGTGGCTTGTCCCCGAACGGGGGCTCGTCCCCGGAAGGCGGCTTGGTCACGAAGGGCGACTCGTCTCTGGAAGGGGGCTCTTCGGAAGGGCTGGGCTCCCCTGGGACGGGTTCTTCTTCCGAAGCG
>JBEKCT010000008.1:0-40127 GCA_050014715.1 Anaerolineales bacterium | reverse complement strand
GCGGCGCTCGAGTCGCTCCTCAGCGTTGCTCTACCCTCCGCCGGGCATTTCGATTCTATCACTCCGTTTCTTTTGACAAAAACATCGGTTCACTTTTCAACTGATAACGGTTCACTTTTCAGATTTGAACAGTTCACTTTTCAAGTTTGAATAACAGGTATCCAGATTAGGTTGACAAAATCTTACTTTCGGATAAAATACAGCCCGCAGGCCGAAGTGGCGGAACTGGCAGACGCGCTAGGTTCAGGGCTTAGTGGCCGCAAGGTCGTGAGGGTTCAAGTCCCTCCTTCGGCACCATGGATTGGCAAACCCGCAGAAACGCGGGTTTTCATTTTCCGGTCCGCAGCCCAACCCACAGCAGAAATCCCCACTTGGGTCCCCGACAGATGCTTGCCAAAGTTCTTCGGAGAGAGTAAGATTAAGGGATGAAATTCAAGTGGCGGAATGTTCTGATAGTTCTTGGCTTGGTCGTGGCAGTTGTATTGTTGATTGATTTCAACCGGCGCATGGAAGAACTGGATAGTCTCACGGTGAAATTGAATTCCGTCCAGGCTGAAGGTACTTCAGTCATGCAGACGCAGGTTGCATTGGTGACCCAGGTAGCCTTTGCCACATCGGACCAGGCGGTGGAGCAATGGGCTTATCAGAATAAAATGGTGCGTGATGGCGAGCATGCCATACAATTGGAACCATCAGGAACTATCACGGCCACCTCGGTACCTGTGCCTGTAACGCAAGTGCAGGCGTTGCCTACCTGGCGAATCTGGTGGGAATTGTTCTTTGGAACTAACTAAAAAAAGTCCGGAATTGCTCCCGGACTTTTTTTGTTACCACGAACAAACGGTCACACCATTGATAAAGAGAATTCCATTCTGCTCATGCCAGGATAATAGTAATATCAGCTCTTTCCGCTGAACTGGGGGACAGTTTCGTTGACAACCAGCCGGGAGATGGCCCGAACGATTTCGACGATATTGCCAAAGATGGAAAGCCACAGGGCGATCCTCACGAACAGGTTCAAGAGGGTTATCAGCGAGAGGGCTGCCTCTACATTGCCAACCGCAGGCGTGAGCGAAGTGGTTGTGATGGCCAGTAGGGAGGGTACGCCCAGCATGGCCGCGGCAATGACGATATTGATGATTTTCAAGGCAATCTGGGAGAGGTGTGTAAGCACGTTCCAGTGACCCAATCGCAACAGAACGATGTCCAGGAGTATGGTCAACACCCACACCAGGGTCAGGTACGGAACGAAGTGGAGGAAAGCCTGCGATAGCAGCAGGGAGGAATTTGCTGTGCCTGCACCCACATACCAATTCCCATTGGAGAAAATCCCAAAACCGATAATCTGCGGGTAGAAGTTGAAGATGATTATCGCCACGAAAGCGCCGACCATTTCCAGAATGGTTTCGCCCATCTTGACCAGATTGGAAGGCGAGGCTTTAAGTAGGGAACGCGGGTCCCATTCCTTTTCTTTGGGCAATCCTTTTAGATCTGCCTTCGAGCCTGCTCGGTAAAGCGCCCATTCAATGATGGCAAAGATGATCACAATGTTTCCGAAAGCAATTAAAACGGAAGTGATAAAGTTGCCAATGGCAGTCAGGACGGCTTCGACGGCATCCTGAGGGTTCTGGGTGTGGCTGATGGCGATGCCCAGGCCGATGGCAGCCAGCACGCCGATCACCACCAGCACGATGCGCAATACCAGCAGGAAGGTGGGGTACAGGCGTGGGCCGATCATGTAACGTTCGCCTTGATAGGTGGCGGCGACTTTTTCGGGTGTGCCGTAAGCCTTAAGTACCTCCAGGGTCATTTCTTCATTTACTGGTTTACCAGTCTTCTGACTGCGCTCATCCAGCATATCCTGCAGGATCGATCGGATTTCGGCCTCGATATCTTTGCGCGTCCTGCCAGGCAGGCGGCGTCCGACTTCAGAGACGTAGTTTTCAATCAGGTTGGTATTCATTCCCATTCTCCTTAAAATTCAAAGCAACTTGTCCATGATGGACACGATGGCGGTCCATTCCTCTTTCAGCCTGGGCAGCAGCTGCCTGCCTTCAGCGCTCATTACATAATAGCGACGCGGACGGTCAGTTTCAATCCGCCAGGCGGACTGCAGGAGTCCCTGGCTTTCCAGCCGCCGCAGTAGGGGATAGAGCGTGCCCTGGTCGATCTCCAGCCCGGCTTCGGTCAGGCTTTTGATGAGCGAGTAGCCATATTGCTCCTGATCAAGCCGGCTCAGAACAGCCAGCAGGATGACCCCACGCCGTAATTCAAGGATTCCATTTTCCAATGATTCATTTGTCATAGGATCTCCAATGGCGACAGTATACTATGTATAACATAGTATATCAAGAGAAATAGTATAGTATTGTGCAGTATATAGTGTGATCATAAAAAATTCCCCCTGGTATCCAACGGCAAATAGCAGCCAGACCGGCAGGATGGAAAAACCGGCCAGGTGCGCAAATTTGTCCCGGGTAAATTTCAGGTATTAGCGTGGAGCAAACTTTTCAACTGGGAGAACATCACGGCGACCAGGATGATGCCACAACCCAACACTTGCAAAGGCAGCAAGCCCTGCCGGAGCACCAACCAGGCTGCGAGGGCGGCGAAAACGGCTTCCAATCCGAGGATCAGGGCGGCATCGGTGGGCGGTGTGTGTTTCTGGCCCCAAACCTGCAGGGTGTAGCCAATCCCGATCGACAAGCTGGCACGGTACAGGATTGCGCCGATCACTGGCAAGGGGGTCAACTGCCCAAGGTGTTCGAAAAGCAGGCCCATCAGGAAATTGAGCAAGCCGGTCACGAAGAAATGCCCTGAGGCAAAGGAGACCGGCTCGAAGCGGGAGGCAAATTTCCCAAGCACAACGAAATGCAATCCCCAGAAGACCGCCCCGATCAATTCCAGGCTGTCGCCATTCTGGAACTGCAGGCCTTTCCCGGCGCTGGAAAGGAAATAAGCTCCGACCATTGCGGCGATCACCGCCAGCGAGTCGATCCAATGCGGACGTTCCCGGAATCCCAGCCACAGTAAGAAGGGAGTGAAAACCACATACAGGCTGGTCAGGAAACCGGCATTGGCGACCCGGGTATATAGTATGCCGACCTGCTGCAGGGCTGTGGCGGCAAAAAGGATACCGCCCGCGAAGAGCATCCACTTCCACTGTGCAGAAGGGATCTTTTTAGCGTGCGAAATGAACGGAATCAGAATGACGGCCGCCAGCATGAAGCAAACGCCGTTGAAGAGGTATGCCAGATGGTATTGTCCTGCAACGGCCTGGGTGATGAAGCCCGTGCCCCAGATGACTGCCACGCCGATGAGGGTCAGGTTCGCTTTTAGACGCAATTCTTATCCACTCCATTCAGGTGCAGACCTGATGATAGCATACGAAACCTGGAATTCCAGTCTGGCTGCAAGCGTCTCTTAGTATATCCAGCCATTTCGAATAATTTACAGCGCGGACGAAAAGTCCGCGCTGTGGTATCCCAGGAAATTCATGCCAAAGCATTTCTTACGGCTGGTATAGCTCGAGCCAACGGGTCGTTCCATTTCCCTCGCCGGTCCAACCGGTACCGCCGGGGACGGATTGCGATTCTATTTTCCAGAAGACTATCCCATCCAGGCAAACGGGTCCATCCACAATCTTTCCGGTCATACCAGCGGAGATCTGACCGATGATGTTGTCATTAATTATATGCGGCGTGGATCGGACCCGGTTGGGATGGCCGGCTTCGATAACCGTAATTGTCTCGCCAATGGCAAGGCGGGAGAAGCCCTTGTCACAGTTGGGGGTGGCCATCGAGGTGGGCGTAGGCGTGGATTTTGGCTGGCTGGAATTTGCCTGGCTGCTGGTTAGCTGGCTGCTACAGGAAGCGAACAGTGTAGCCAGAATACAAATCGACCAAAAAAGCAGGGATCTTTTTTTCATGATGCACTCCTATAGCAAAGAGCAATATACAACCTTGCGTCCGGCCTGTTTCATCAGGCAATCTCATGAACCTGGCACCATTATAGTACAGGCAGGCAGTTCTCCAAAGCGAACCGGATAAAAGCCTAAGAAGAGTAATTCATCAATCGAAATTCGGAATTTTTAAGAGAAAGAACGCGAGGTGGAGAATGGGAACGATGAAGGGGCAATTACCAATAGTGGAGCTTGCCGTGGGCCGGGCTGAAGCGGCTGCAATTGCAGCATTGCCTACAGGATGACCGGGAACGGCTTTATGGCTGAGCAATATATATTTTCGCCAAGGAGGAACATGGATTCAGGATGTTCGATTGGCGATGTCGTGTTAGAATTTGCAGGATAATTGGGCGATGGATTTGGCTTTCAAGATAATTTATTGAGAAGCTACTAATATTATCCAAGGAGTACACATGACTACTGCAACAAAGATCGAGCAACGAGTGGAAGACCTGCTTGAACAGTTGACCCTGAGCGAGAAAGTCGCGCTGCTCTCCGGGCAGGATATCTGGAAAACCGTACCGGTGAAGCGCCTGGGAATCCCCTCAATCACCTTGACAGACGGTCCGCATGGAGTGCGTTCGACGGCGCCGGATGCCGGACGTAAAATGGGCGCGGTAACGGCCTTCCCGACCGGCATCTCGATGGGGGCGGCCTGGAACCCGGAGCTGGTTGAGCAGGTGGGGCAGGCACTGGGTGAGGAAACGCGCGGCATGGATTGCGACATCCTGCTGGGTCCGTGCGTCAACATCGTGCGCGACCCGCGCGGCGGGCGCAACTTCGAGACTTTCTCAGAAGATCCCTACCTGAGCGGCCGGACGGCGGTGGCCTATATCAACGGCGTCCAGAGCCGGGGTGTGGGCACCTCGCTTAAACATTTTGCCGCCAATAACTACGAGATCGAAAGGCACCGGGCTTCATCCAACGTGGATGAACGCACCCTGCGGGAGATCTACCTGGCACAGTTCGAGATGGCGGTCAAGGAAGCCCAGCCCTGGACGGTGATGTGCTCCTATAACCGAATCAATGGCGTGTATGCCAGCCAAAATCAGCACCTTCTCAAAGAAATCCTGAAGGACGAATGGGGTTTCCAAGGGGCGGTCGTGTCAGATTGGGCTGCCACCCACACCATTTTCGAATCAGTGCAGGGCGGCCTGGACCTGGAAATGCCTGGCCCTGCCAAGTATTACAAACTGCTTGGGGAGGCCGTTCAAAACTGGCAGATCGACGAAGCGGCCGTGGATCAGGCGGTGCGGCGTGTGTTGCGGCTGGTGGTACTTTCCGGCCGGATGGACAAGCAGGTTGCCTCGAAAGGCGCGGTCAACACGCCAGCCCACCAGAAATTAGCGCGCAGCCTGGCCGAGGAAGCCATCACCCTGCTTAAAAACGAGGGCGGGCTCCTGCCGCTGGGCAAAGGCGTCAAGTCGATTGCGGTAATCGGACCGAATGCCGCCGAAGCGGTCATCGAAGGAGGCGGCAGTTCCAGGGTACCGCCGCTGTACCGGGTCAGCCCGCTGGAGGCATTGCAGAAACAGGCTGGCAGCAAGATCGAGATCGAATACGAAAGCGGCAGCGATAATGTGGATGAGCCTTTCACCATTCCTACCAGCTGGATGCCAGGCGGCCTGCGCGGCGAATTTTATGAATCCGCCGATTTCAGCGGCGAACCAATCGAGACCCGGGATGGCTTTGGCTCGGATTTCTGGTGGCATATCGCCTGGACGCCGCTGCAGATCAGACCGCTGGCGATGCGCTGGACGGGCAGCCTGACGGTGCCGGCGGATGGAACGTACAAAATTGCGCTCAACCATGTCGGCAAGGTGAAGCTCTTCCTGAATGGGAAAGCCATACTGGAAAGCGTTGCCCGGAATACTGCCACGCGGGACCTGTTTACCCGGGGAGTGACGATCCAGAAGCTTAAGGCCGGCCGGGCCTATGAATTCCGGATGGATTATGTGCGATACCAGGAGCAGGAAATTGTCAATTACAGCCTGGGGATCGGCCTGACCTTCGAGGCAGGCAAAGACACGCGGCTGGCCAAGGCGGTGGCTCTGGCCAAGCGCTGTGATGTGGCACTGGTCTTTGCGGGTTTCCCGGATGGCTTCGAGAGCGAGGGCAGCGACCGTCCGTCGATGGAGTTGATGGGCAAGCAAAATGAACTGATCGCGGCGGTGGCCAAGGCCAACCCGCGCACGGCGGTGGTGCTGAACGTTGGCGCCCCGGTTAGCATGCCCTGGGTGGACCAGGTGGCAGCAATCCTGCAGGCCTATTACCCCGGCATGGAAAACGGCAATGCAGTGGTAGCCGTGCTTTTAGGCAAAGTTAACCCGTCCGGCAAGCTGCCGGTGACCTTCCCCGCCCGCCTGGAAGACAGCCCAGCATTTATCAATGCCTCCCATCCAGGTTGCCGGGAGGTGAATTATGGCGAAGGCATCTTTGTGGGATATCGCTACTATGACATGAAGGATGTCATGCCGCTCTTCCCATTCGGGCACGGGCTGTCGTACACCAGTTTTGCGTACAGTAACTTGAAGGTCTCGAAGAAGGTTAAGGCCGGAAAGGCGGTGGAAGTCAACCTGACGGTCACGAATACCGGCAAAGCGGCCGGCAAGGAAGTGGCCCAGCTGTACGTGAGCGACTTGCAGGCTTCCCTGCCACGCCCGCCCAAGGAGTTGAAGGGCTTTGCCAAAGTGGCGCTTGCGCCGGGTGAGGCTGGGACGGTGGCCTTTTCACTGGACGAGCGGGCCCTATCCTTTTTCGACCCGCACACGCACGCCTGGGTAGCCGAACCGGGGGAGTTCGAAGTGCTGGTGGGCAGTTCGTCAAAAGATATCCGGGTAAAGGCAAAGTTTACGCTGGAATAAAGCAAGGCTGACAAACAGACTTCCGAAGTTTCTAAAACTTCGGAAGTCTGTTAATCCTTATTCCATAAACCCGTTTTGGATGTCAAGAACCCCGTTTCCTTCAAGGAAACGGGGTCTTCCTTGGTTATTCATCCGGCAACAGTGGAAAGATGTGGATGATTTCTTCGGGCACTGCCATCGGAGCGCCGGTCGTGGCATGCACAAAAATCCAATCCGTTTCCCCTTTGACCAGCAGTTTGCCGTCTGCCACTCGAATAAAGTGGTAGCGCCGCAGAGAACGGACGCGGTGGACGTTCACGACCCAGGTGCGGACCTGGATGCGGTCGCCCGCAAAGGCCGGGCGCAGATATTCAATCTTGTGTGAACGCACCACCCAGGTGGCGCCAACGGCCTGCGTTAGCGGGATCCCACCGATGGATTCGTAATGGCGGACGGCAGCCTCCTGCATCCACTGCACAAAGTGGACATTGTTGACATGGCCGTTCTCATCCATTGCGTCCCGGGGAACGATGAATTCATATGAGTAGATGGGATTGACAGGAGAGCTGGTCATGAGAAGAAAAACACCATCAGATCTTCATCTCATAAACACGGTACCTGCGCAGCGGGGTGGCGCCTAACTTCTTAATAGCATTCACCATTGGCCAGTTATCTTCGAGCACGTAGTTGATTTCCATCCACAGATCCGAAGAATAGAGCGTATCATGCATGGCACGGTAGATCAGGCTGTCAATGGCTTTGCCCTGGTATTCCGGCACCACACCCAGGGCAAACATGCGGTAGCGGCGCAGGCGTGGAATGCCGGTCAAAATTTTGATAAAACCAAAGGGGAACATATGCCCGTTCAGACCCTTGAGAAGGCTGTTGACATCCGGCAGGGTGATGGCAAAACCGATCGGCTTGCCGTTGAGGTCCTCGGCGAACAGCACCCCTTTTGGCTGCAGCACCGGCTTCAGGTCGCGCGCCATGGCCTGCACCTCGGCCTCGGTGACCGGAGAATAGCCCCAGTTGTCGATGATGGTGGAGTTGGCCAGTTCGATGATGATCCTGACCTCTTCATCATAATGCTTCATATCCAACTGCCGGATGCGTACATTGTAGCGTTTTTGCACGGCATCCGTCAGCTCCAGGATGCGGGCGGGTACCTGGTAACCTTCCGCAGCAGAGATGTACCAGCACAACAGGTCTTTGATTTTTGCCAGGCCGAAACCGATCAGATGGGTTTCATAATAAGGGGGATTATAGGGGGCCATCACCACCGGAGACGGCTCGAACCCTTCCACCACCAGGCCCCATTCCTGCGAAACGAACGACCACGGGCCGCGCATGCAGGTGCAGTTCTTGCCCCGGAGCCAGTTCCGTGCGGCTTCGAGCAACAACCGGCTGGCGGCGGGATCGGGAACGCATTCGTAGTAACCAAACAACCCGACGCGTTCCTTCCAGAATTCTATGGCCAATACATCAATGAAGGCCGCGATACGCCCGATATATTGTCCTGAGTCTTCCAACAGGAAGAGCTGCCACTCGCAATGGTCGAGCAGGGGATTGCGTTTAGGGTCAAATTGGCCGCGCTGCTCGTCCCGCAGCGGCGGGACCCAGACCGGGTCGTTTTGATACATTTGATAAGGCAGATTGAGAAAGGAGGTGAGGTCTTGTTTGGTAGAGACAGGGTGGATTTGCATTGGGGTGCCTCCGGATGATTTTGTCTATCCTAGCAGAAATTGAAGGAAGGTGCAATAGGCTTACAACAAATATTGTCCATTCTTTTTCAGCCAGGCCAGGCGGTTCCTGAAATCCGGCATGAGTTCCCCCACTTTGTTCCAAAAAGTTTTGGAATGGTTCTTGATCTGCGTGTGGACCAATTCATGCATGACAACGTAATCCACCACTTCGGCGGGGGCTATGATCAGCCGGTAGGTAAAGCTGAGCGTGCCGCGCGAACTGCACGAACCCCAGCGGGTGCGTGCCGAAGAGATCCGTATTTTCTGGTATCGAAAGCCATATTTTCCAGCAATTGCAGGCACGCGTTCTGCAAGGAGACGCCTGGCCTGCTGCTTGTACCAGCGCACGAAAGTTTCTTCCACTTTTGGCAGACTGGATTGTGCCAGTCTGAAGGAAGCACCGTCAAAGACCAGTGCTGGTTGGCGGGCGGGGGCGATGAAAAGCGGGTAGGCATATCCCAGGTAGAGGAAAGTCTCGCCGGTCACGTAGCGGCGGACGGGTGCAGGCGAGGCGGCTTGCAGCCTGGTCCGATTTTTAGCGATCCAGTCGGCATGGCTCTCGACGAAGGCCTGGATGCGCGGCCCGGAAAGGTGCAGCGGAGCGCGCACCGTTAGCCGTCCATCGCGTTCGATGACGATGGCAACGGTCTTGCGACGGGAACGAACCAGCCTGTCAATGGATATGGTCATGCGGCGATTGTAACCGAAAGCATCCTGAACACGTTATAATCCTTTGGAAGGAGGCCTTTGCCTGAAATGGAGTATTGGCTGAAGACGTTTCCTTGGCGTGAAAGGAGTCAAGATGGACCAGGTGTTTATTACAGATCTGGTTGCACGCGGTATCATCGGGGTAAAGGACCGGGAGCGTGCGCAGCCCCAGGATATTTTGATCAATATCGTGCTCTTTACCAACCTGCAGCAGGCCGGGCAAAGCGACGATGTAAACGACAGCGTGGATTACAGCTCGGTGGCGAAAAAAGTGCGGGCACACGCCGAAACAGCCCGCCGGTTAACCGTGGAAGCGCTGGCGGCCGACCTGGCGCAGTTGTGCCTGGAAGTGCCGCGCGTGGAAAAGGTGCGCGTGCGGGTGGAGAAACCGGGTGCGGTGCGGTTTTCTCGGTCAGTGGGGGTCGAGATCGAAAGAGCCAAGGAAAATCCCGGGTGAAAAAGCAGGACCTGGATCTATCTGATCCAGCCGGCAAGCCGAAATTTCTTTAGGATATTCCTTTTCAGAACACTTTATAGGATGGCAGCGATGAGGAATAAGCTTCGAATTTTCTTTCCTGGATCGACGAACAATATTGTCCTGTCCCAACTGCGTGAGCGCCTGCTCAGAATAATGCTGTACTGCTCATTTGCGGTTGGAAGCGTGCTTTTTGCCCTCGCGGTGATCCCCGTCCTTCAAAAAGGGATGTACCCGACGATCTTCCTCTACAGCCTGCTGTATGTTTGGACCATCCTGATCACCTTCGCCTACGGCCTGCCATATCCAGTGCGGGCGATCGGTTGGCTGGTCATGCTTTTTGCTTTTGGACTCATCAATCTGCTGGAAAGTGGCTTCAATGTAGACTCAGGTCTTTTTTTGATCACGTTTATCGCCATGTCGATCCTGCTGATGGATGTGCCAGCCGGATTGGTGGCCCTTTTGCTCAGCTCCGCCTTGATTTCCAGTCTGGGATTCATAAATACGAACGGGCAAGTTAAATTACCGGTCGGATTGCCGCAATCCGACCCGCTGCTCTGGATCATTGGGGGAATCATCTTTGTGCTCATGGGAGTCCTGTTGATTTATTCCCTGACCGTTGTTGTCCATGGCCTGGAAGAAAACCTGGCGAAAGCCAACCTGCTGGCGGATGAGTTGAATAAAACGAATGGGACTTTACAGATGAGCGAGACACGGTACCGGTCACTGGTGGAAACCTCCCCGGACCTTGTTTCGATGCTCGATCTTGATGGGAATATCGTCACATCCAACCAGGGCGGGCTGGCGCTTTTCGGTTATGAGCACCAGGAAGAAGCAGCCGGTAAGAAAATTGTGGATTTTATTTCTCCGGATGATCAGCCGCGCGCGGCGGAAGCTTTCCAGAGAACGCTGGCTACCGGCGGGCTTAAGAATTTTGAATGCCAGGCAATGAGAAAGGATGGCAGCAGCTTCTTTGCAGAATTCAACGCTGCAGTGATCCCGGATGGAACCGGTCAATTGCAAGGGATTATCATTATAGGCCGGGATATTACCATCCGCAAAGAGAGCGAGCGGCTCCTGCGCGAGGCCAGGGATGCGCTGGCTTTGGAGGTGGTTGAAACAAACACCCGTTTGCAACGGGCGGCTTCCCGGTTGGAAGAACTGGTCCGGCATGGTCCGGTCGTGATTTATAGCTTTAGGGCTTCTGACCATGCTGTCACTTATATGAGCGAAAATGTAGCTGCATTGGTAGGGCATGAAGCCTCAGAGTTCTTGGCGGATAGAAATTTTTGGCGTAACCATGTCCATCCGGACGATAAAGAGCGGGTTTTTGCCCAGGTGGACCATCCAGGTGATCTGGATAGGGAAGTGTTCGATTATCGGTTTTTGAAAAAAGATGGAACGTATTGCTGGTTGCGCGGTGAAAGAATGTTAATGCGGGACGCGCAGGGAAACCCGCTGGAATTTGTGGGTTCATGGTCAGACATCACCGACCGTAAAATTGCCGAGGAAACCCTGCGGCTTTCCGAAGCCCGTTACCATAGCCTGTATGAAAGCATGATGGACCCGTACGTTCAAGTTGACCTTAGTGGCAGGATTGAACAGTTCAACCAATCCTATCAGGCCATGCTTGGGTACGAACCGGATGAGTTACGCAGCCTCACTTATATGGATCTAACGCCTGAAAAGTGGCACGAGTTCGAGGCGGGCATTACTGAAAACCAGATCTGGAAGCGCGGCTATTCCGATATTTATGAAAAGGAATACATCCGCAAAGATGGGACTGTTTTCCCGGTGGAACTACGCTCCGCTCTCATGCTTGACGAAGCAGGTAAGTCGTTCAAGATGTGGGCGATTGTCCGGGATATCAGTGAGCGCAAAAAAGCCCAGGAAGCATTGCGGATTTCAGAGGAGCGATACCGCAGCCTGTATGATGGCATGATGGATGCGTTTGTCAGTGTTAATATGGAGGGCTGGATACTCCAATGCAATAAGGCGTATGAAAGGATGCTTGGTTATCCATTAGAAGAACTAAAGAAGCTGACGTACCGGGATTTGACCCCCAGGAAATGGCACGACGTAGAGACCGAAATTGTTGAAAAACAGGTGCTCCCGAAAGGCTATTCCGAAATCTACGAAAAGGAATACATTCGCAAAGATGGCAGCGTCTTCCCGATAGAATTACGTACCAACCTGATCAAGGACAACGCTGGCATCCCGGCCGGGATGTGGGCGATCGTCCGGGATATCAGCGAGCGCAAAATTGTCGAAAAAACTCTGCTTGAAAGTGAAGCGCGTTATCGGGAATTGCTGGATGCTTCCATGCAGGGAGTGATCGTCTTCCAGGATATGCGGGTAGTGTATTCCAACCAGGCAATTACGGAATCTCTCGGCTATACCCAGGCTGAATTAAATTCCCTTACCCCGACTGAGATGGCCATGCGGATACACCCGGAAGATCGGAGCATGTTCCTTGAGCGGCTACAGAAAAGTCAGGAAAATGCTGCAACCTCGGAACGCTATTCCATGCGGGTCATTCATAAGAATGGCGAAATCCACCTGGTCGAGGCCAGGACCCTGCCCATCATGCTGGATGGGAAACCGGCCATGATGACAACTGCCATCGATGTTTCCGAGATCCGCAGAGCGGAAGCGGAATTGCAGGAAAGCGAGCGCACGCAGCGCTCCATACTAAATGCATCCGACGCGATCGTATTCCTGGCGGATGCGAATGGGGTAATCATTTCCGCCAATGAGAAGTTTGTTCAACGGTTGGGGATTATTGCGGAAAGCGTACCGGGGACCTTTGTGCATGGCATCTTTAAGGAAGATCTGACCAGGGAAAGAAGGGTGCGCTATAACCAGGTAGTCAGTTCGGGGAAACCGGTTATTTTTGAAGATTCGCGCGACGGTAAATGGTTCGAGAACAGCTTCTATCCAGTGTTGGATGAGGCTGGAAAAGTGGTTAGGGTGGCAGCTTTTATTCGCGATATCACCGAGCAAAGAAGAGTTACGGAAGCATTGAGGGCCAGCGAGGAAAAGTACCGGACGCTGGCCGAAGCCGCTCATGACATGATATTCATTGTCAACCGGGAAGATTGCATTGAATATGTGAATTCATTTGGGGCACAATTTCTGGGGTGGCCCGCCAATAAGCTGCTGGGACAACCGCGCAAGCGTTACTTTCCCCTGGAAACCAGTCAACACCAGGAAGAATCCATCCTGCAAGTCTTTCAAACCGGAGAGGCAATTTCTTCCGAGAGCGCCAATACCTTTTTGGATCAGACGGTCTGGTTGAACACCTGGCTGGTACCACTAAAGAACGCCGCAGGTGAAGTAACTTCGGTGATGGGTGTTTCGCGTGATATTACCACCCGCAAAAAAGACGAGGGAGATTTACGGCAGGCGCGGGATTTCCTGGAGGAACGTGTAGCGGAACGAACCACGGAATTATTGGACAGCCAGGAAAAATTGCGATCTCTCACCGCCCAGACAGTCAGAACCCAGGAAGAGGAACGCCGTTTGATCTCGCGCGAGTTGCACGATGATGCCGGCCAGGCGCTGATCACCCTGCAATACAGCCTGGCAGCGGTTCAAAATGAACTTCCCGAAACGGAGACATTTTCCAGGAAACGATTATCTGAGTCGCTGAAAATCATCGACCAGACCATGCAGCACATCCGTTCCCTGGCGCACAGCCTGCGGCCTCCGGTATTGGATATCGGCGGGATCAACCTGAGCCTGGAGGAGTATTGCCGGGAGCAGACCGAGCGGACGAGTATCCCGATTCTTTACCAAGGGCAAGACGTTCCAGGATTACCGGATGAGGTAAGCATCAGCCTGTACCGTTTTGTCCAGGAAGCCCTGACAAATGTTTTAAGGCATGCACAAGCCAGCCAGGTGAAGGTCCGAATGCAATATAAAAAGGGAGAGATATCCATTTCCGTTTCTGACAACGGTCGAGGCATTGAAGAAGGAAATCCACCAGGCGGAATAGGATTGATTGGCATCCGGGAGCGCTTAAAGCTTCTGGGGGGCAGGCTGGTGACCCATTCATCCAAGGGTCGAGGTACCAGACAGGTGGCTTTTGTACCATGGGAGCGATCCGGGTCAGAATAGGCAAATGAATTCCACGACAGTAACGAGAAGGAGCCAATAGGCAATTGTATGGACAGCCTCAAAATTCATTCATTCACAACTAAAATATCCCTGAAAATATCAATAATCAGGGGGATGCGGGCGAATCCGCCGGAAGGGGGAGCAGGGGGGAACCAGGCGGTTCAGCTTGCAGGGGAATGGGGGTGGATGGAGAAGCGGGCGGTTCAGCAACCTTATGGTTATCCTTCCTTGTGGGGAATCCCTGTAAAGGGATAAGCAGGCGGGATAACCGGCAAGGTTTATGACCGCCCGCTAGCCCCTTTCCTCCTTCTCAAAAGGATGTTATTCTATAATATGTGTGTGATTAATATGGCAAAGAGGGAATCCAATGTTAACTAAAATCCGTGTTGCCATTTTGGATGATCACCAAAGCATCGTCGATGGCTTTACGTACCGTCTTTCCATGGATCCGGAAATCCAGATTGTCAGCATAGCCCTTTTTGGGGAAGAACTTGAGCCGATGATCGCGAGCCACCCGGTGGATGTATTGATCCTGGATGTCAGCGTCCCCAATTCTCAGGAGGATCACAATCCCTATCCGGTTTTGCATACCATTCCCGGATTGTTGAAGAAATACCCGGGTTTGAATATCCTGGTAATCTCGATGTTCACCCAGCGTTCCCTGATCGAGGCACTGATTAATGCGGGCATCTGCGGTTATATTCTAAAAGATGACCAGTCTTCCATCCAACAACTGGACAAAATCGTCAGGCAGGTTGCCAACGGCGGAATCTATTTCAGTGAGAGAGCCACCTGGGAATCGAAAAGTGGAAGCCCGGATGCCATCCTTACTCCGCGCCAATTGGAGGCATTGTCCTTGTGCGCCTCCCATCCAGATGGCGACACGGTCTTACTGGCGAACGAATTGGGAGTTACCGGTTCCACATTACGTAACTTACTGTCTGGCTCTTATCTCCGCCTGGGGGTGCGTACCCGTGCAGCGGCGATTGCCAAGGCCCACCAATTGGGGATCATTCCGGTGAAACCAGAACCCGCTTTGGGATCTGGCAAGGCTTCCAAGCAAAAATCCGGACAGCACGGTCTGCATACTTCGAAGCGGGCAAGGGGCAGGCAGGTGATAAAATATTCCTGACGAACAATTCCCGGCAATTCGTAATGAACAAAAGCTTCCCCGGCAGGTATTGCAGGGGAAGTTGTCGTATATCTATTTACCTTTTAGTTTGCAGAGGTATAGGGTAGCGCTGAACGTTCGACCTTTTTCAGTGGAAAGACATCCACGAGTTCATACTTCCGGCTGCCGAGACCGTATTTTTCGGCATATTCGGTGGTGAGGTAAGGATCCTTGAGCGGGCCGTGCAACTGCCGGAAAGGGTGGCCCTGGTGAAAATGCACTTCCATTGCCAGCGGGATATTCTCTTCGATCAGGCTGGTTTGAGCGAGGGCGTCAAGCGTGGCCTGTTCCACGGCTACAATGTCATCCGAGCCGAAGATCCCTACATCCGGCAGGATGGACATGCCGGTAAAACCGAAGCAATCGCAGACCGGGGTGATCTGGGTGGCCAGGTTGAGATGGATGGCTTTGCCCGGCTGGAAGGTGGACATGGTCTCGCTGACGGAAATGGCGCAGGCTTCCATGAAGGAATGAAAGTTGACCGGGTCGATTTTCAGACTTCCGGGTGGCGCCACTTTCAGGCAGCGCCCGCACTGGTTGCATTGCTCCATGTGCAAATGCATGGTACCGGGAGCCCGCTTGTCTTCGACAATCGCCTCGAACGGACAGGCTGCTGCAATCTGCGGGATGATAGAAGCCGGGTCCGGGCAGGCGGCCGGGAACCAGTACTGATCGAAGTGCATGGAATCGTGCATCTGGCTGCGGGTCTCGCCGGTCATACAACCCAGCGCCAGGTTTTTAATGGCAGCACCAAAGCCGTTGCTGGGATGTCCTTTGACATGGGCAAAGTTGACCAGGAAATCTGCATCCTGGATTAACCCGGCTACTCTCCAGTTCTGGATGTTCTTGTAAGGCCGTTTATGCTCGTAATAATATTTCTCATCTGGCCCGGCGGCCGGATAAACCGGGCAACCCAGCGATTCGGCTGAATAACCGCGCGTTTCCGCTCCAGCTGTATCCCAGGGAACGTCGGCAACGAAAGGCTTGCCGCCGCCATCCTTGATGGCCTGGACAACCTTGCGCACAAAGACCGGATGGATGGTGGAGTAGCCGATGTTGTTGGCGGTATGCATTTTAATGACCACCCGTGCGTCCTTCACGCGCTCACGCAAGTGGAGTTGCTCCAGGATCAAATCGAGCTTGGCTGGTAAGGTCTCCTTCGCTTCCAAAAGAGCCTGGCGTGCTGTACCGAAATAAACCTTGCTGATCATTACAGATACCATTTTCCTTTCAGTGAGATACCAGAATTATAATGTATGGAAGGGGAAAATTAAGGCCATCTTAGTTCTCCAGGTATGTGCTGATTAAGCAGAGGCGGTTTGTTTCCAATAGACAGTATAAGGAAGAAAGAACCCCTTTGCGCTGCTCTTCGGAGAATTTGAAAATTGCCTGCCTGGCAAAGGAAAACAGGGCTGCTGAAATGCAGCCCTATCTAGGTAAATCGAATGGATCGTGCCTATCCAACCGGTTGTTGCTCGGATGGGTTGACGCCTGTGCTGCGTACGTTGACCAGTTTCCCCAGGACATCAAACCAGAAAGGCGCTCCCTGGGCGGCTGCCAGGCCGGTCATCAGCAGTCCCAATATTTTCACAAGCCAGCTGATGGAATCGGGCGGCAGGTTGCTAAAGCGCAAGCAGACTGGTGAAGCCTGGCTGCCCTGGCTGGGAATTCCCCAAACCTGGCTGGCCTGTAACGGCAGGAGGCTGCACTGGCGTCCGGCTGTATTGAACGGAGCGAAAGTCCAGCCAAAGGGAATATTCAACGCCTGCAATTGCGTTTCCAAAACAGGGATATTCTGCAAAGGGCTTGCAGTGGTAACGCCGCTTTGAGAAGCGGAAGAAGTGGCATAGCTCTGGGCCTGGGCAATAATTGCTTCGCGTAAGGTCGGTTCACGCCACAGGCTGGTGGCCACGCTGATCGAATCCACATTCAATATCAGAGCCAGGATAACGCCGATAATGAAGGCAATTAATTGGGCCTTGCGTTTGTAGGAACCGGAAAGCCGGTCCATGGCATCATTGAACCAGGTTTCCAGGTTGAGGCGTGCAGTTGCGACCACTTGATCTGTGTTCAGAGCGTACCCTTCGGCTTGTTTGATGACGGCGGAAACCGAATTGCTCAAGCGCGGATTGGTCTTTTGCAGTCCCAGCAAACCCAGGCGGAATTGGCGCATGGTCAGGCCGGTATCGGCGCCTGATTCCATGGCTGCATGTTGTTCCTGGACAAATTGCCCATAGTACATATCCAATTGCGGGACAAGCACATCCAGGCTGGGCTTGGCCTCAGGGTATTTCTCGCCGAAAACCTGCACCTGGAGCTTGAGGCTATCCAATGCAGCCGCACCGAGACCCGAGGCGGCCAGATTTTTGGCCGTTTGCAGGATGGCATTCCAGTCTGCTTTGGCAAGTTTCTGCTGTTCAGGGCTTTGGATGGAAGCCAGTTGCTGGTTAATCTGGCTCGTCATTGCCCTGACCGGGGAATTGTCCGTGCCGGCCTGGACGACCAGTGAAAACAAGGTCGCGCCAAATTTGCTGGCCGGGATATAGGAGGGCAGGCGACCCTTTTGTCCGGCCTTTTTGGGATGTTTATAAAGATTGGAGATCAATGGGTACGCATAGAACTGGCTGGTCGTATTCGGGCTGCTTAACATCTGGGTGATGGCTTTTTCCATCTCCTTTGCACGTGAGTTGAGGATGTTCCCCAACCATTCCTGCAAGGACATCGTGGCAACGCTTAGAACCAGCCAGACAAAAATCAGGCCGATGGCAACTTCGAGAATTTCTTGAAGGTACATGGCATCCTCCTCGGTGATCGGAAAACGATACACCCAGTATAAAGAGAAAAGGCGCCGTTAGCAAGTCCTAAGGCGCATCGTTTTCGGCATCGGCAAGCAGGCCAGGGAGCAGATCCAGGGTTGGAATAACCGCCTGCGGCTGGATGCTCAATTCGCCTTCTTCTGGCGGGCTGGCGCGGCGTGTGATCCAGATGCTGTATATTCCCAACTGGTTCGCCCCCAGGATATCCGCTTCGGGAGAATCGCCCACCATGGCCACCTGTTCCGGGGGAACTCCAAAATGGTCCAGTACGAGCCTGAAGATGCGCTGGTCGGGTTTGCGGAAGCCACAACCAGCTGAGGTGACGATCTTTTCAAAAAATGGGCGCAATTCCCAGCGATCCACCAATTGCTGAACGTTCTTATCATCAGAAGTGTTTGAAACCATTCCCAGACGATAACCGTGCGCCCGCAGGGTTTTGAGGGTTGGGATGGTATCGGTTTCGAGATACCAGTTCTGCTGGGTTATGGCATACATGGCATTCAGGGCAGCACGCACCACGGAAGCCGGAATTTCTTGAAAGCCTTTTTGCTGCAATAATTCCTGCAAAGCCGAAAAGGTGGTTTTCTCGATCGGGCTGGTGCCGCGCTCGGCATAGTAGGTGTCAAGAAAGGTCTCGAATTCGCTGGAGAAAGCCTTGATCTCCAGCGGGATTCCGGCCTGCATGAATACCTGTACGAGCGCACGGTCGGCTTGTTCGTAGATCGGCGGCCAGGGATCCTTTGAGTAGATCAGGGTGGATCCGAAATCGAAAAGGATGACTTTGAAGGGGAAAGCAGCGCCCGGCATGATTGAATTATAGCCTGCAAATCGAAAGCGCGGTCATTAATCCTATGGTATGTTGGACTTATTTTTCAGGATGCCGGTTTGCCAGGCAGGAGCGGCAGTCCGAAGCTCCTTCTGCAGGATCCCAGGCTGGTTTCCAATTAACAGACCGGTTTTATTTATTGAAAGGTGGGTTACCCGGTGGCAAGCGATGGATAAGCCAGCGGGTGTTAAGACCGATCAGCAGCGCGCCAATCAGGATGGCTGGCAGGATGATGAGACCGGCTTCCGGCCCGAACGCTCCGCCGGTCCACAGCGCCGGGCCGGAGACATGCATTCGCAGAAGTGGATAACTGGCGGTCCCACTGACCGGGAAGCCGAAGACGACCCCCTCGAAAATATTCCAGCCGATATGAAGCCCGATCGAAAGCCAGAGCTGGCCGGTGCATAAATATCCCAACGCCAGAAACAAACCGGCAAAGAATATGCCGACTGCCGAGATCCAGGTGGCATTCGGGTTGCCAAGGTGCAGTGCCCCGAAAATGACCGAAGATATCAGCACTCCCCAGAACAGGTTGATGCCGCTGGAGAGGGTCTGGAGGTGATACCCACGGGAGAGCAATTCCTCCTGCCAGCCGGTGATGATGAAGATAAATAGATACAGCAGCGTTTGTCCGAGGACGACCGGCAGGGGGTCAAATTGCCAGGCGAACCCTTCAAAATGAATCCAGCCCAGCCGGCTCATTGCCAGATAGATCAGACCCATGATAATAAAAGTTATGCCAATCCCGGCCAGTACGTCGGGAAAAACCCGGCGGCCCAGTTTCAGTCCAAGACTGGCAAAGGAACGCCTGTCCAGGAAACGGCGGGCAAGGTAAACCGAGGTGGTGAAGGCAACCAGCTCAACCATGCTGCCGAGGGTGAAATATAAGCTGCCCCCCAGGTTCCAGTGCCGGGCCAGGGCGAGCAGGAGCACAGGAATGGTCAGGCCGATCAACAGCACCAGCAGGATAATGGTCTGGATGGCCAGGCGCCAACCGGCGCGCAAGCGCGCTTCCTGTGGGGAAAGGAAGAGTCGCTCCCAGTAGGATCTTTTTAAGGTTGTTCCGGTTCCGTTCACATGAAGATTTAAGAGCTTTTTGTATATATGCCGGAGGGGTCCAGCTCATCCCGCAATATCTGCAGTTCTTTTTCTGTCACTGGTTCGGTAATGCGTACGTTCCCGGCTACCTTTAACGCCCAGCCGGTGTTTTCAATGGCCTGCCCGGCCGTCTTGCCGGGATGCAGGGCGGTCAGCACCAGTTCGCCAGATTGGTCGGGTTCCAAATATCCGATATCCGTCACCACGACGATTGGCCCCTTGCCACGCAGGCCGGCTTTGAGGCGCCCGCCCAGGCCATCCAAGTAGCCTGCAGAGGTCAGAAAATCCACTCTTTCAGGGAAGCGCCGTTTCTGGTGGGGGGTCATGATGTAACAGCGATTGGCCCAGGCGGCGATTTCCTGCGCTCCACCGGAACCGGGCAGCCGGACTTTTGGGTGCGCATAGTCGTCCCCAATCACGGTGGCGTTGATATTGCCGTATTTATCAATCTGCGCACCGCCCAGGAAACCCACGTCCACGTTGCCGCGCTGGAGGTAGTTGGCAAAAATATCGTACATGCTGACCACGGACAACGCCCCGCTGACCAGGGTTGGGTCGCCGATGGAGAGCGGCAGCCGCCGGGGTTCCGCCCCAATGACGCCGGCTTCGTAGATCATGACCAGGTCAGGGGCGTGGGTGCGTTTAGCCAGGTTGCAGGCCAGGTTGGGCTGTCCGACGCCCACAAAGACCACATCACCGTTTTTAAGCAACCTGGCAGCGTTCACTATCATTAGTTCAGAGGAGGAATAGGTAAGTTCAAACATGGCATGTTTTATCCGGGGTTATCGTTCTCATCTTGTGATGGGGAAAGGGAATAAAGGGAATTGGCTTCATCACACTTCTCCCCAGGCCCCTGTACTCTAGTAATTCCCATAATTGACCGAATCACTTAACCGGGGCTGAACCGTGAGGCGCTTATGGATCTGGCTGCCGAGCTTTTCCCAATATTCCGCCCGGTCTTTGACGCCAAAGACCCATTCATCCAGGTAGGATTTGACCGCGTCGGCAGACTCACTGATTTTGTCCCAGCCCAGATAAAAGTCATTATCCCGGTCGTAATAACCTTGGGCGTAAGAGGGATGCGCTGCAAAAGGTACATGACAGACTGCCGCGACGATGAAGCCGGGCAGTAGGGTCCGGTTCGGGTCGGAGCGAATGACAGCCTCATCCACTATCTCTTCAGCGGTCAGGATGACGTGTTTGGCTGCGAAGGCAGACTCTTTTTGCTCGCCAATGATGCCCCATAGGTGGGCATTGCCATTTGCATCGGCGCGCTGAACATGTACGATGGCAACGTCCGGGTTCAAGGGCGGGACAGTGATGACCTCCCGGCCGGAATACGGATCAACCACGCGGCGAATGAGCGGGTTGGCCTGTTCCAAATCCGTGGCGGCGGTCTGGTTCATCGGCATGAAAGGCAAACCAGCCGCACCGGCCTGCAGGCGCGAGATCATGCCGAAATGGGAATATTCCTCCCATTCCAATATGCCTTTTTCCATGGCGGAGCGCAGGATGCGCAGGGAACCAACGCCCGGGTTGCCCATGTAAGAGAAAATCAATTTACGGGCACACCCGGCTGCCACCATCTGGTCGTAGATCAGGTCGGGGGTGGCACGCGCCAGCACCAATTCGCGCCGGTGTTGCCGGATCATTTCGTGCCCGGCGGCAAAGGGGATCAGGTGGGTGAACCCGGCGGCATAGACGGTATCTCCGTCATGCACGAATTGGGAGACGGCTTGTGAGAGCGGGATCAATTTATTCATGGTTTTCTTAGGACTATTACTTAGGTTTCTGATTCGTTTTTTCTTCCCGACGCTGGCGGCTGTTGGCGCTGGCCCGGCGGATTGCATTAAATCGCCCGCTGTCACTGGCCGGTTTATTCGGCTTCAAAATAAAACCCACCAATATAAAACCAATGGACAACACAAAAAGGCTTGTATTGCCTTGCTTGCTTAGTACGGATCCAACATACAGGACCAGCAATATCAAGCCAGCCAGAATGAGGAACGAACCCAGACGACGAAAAAAATCCATTCTATAAGAGAAAGGGGCACAGACTGGCTGTGCCCCGTGTCGGAAGAAATTATTTGATGAGAGTCCGGATCTGCTCATGCATATATAGAGGCAGGTAATAGTGCCCGCCGGCATTCTTGCCGCTGGAACCGGAGCCTTTCCAGCCACCAAAGGGTTGGAAGCCCGGCCAGGCACCGGTTGTCGCGCCCTGCGGCCGGTTGGCATAGGTGACACCGGCCTGGATCTTATCGAAGAACGCGTCCGCTTCCTCCTGCGAACCGTAGAAACCGGCTGTCAGACCATAGTTGACATCGTTGCCGTACGACATGGCCTCGTCCAGGTTCTTAACCTTCGCGATGGTACTGATAGGCAGGAACATCTCATGCTTCCAAAGGCGATGTTCCATGGGCAGATCGGTCACCAGGGTGGGCTCGCAGAAGTAGCCCTTGTCGAAGAGGCCGCCGCTCTTGACCTTGCCGCCGGTCAGAAACTTGCCGCCGCCCTGGTTGATCTCTTCGGTGAAGTTCTTGAAGTCATTGTAAGAGCTTTGGTTGATGACCGGCCCAAGGAAGTTGACCTGTTCGGTCGGGTCGCCAATGGACAGTTTCTCAGTTGCGGCCTTAAGCATGCCGACCAGTTCATCATAGACGGGCGCCTCAATATAGATGCGCGAGGCAGCCGAGCATTTCTGTCCCTGCAGGCCAAAAGCGGAACGGATGATACCGGCGGTGGCGCGTTCCAGGTCGGCGCGGCGTGAGACGATGGCAGGGTTCTTGCCGCCCAATTCCAAAATGATCGGGCGGACGTATTTGCCACGGGCATAGTCCTGGAACATCTTCATGCCCACGTCAAACGAACCAGTGAAGGTCACACCGTCAACTTCGGGGCTGTCCACCAGGGCCTGGCCAAGTGTCCGGCCGGGGCCGGTGACAAAGTTGCAGACCCCCTCCGGCAGACCAGCATCCCGGAAGCATTCCGCCAGCAGGCGGACCGTCCAGGCGGTATCGGTGGCGGGTTTAATTACGATGGTGTTGCCGGAGACGAGTGCCGAGCCGGCCGGGGCGCCGGTCAGGGCAAAGGGGAAGTTGAACGGGCTGACTACCAACCAGACGCCATAGGGCCGCAGCACCGAAAGGTTGGTGGCGTCGTACCCGACCAGTGGATCCTTGTCCATTTCGACGATGAAACCTTTATTGTCTTCCATCTGGCTGCAAGCATAACGGATGTGATCGGAGGTCTCGGCGATGTCTCCCAGGCATTCCATGCGGTTCTTGCCCACTTCGAGAGCCATGGCCGCGCCCATCTCAAACATACGCTGGTCGATCAGGTCAGCCACTTTCCGCAACAACCGGACGCGTACTTGCCAGGGGGTATGGCTCCAGCCCGGGAAAGCCTGGCGGGCCGCATCCAGGGCCTGGTGAGCGTGCTGTTCATTGCCTTTCTGCATCACGGCCAGCACCCAATCGGTGTTAACCGGTGAGCGGCGTTCGTATTTTTCGCCGGCGAACACGTCTTTATTGTTAATGATGATGGGATATTCCCGGCCGAGGCCTGCCTTCACTTTGGCAAGCGCTGCGTCAAAACGGGTATGCAATTCTGCCGGTGGATTGAACATGGTTGCGTAAGTAAGTTTGAAATCAGTCATACGAGGGTCTCCTTGAATAGGTCAATACATCCAACAAGCCAGCCTGGTTAGATTGAGGAACTTTACAGGCAGCTATAGTATAGTGTAAAGACCAAGTAACGTCAAAACAAAACGTCGTCATTTCAACGTGACAAGTTTCCCGACTGATGTGCCAGACCAAGGATTGTTCAGGGATATTGGAATTGAACCACGAAAGCCGAAAGGTTCAAACGAGAAAAAAGGAAACCCATGTGGTTCTTTGTACGCCGGCAACTTCGTAGTTTATCCCTGGTTAGCCCCCAAATCCTACCCGAGGATATCATTAACCACGTCACGGGCCCAATAGAGGCTCTGACCGTTACGTGAAAGCCGCCGGACCCCATCCAGGTGGTTACCCAGGGTTACGATGGCGGGTTCTTCGATTTGTTTTCCATTTTGCAGTCCAGCCTGTCCCAGGCCTGCGCAGGCCAAAAGACCGTTACAAAGGCAGCGCCGGTCGGTGGTGTTGAGCGGCAGGCCGCGCTTGCTGACAAAATCATCCAGAGGCGCGGCCGGGCAGCGCTGGAAAAGCCGGCGCGTTCCGTCTTCGGCCGGTTTGCTGAGGCCGCGCTGCTGCAAGAGGCCGATATCACATACGCGCATGCGGTTGGTGTAAACTGTCTGGTCAGCCAGGGTATCGTCCAGCTGTACCACTTTAAAAGGGAATCCAGTGGGCGAGAACAGCGTGGTAAAAACCAATTTGGAATCATCCGGGTTTTTTTTGAGTTCTTCCAGGATGGCGCTGCGGTAGGCGGATTTCATCCCGGATTCTTCGGCCAGGGCAAAAACCGAGCCCACCTGGACACCTGTGGCTCCGGCGGCAACAGCCTGGGCCAGTTTTTCGCGACTGCCATAGCCTCCAGCCAGCCAGAAAGGCAGACCCACCTGGCGGATGGCCTGCAGGTCAGGCTCGTCCTGCGGTCCGTAGATGGGCTGGCCTTTTTCATCTTTCTTGAGCGGCCCCTGGGGACCGGCGTTATGGCCTCCGGCGGTGTGGTGCTCGATGATGAACCCATCCGGGGCTTCCGTTTGACTGTGAGCGAGGGCCTGAACCAGGTTTTCCAATGAAACAATTGCCAGGAAAGCCGGCCGCGCCAGCGGATTTTGTGCCAGCCGGCCTTCTGCCACCTGGCGGGGATCGAAGGAGAGATGAAAATTCTCGCCCGATTCCCGATACAACACCGTTATTTCACTGGTCACGGAGTTGTGCTGTGCCAGCCTGGAACAGATCGCCGGCAAGCCTTCCGGATTCCCGGCTCCCACGATGACTCCATCCACGCCTGCCAGCATGGCGCCGTACATGGTGTAGATCAGGGGCAATTCGACCTTGTGCAGGAAGTTGATGAAAACTTTCCCGGAATGGCCCTGGCGAGCCAGCCAGACTTCAGCAAAGCCGGCGGCTATCAGGAGTTCGACAGTCTCCGGTTCCATGGTAAGCGCGACTGGTACAGCCGGCTGGCGCGGTGCAGGCAGTATGTCGCTGCCGTCCGGCAGCCGGGCCATGTGCTTGGGGGCATTCTTGAAACGGTCCCTGGGTGGTTTGCCACCGTCAATAAAATAGTGTTTTACGATCTTTTGACCAATGGTAACGCCGAATTGCGTATCGAAAGCTGCCAGAGCAAGCCGGACATACCCACCCGGGTCGCCCAGCTGCAGCAGCCGAACATAGACGATGTCAAGGGCAGTACCGGAGACGGTCCCGGCGGTGGTGCCAGGTTGTTCCATCGCCACGGCGCGGGCCAGCCGCCAGTTGGAAATATATACTCCCATCCCTCCCTGGATGAGCTTTATTTTGTGCAGGAACTGCATGGATACAACCCTTTCAATAAATTTCAGGCTCTACCGATATTTTCGAGGAGAATCAGCACCATGGGGATGACGTACAACGTTAAAAGTGCCGCTATCAGCCAGGTTGGTGGCTGATTGTTGTTTATAACCCCATTATTTGGCACAAGGTTTGAGGAGAGAACCAGCTTAATGGATGATTATGCCTGCTTCATCCACCTATGGACGGCTTCGTGCGGGTAGACGTGGGATTCCATGGCATCCAGGAGTCTATCCGGTTGGGTGGTGCATATAAGCGAGGCGCGATGTTCGGGAAAAAGAAATTTATCTGCCACGGCGCGATCCAGCATTTTCAGCAGGTAATCGTAGTAGCCATCCACATTCAGGAGGCCGACCGGTTTGTGGTGTTCACCGATCTGCGCCCAGGTGAGCGTCTCAAAGAGTTCATCAAATGTGCCGTAGCCACCCGGCAGAGCCAGGTAGCCATCCGCCAGAGCGTACATGCGGGCCTTGCGCTGGTGGATGGTACTGGTTACTTCCAGGCGGGTGAGACGGGTATGGGCCAGTTCAGGCGTATTCATGCCGGTGGTGATGACGCCGATGACCCGGCCGCCGGCAGCGAGAGCGCCATCCGCCACGGCACCCATCAGCCCGGTCCGGCCACCGCCATAGACCAGGGTCAGGCCACGCCGGGCGACGGTCTCACCCATGCGCTGCGCGGCCAGGAAATATTTTCGGGAGGCCTGGCTGGCAGAACCACAATAGACACAGATGGATTTCATGAAAACTCCTGGGGAAGGGGATCGGGTAATCAGAAAGCCAGAAACGTAAAACTTTACGCGTAGAAGTAAAATTAAAGATCCAATATAAGTATAAAACAACCATTCCAAATCGCCAACAGCGTGTTAGAGTTCTATTAGACCGGCCGTCCAGTGCTTGACCAGCTTTCCGGCGAGGTCTAGAATGGTATATACGAGATAATAATATGGAATATAAAGATTATTATCAGATCCTGGGCGTAGCACGTAATGCCAGCGCCAGCGAGATCAAGGGCGCTTACCGCAAACTGGCCATGCAGTACCACCCCGACCGCAATCCCGGGGATAAGCAGGCCGAAGAACGCTTTAAGGAGATGAACGAAGCCTACCAGGTTTTATCCGATCCGCAGAAACGCGCCCGCTATGACCAACTGGGGGCATCCTACTCGGAGTGGCAGCAGCAAGGCACACCCGGCAACTTCAACTGGGGCCAGTGGACCAGCCAGCCGGGCGGATACCAGGAAGTCAATCTCAATGACCTGTTCGGCGATGCCAGCTTCTCGGATTTCTTCCGTTCCATTTTCGGCGGCATGGGCGAGGGACAGGCAGTGCGCGGCCGAGGCCGTGGACGTGCGCCCGCGATGCAAGAGACGCAGCCGGTCACCATCAGCCTGAAGGAAGCCTATACCGGCACCACGCGCAAGTTGCAGGCCGGCAAACGACGCATGGAAGTGAAATTGCCGGCCGGGGCAAGTAGCGGTACCAAGATCCGGGTGGCAGGCGCGGGTCCGGGTGGTCCGGACGGCACTCCATCCGATCTGTATCTGGTACTGGATGTGGCCGAGGACCCGGCCTTCGAACGGGATGGGAACGACCTGCACACGCAGGTAACGCTCGACGTTTTCAAGGCCATCCTGGGCGGCGAGGTGGAAGTGCCCACACCGGCCGGTAAATTGGTCATGACCATTCCTCCCGGCACCCAACCGGAACAGGTTTTCCGGCTGGCAGGGCGCGGTATGCCGCAGTTGAAATCCCCCGGTGTGAAAGGCGACCTGTATGTGCTGGTAAAAGTGCAAATCCCCAAAGGGTTGAATACCCGGCAGAAATCCTTGCTGGAGCAAGCCTCAAAATCAAAATGATTGGCCCAAATTATCCGGCTGGTTGGTAATCCGATCAGCAGAAGAGTTGGAGAAATAGTATGAGCAAGAAAGTTACTTTATCAATGGTTGTGGCGGTCCTGGCAATCACGGTGCTGGCCTGCCAAATGAGCGGCCTGATTCCGCAATCCACGGCTGCGCCCGTACCAGTTCAATCCGCCCCAACTGCACCTGGAGCAACTGTACCTGTCCCACCTGCACCGCTGGCACCCTCCGGCAGTGTCGCCAGCCAGCAGACCCAGCTCGAAGCGATCTACGCGGCGGTCATTCCAGGTGTGGTAACGGTTCAGACCAGCAATGACCTGGGTTCCGGGATCGTCTATAACAGCGACGGATATATCGTCACGAATGCCCACGTGGTAGGTACCGAGACGAAGGTGGAAGTGGACTTCACGGATGGCACCAAGGTATATGGAAACGTGGTTGGTACGGATCAGAATTCGGACCTGGCCGCCATCAAGGTAACAGTGCCTGCAAGCGAGTTGCATCCGCTTGTCCTGGGAGACTCGAGTGCCCTCAAGATCGGCGAGACGGTATCCGCCATCGGCGATCCCCTGCTCCTGACCGGATCCATGACCACTGGTATCGTATCGGCAGTTGGACGCAGCCTGCCGGGAAACGTTCAGGCGGGCACCAGTGGAAGTTACTATACGACCGGCGATATCATCCAAACGGATGCCCTGGTCAACCCCGGTAACTCCGGCGGTCCCTTGATTGACCTGAATGGCCAGGTGGTTGGCATCGTCTGGGCACAGGCGATCAACAGCAATAGCGGTGTCCCGGCTGCTTCCGGAATCGGGTATGCCATTTCCATTGACACGGTCAAACGGGTTGCCCCGCAGCTGATCCAGAATGGCAAGTTTGCATATCCTTACCTGGGTCTCTCATTGCAAGACCAGCTTCCATTGGACGTGATCACTGCACTCGGCTTGAAGAGCACCACCGGCGTTTACGTTGCACAGGTGGTAGCGGGCGGTCCAGGCGACAAGGCCGGGATAAAAGCCGGCACTGTGGCAACCAGTTACCCGAACCTCAATTCCGGCGGAGACCTGATCGTTGCCGTGGATGGCCAGCCTGTGATGACCGAGGACGATTTAATGCGTTATCTGCTGCTGAACAAGTCCCCGGGTGATACGGTAACCCTGACCGTACTGCGCGGCAGCCAGAAGGTCGACCTCAAGCTCGTCTTGGGCACACGCCCGTCATCCTAAGACTAGCCCCCATCCGCCTTGCTTCGGGAGGCATTGTGATCCCCGGAAGGAGCAGGGCAAGAACAACAAGAAAAATGTGAGCAACAGAAAATGTCGCTCACACTTTATTTTATTTACATAAAGTTTTCAGGAAAAACGTTGCTCTTTCCAGACATCGGCATCGTTGTGATAACCGGCCTGTTCCCAGAAGCCCAGCCGATCGCGGCTCATAAATTCCAAGCCGCGCAGCCATTTGGCGCCCTTCCAAAGGTAGGATGTCTGGAGGTCATCCCGTCCTGGGATGGCGCCCACCACCCCCCGCAGGGGATAGCCGTGGTCGGGTTCGATCGGTTGGCCATTGAAATGGGTGGCCAGCAGGAAATTATCCTGTAATACCACGGGCAGAGGCAGGTTGACCGTGAAACCATACTCGGCATGCTGCATGACAAATCGCGCGGCTGGTTTGAGCTTAACCAGGCCCTGTTCCACCAGAGTCCGCACCGAAACGCCCTCCCAGACAGTGTCGGCCTTGCTCCAGCGTGTCACACAGTGCAGGTCGATGGTCACGCGGGTGCGCGGCAGGCGGTTGAATTCGTCCCAATTCCACTGTTTTTCTTCATCCACTTCACCCCAAACGCGGAAATTCCAGGTGGCGGGATTAAACGATGGCACGGGTCCGTAATGCAAGACCGGGAATTTGAGTGTCAGCGATTGTCCAGGCGGCAGGCGTTTTTCATTGCGCAGGCGCTCTTCTTCCTTACGGCGGTTGGGGGCTTGAAAGTTGAACATATCCGACTACTCCTGTCCAAATTATATCATGGGCTGGTTACGGTATAATCCTCTTGTGGCTCGGATTTGCATCATTCCCAGGGCAAGCAATATCGGCGGAGTCAGCACCTTCCAGGCCAAGCTGGCGGCAGGGCTGGAGAAATACGGTCACCAGGTCTGCCATGACCTGCGTGAAACGCCCTTCCAGGCGGTTTTGCTGACAGGTGGAGTGCGCGATTTGCTCCGGCTGGTGCGCCTGCGGGACCGCGGCGTGCGGATCGTCCAACGGCTGGATGGAATTAACTGGCTGCACCGGCGCCTGCGCACCGGTCCGCGCCACTTTCTGCGGGCCGAATATGGCAACCGCCTGCTGGCGCTGCTACGGGCCCGTTTTGTCAACCGGATCGTCTACCAATCTGAATTCGTGCAAGGCTGGTGGCGGGAATGCTATGGCCAGGAACGGGTGCCTGCTTCCGTCATCCACAACGGCGCGGACCTGTCAGTATTTACGCCGGCTGGGGCGCATGATCGCCCACTCGACCATATCCGCTTGCTGCTGGTGGAAGGCAGTTTGCAGGGGGGCTACGAGAATGGATTGGAAACCGCCCTGGTTCTGGCCGATCGGCTGGCTAAAAACCGGCTGGTTGAATTGCAGGTGGTCGGGCGGGTTTCCCCGGAATTACAATCAGGCATGCAAAAAAGGAGTTGCATCCCCATCCTGTGGACCGGGTTGGTGCCGAGGGAGCAAATCCCCGGGCTGGACCGTTCCGCCCATTTGCTTTACTCCGCCGACTTGAACGCAGCCTGCCCGAACTCGGTGATCGAGGCGCTGGCTTGCGGCTTGCCCGTGGTTGGCTTCGCCACCGGCGCACTGCCCGAAATGGTAACCGGCGATTCAGGGCGCCTGGTGCCGTATGGCGGCAACTCCTGGAAGCTGGACCGGCCGGATGTGCCTGCGCTTGCGAATGCCGGCGCGGCGATACTGGAAAACCAGGCGCATTTCCGTGCGGCTGCCCGCCAACGTGCCGAAGAAGCCTTTGGGCTGGACCGGATGGTGGAGCGCTACCTGGAGGTATTATTGGAATGATACAAATTTAATAATAGATTCTTAACATGAAGGACACGACGGGTCAAAGGATTACAGATAAGCTTATTCTTTCATGATATCCAGTGTCCCATTAGACACTCTACATGGAAACAACATCCTTGAAATTTTAGAATTATATTTGCAGGATAATAATGCGTAAATTCATCCTCAATTGCGCGGCACTGGCCGCCAGGATATTGCCGGTGCCCTTCAAGCGAGCCATCTACAAGGCCAAGCCGCTGGCTGCTGTTCTTCGCGCCGGGCTGAACCGGGCTGCGCCATCCGGTTTGACGCAGGTCAGGGTCGCCGCGGGTGACCTGGCCGGCTTCACAATCCTGCTGGATATGCAAATCGATAAGGATTACTGGCTGGGCACATATGAGCCGGAATTGCAGGCTGCTGTGCGTGAACTTATCCAACCCGGCGCGGTCATATATGATGTGGGCGCCAATATCGGCTACGTTTCGCTCCTGTTGGCGAAAGCGGCCGGTCCGGAAGGGCACGTGTATGCCTTCGAGGCCCTGCCGGCAAATGCCGACCAGTGGCGCCAGAACATAGCACTGAATGGAATAGAAGCCCGGCTGAGCCTGTATTGTGGGGCGGTAACCCGCTCTGCCGGCCCGGTACGCTTCCTGGTGCACACTTCTGGCGGGATGGGTAAAGCGGCCGGGTCGGCGGGACGTGCTGACCAGCCACAATCCGAAATCAGCGTCCCGGGAATCTCGCTGGATGAGTTTGTGTACGGGCAGGGCAACCCGCCACCGCAGGTGGTTAAGATGGATATCGAAGGCGGCGAAGTGCTGGCCCTGCCGGGTATGCAAAAGGTCCTGGCGGAAGCGCGCCCGCTCATGTTAATGGAACTGCACGGACCCGAATCCAGCCGGGCCGCCTGGGAAACGCTGACCGGGGCAGGTTATATAATATGCTGGATGCGGCGTGGTTACCCGGTCGTCCCATCCCTGCAGTCAATGGGCTGGAAGGCCTATATCGTGGCTAAACCGGAAAGACTTAAGCCGATCCTGCGGGAAACCACCGCAGGACAAGCGGGCACAAAGAACACGAAGTAACAAGAAGGTCTTAATTTACCTTTTGAAAATCACGATAGGATTCGTGGAGAAATAATGAAGACTCGTGACACAGGTGCATTGCTCTGGCTTGGGCTGGTCCTGCTGATCGCCCTGAGCATCGCATTCCTGCTGCCGGTCACCCCACAGGATTACTGGTGGTTCCTGCGGGTTGGGCACGATACGCTGGCTTCCGGGGCAGTGCCACGCCTGGAGAGCATGACATTTACCCGCACGGGCTCACCGGTGGATTACCAGGCCTGGGGGGCGGCGGTGCTCTTCTGGCTAGTTTACCGTTTGGGCGGTCTATCCCTGACGGTGCTGCTGCGGGGAGTGGTCGTGGCGGCAACATATACACTGGTATGGGCAACGGCGCGCCGGGCCGGCGCGGGCCGCCTGGGAGCGAGCCTGGTCCTGCTTGCGGCAGTGTTGACCTCCAGCAACAACTGGTCTGTGCGCCCGCAGTTGTTGGTATACCCGCTTTTTGCACTTGCGATCTTTATATTGTACAAATGGCAAACCGGGGAAAAAGAATTTAACACGATCCCGCGGAAGAGCATCGCGGGACAGGCGGACACGAAGAACACAACGGTAAACGATCTAAAAAAAGAAAAAGAAAAAGTTTCTTTTTTGCTTTTGTGGAACTTTGTGCACTTTGTGTTCTTTGTGTTAAAAAAATTCTTTCAAGATCAGGGTCAAAAAGCTGTTTATTGGCTGCCGCTGATCAGCCTGGTGTGGGCCAACCTGCACGGTTCCTTCGTGATGCTGATCCTGCTGGTGGGGGCAGCGCTGGTGTTTGGTAAGGGTGACCGACGCTCCCTGGGGCTGGCTTTTGCCGGGGTGCTGCTGGCTACGCTGGTAAACCCGCACGGCTTGGGCGTTTGGACATATGTTTTCAATATCGTGACGGTTCCCTCCATCCAACTTTTCTCCGCCGAGTGGCTGCCGCCGGTTAACACTGGCTGGCAGATGAACATTTTCTTTATTTGGCTGCTGGGTTTCCCGCTTCTGGCGGCGCTGTCACCTCGCAAACTCGACCGGCTGGAATGGACCTGGTTCCTGGGTTTCGGCTTCCTGGCTCTGTGGGGCGAGCGCTATGTTGTCTGGTTCGTTTTTATCCTGGTCGTGTTGACAGGCGGTCTGCTGGCGGATTGGGAGAAGAAATATTTCGGGAGATCGAAGCAGAATCTGCCGGCGTTCAACCTGGTGCTCAGCGTTGTGTTTATACTCCTGCCGCTGGCTTTCCTGCCGGGCTTTCGGGCGAAGTGGTGGAAGCACGCCCCGCCGGTGACAGAAAACACCCCGGTCGCTGCTACCGAATGGCTGGCGGCCCATCCCGGGTTGCCCGGTCCGCTGTGGAGCGAGATTGGCTTTTCAAGCTACCTCGAATTTGCCCTGCCGCAGCGTCCCACCTGGATCGATACGCGCTTCGAGGTCTTTCCGGTGACACAGTGGCAGACCTATCAAGCCATCAGCGAGGGCCGCCAGGATTGGGAAAGTTTGCTGGATGCCACCGGCGTGAACCTGCTGATGGTCTCACAGCAGAATCAGCCGGAGCTGCTAACTGCATTGAAAACATCACTTGGCTGGTGCGAACTTTATCACGACGATATAGCCGTGATTTACCAGCACTGTGGAGGCGGGAGATGAACTCCTCCAGCTTTCCAGGCAAACTGGCGCTCCAGCAGCGCGTTCTGCCAGACTACCGTACGCCCTTCTTCGACGAACTAGCGCAAGCCTGTACGGGTGGGTTGAGCGTATGCGCCGGCCTGCCCCGCCCGCAAGAATCCATTGCCGTCACCGACCAGTTGCATAATGCGGAATTCGTTCCCGTGCAAAACCTGCACCTGCTCCAGGGTTCCTTCTATTTGTGTTATCAGCAAGGTTTGCTTAGCTGGCTGGAGAACTGCTCTCCGGATGCCCTTGTGGTGGAAGCCAATCCGCGCTACCTGGCGACGCCGGCAGCCATTCGCTGGATGAAACGGCGTCGAAAGCCGGTGCTCGGCTGGGGGCTGGGGGCACGATCCACCTCCGGCGGACCCATTTGCAGCGTAAGGCAAGCCCGGAGAACAGCTTTCCTGCGTCTGTTCGAGGCGTTGATCACCTACAGCCAGAAGGGTGCGCAGGAATATGCCCAACTGGGTTTTCCGGAAGAAAAGATCTTTGTCGCCCCCAACGCGGCCGCGCGGCGACCAACCCATCCGCTTCCAGCCCGCCCGGCGGGATTTAATGGGCAGCCGGTTGTGCTGTTTGTAGGCCGGCTGCAAGCCCGCAAGCGCGTGGACCTGCTCCTGCAGGCCTGCGCGGGGCTGCCGGCGGAGCTCCAGCCGCGCCTGGTCATCGTGGGGGATGGACCGGAACGTAAAATACTGGAAGGGCAGGCGCAGAAGGTCTACCCGGCCGCGCAATTTCCCGGCGCCAAGCACGGAGAGGAACTGGCGGCTTATTTTTCCGCCGCCGATCTGTTCGTCCTACCCGGAACGGGCGGGTTGGCGGTGCAGGAGGCCATGTCGTACGGCCTGCCGGTCATCATGGGGCAGGGCGACGGCACGAACGACCAGCTGGTCCGTCCGGAGAACGGCTGGCAGATCCCGCCGGATGACATTTCCGCGCTGGCCGCCAGCATGCAATTGGCGCTTTCGGACGCGAGCCGTTTACGGTGCCTGGGGGCTGAAAGCTATCGCATCGTCAGGGAGGAGATCAATTTGGAAAAGATGGTGGGTGTTTTTATTGAAGCACTGAATTCGATACTAGTAAAATAGGCTTTCCCGGGATTAATGGGAAAAACAGAAATTTCCACCACCAGGGCACTAAAACACGGAGTTTTTTCGTAAGAATCGATAGAATTTACGTGCCTTAGAGACCTGGTGGTTCGTCTTGCCTTCAAAAATGGGAGATCTTATAAATTAGAAGCCTACGGTATAGAGCTAACCGCTTATTGCTGTCTTTTCCCCATACAACTTGCGGTGCACCGCACTTAACGCCCGCACCTGCTCGGCAGCGTGGTAGGAGGAGCGCACCAGCGGGGCGGCTTCCACCCAACGGAAGCCGATTTCACGGCCGAACTCGCGCAGTTCCTTAAATTCTTCCAGGTTGTAATAGCGGGCAATCGGCAGGTGCTTTTTGGAAGGTTGAAGGTACTGGCCGATCGTCAGGATATCCACACCCCAACTGCGCTGGTCACGCATGACTGCCTTGACCTCCTCCATTTCCTCGCCCAGCCCGACCATGATGCCGGATTTTGTCAATACCTCCGGGTCGAGTTTCTTGGCGCTGCTAAGGATGGCCGCGCTCCACTCGTAATGGTCCTGCGGTTGGACCTGCTTGAACAACCTCGGCACGGTTTCCACGTTATGGTTCAGGATCTCCGGGCGGGCCTCCATGACGATTTTCAGGGCTTCCAACGAACCTTTGAAATCGGGGATGAGCACTTCCACCGAGCAGCCCGGCAGAAGCTGGCGGATGCGCCGGATGACCATGGCAAAGATCGGCGCGCCGCCGTCTTTGCGTTCGTCGCGGTTGACGGAAGTGATGACGGCATGTTTCAATTGCATGGATTTGACCGCCTGGGCTACGCGTTCCGGCTCCAGCCAGTCCAGCGCCTCGGGGCGGCCGTGCTTGATGTCGCAGAAGCCGCAGGTGCGCGTGCATACATCCCCCAGCATCAGGAAGGTGGCCGTGCCCGAGCCCCAGCACTCGCCCATATTCGGGCACATGGCTTCCTCGCAGACGGTGTGCAGCGCCTTGGAGCGCATCAGCGTCTGTAATTGTTCGTACGTTTCGCCGGAAGGGGCGCGCACCCTGATCCAATCCGGCCGGCGCAGCGGGGTGGGGGTGACATTTTCCGGGTTGATGACCCGGTTACGGGTGGGGGTAACAGACATCAATTCCTTCTATGGATTATTGTTTTATTTGGCAATAGACCGGCTGCAAGCTGACTGTGGTACAGTCAACCCATACTCCACCGAAATCGATCAGTACATCCACTTGTGAAAAGGTTTCATCGTATTTTCCGAGGAAGAGCCGGCGCGGGCGGTCGATCAGGCTGGCAATCGGATCGAGGGTACTGAGTTGCATCTGGCGCGCAATGGTCGGGTCCACCTTGGTGTTCTGATGATCGATCGCAAACTGGATTAATTGATTGGTTGCCAGCAGTGGTGCACGCAGTTGTTGATTAATCATATCGCTGAGCATCACACTTGCTAGAAGGACGATTGGGACAAAGACAAAATATGCAATCAATCGCCCGGCCGGGCTGACAGCAGGGACCGACTGGTCGACCATGGTAAGTTGCAGCAAGCCAAGGATACCCAGGAATATGACCAGCACGATGGTACCAAACCCTTCCCAAGTGCGAAATGTGCTGTTGATGGCATAAGCAGGCAACCTGGATTGCAGCCCAGGTTCGAAAATAAACATCAAGCCTGGGGCAATTTTCAAGGGAATGGTAATGACCAATACAGCCATCAGCCGACCTGCCAGAACCCAGAAAACGATGCCCAGGAGTGCCCTGTTCAGCAGGCAGGTAAGCAGTGCCGCCAATGCACAAACACCCATAAATAATATCGTCCCGACCAGATAGGGTATCCAGGCATAAGCAAAATGCGCCTGGGCGAGCAAAAATGTTTCATATGCCCACAGGGCGGTTGAAAGCACGAAACCGATAATGGCACCCAGCAATAATGAATAGCGCAGATAATTACCGCCAACCGCTCCAGTCGTTCTTGGTCTGGACCCATACCGGTCAGTGGAATGCGAGAGGCTGGATAGTTTAGGGGTAACCTGATTGGGGGAAGGGGAAGCAGACATTCGATATAGACTGACCAACGAATTTAATTCACGTTAGTCGTGCAAATTATATCACAGGCGTGCACACCTCATTTTTTGGATAGCAGGGAAGAGTCCGGGTGCCGGCATCCTCCTGTTTTCTCGCTCACTAAGGCGCATTCTGCCGGGAAATATCTTCCTTGTTCAGCCTGTATGGTGAAACCAAAGGCTATGGCATATAATGGGCTAAGCTGGATTGCCTTGCGTAAGAGGATTACGTGCTCTCCCGGCGAGCGTATACTGCGGAAAAGCCAAAGGCAACTTTGTGCCACTTCCCTTGACAAATGAGAGGTGTTATGGTCAATCGGACCGTGCAGAAGCTTGGACGAACCGGCCAAAGGGCGCTGGAAATCCTTTTCGAACCGGCGGAAACCCCCCTGACAAAATGGATTGGTTCATTGTTCCTGGTAGTGCTATTCGCCGTTGGGATCCTGCACTGGGGATATTTCTTGAACTGGTTCAAAAACAGTTTTGATATCGGGGACTGGCACAATATTGTCGATCCCATGCTGGTATTTCTGACAAATGCCTTCCGGTCCGGGCAGCTGCCGATGCATGGCAATTCGCCGCTCTTTGTTCCTGATCGTTATCTTGGGCGTCCGGACCGACCTTTATCTCCCCAATTGCTGCTGCTCTACTTTGTTGATCCAGCCAAGTACGTGGTTATCAACGTGTGGATCTTCTTTACCATTGGATTTATCAGCTTGCTGGTGATCCGCAGGCGCTATCACCTTTCTTTGGCTTCTTTTACCGCCCTTTTTATGCTCTTTAATTTTAACGGCCATATCACTGACCATTACGTGGTGGGTCATATGGAATGGGTAGGGTATTTTTTGTTGCCTTTGTTTGTTTTGCTTGTGTTGAAAATGCTGGAAGGTGAAAAAACAGGTTGGGGCTGGGTTTTCGGCGTGGCCTTGACCATGCTGGCCATCAATTTACAGGGCGCAGTTCATTTCTTTATATATTGCATGGTATTCCTTTCATTAATTGCATTATTCCAACCTCGCTTCTGGATGCCAGCCATAAAAGCCGTTATTGCCAGTGTTCTACTGAGTATGCTGCGTCTTCTGCCGCTCGCCATACAATATTACAATGGCGGTGGTGTGCAATTCATATTTGGGTTTTTATCGGTGTCGCATATGCTTGACTCCTTTATTGTGCTGCATCCCCCCTATATTCTAGACACCCCTTCCGGCCAAATCGGTGGTTGGGAGGTGGATTATTATCTTGGGTTGATCGGTTTCCTATTCATGATCTATTTTGGTGTTTTCAGGAACTGGGTCAATCAAAAAAGCTACCGCCTGCTTTATTTTCCCATGCTGGTGATGGCTTTTTTTTCCATGGGAGATGTGTACCGGCCAATATTTAATTCCCATATTCCTTTCATGGATTCCCAGCGTGCTCCGACCCGCTTCATCATTATCCCGGTTGTTTTCTTGATCATCCTTGCCTGCATACAATTTCAGAATTGGATAAACGAAAGGAATGCCAATGGCTGGATGGAAAGAGTGGCCGTATTATTCGGGTTGGCTTTTACAGGATACGATCTTTTCGGGCATTCGCGTGCCTGGCGGCTTGCTACTATGTCCAGCAAAGTTTTACAAAAATTTACCGATGTGGTGGCCGTCCCGCTGGTAAATCGCCCCGATCCTCCCTATGTAATTTCGATCATTATTGGCCTGGTTCTGACGGTTGGTGCCGCAGTCGGTCTTTCCATCCTATTCTTTCGGGAACGAAAACAAGCCGGTTCAAAAGCATGACGCCCCAACCACTATGGGAAGTGCACGGGTGAAGAGTATCTTCCCTTGGGCAGAAGAAAGCCCAATCTGGCACCGTAATTGACGTTTTTACCAAGTAAGCATACAATACAGTCACAATTGAATAAGAGTCAGGGTGCCTCTCCCCCGGATGGGAAGGCCCAACGGCGAAGCCGGTGCAAGTCCGGTACTGTCCCGCAACTGTAAATCAGCAACCAGAAACCTGTCAATGACTGTTGAACACTGAAAGCTGATAAGTCAGGCCGCCCGCCCCGACTAGTTCCACCATCATACTCTCGTGGAAAGGAGGTGGGAACGGCATGTCGGAACGCCAATCCTTCCTCCCCTGCCTTATCGACAGGGGATTTTGATTCAAATATGAAATTTCTTCCGTATCTATATGCGCTGCTTTTCCTGCTCCTGACGGTGATCCTGTCCGTGGCGGTTGGAGCGGTTTTTATCCCACTCCCGGATATATGGCGCGTTTTTACCGGCCAAACTCCGCAAGTGGTGACCCAGGCAGCCACCATCATCCTGGCGCTGCGCCTGCCGCGCACTGCCCTGGTCCTGCTGACCGGTGCGGCTTTGGGCGGTTCCGGCGCAGCCTACCAGGGCCTGTTTCGCAACCCTCTGGCCGATCCCTACCTGATCGGTGTGGCCTCCGGCGCAGGTTTGGGAGCGGTGCTAGCAATGAATGTGCAGTGGCCATACACGTTCTGGGGCTTGCTAGCAGTTCCGGCCGCAGCTTTCCTTGGTGCACTCCTGACCGTTTTGCTCGTCTACAACCTGGCGCGCATTGGGAAGACCGTCCCGACAACCAACCTGATCCTGGCAGGCGTGGCATTCAGCTCTTTCGCAACCGCCCTGACATCCTTCCTGATGCTGCGTTCCACCGGCGAACTGCGCCAGGCGATCTCCTGGCTGCTGGGCGGTTCCACCCAGGCCGGATGGGGGCCGGTGCTGACCATGCTGCCTTATCTCGCCATTGGAATTGTCATCCTGCTCCTGAGCGGACATGCCCTGAACCTGTTGCAATTCGGTGATGACCAGGCCCAGCAACTTGGCCTGCCGGTCACACGCACACGCGCCCTGATCCTGCTGGCAGCCTCTTTGTCCACTGCCGCAGCAGTCTCGTTTTCGGGCATCATCGGCTTCATCGGATTGATCGTTCCACACGTGATGCGCATGTGGTTCGGCCCGGATTACCGCCGCCTGCTGCCGCTCAGCCTGTTAGGTGGCGCCGCCGCGCTGCTCCTATCAGATGTGCTGGCGCGTGTGATCATCGCCCCGCAGGAAATCCCGCTCGGAATCGTGACGGCCTTGTTCGGTGTGCCGTTCTTCCTGTGGGTGCTGCGACGTTCAAAGAACCAGGGATATTGGTGAGCAGTCATGTTGAAGATTGAAAACCTGTCGGTTTCCTATGCCCAGCGCCGGGTTCTGCATACCGTCTCGCTCGAAGTGCAGTCAGGCCAGGTGCTGGCATTGATCGGCCCGAATGGGGCTGGTAAATCCACCTTGGTGCGTGCGGTCAGCGGCGTCATCCCGGTACAGGCTGGAAAAGTGCAGGCTGAGGGAGTGGATTTGCTCTCCCTGCCTGCCATGCAACGCGCCCGCTATCTGGCGGTTGTGCCGCAAGCGATTTCCATGCCCCCGGCCTTTACGGTATGGGAGACCATCCTGCTGGGCCGCACCCCTTATCTCAATTTTCTCGGGCAGGTTTCTGAAAAGGATAACCAGATTGCCCGTTTGGCGCTCCAAAGAGTGGACGCGCTCGACCTGGCCGACCGGCATGTGGGCGAATTGTCCGGCGGTGAGCAGCAAAGCGTTCTGCTGGCGCGAGCGTTGACCCAGTCTACGCCCATCCTGCTGCTGGATGAACCGACCGTCCACCTGGACTTGCAGCACCAGGTCAACCTGATGGAAACAATCTGCCGCCTGGCCCATACTGACAATCTAGCCGTTCTGGTGGCCCTGCACGATCTAAACTTGGCAGCCCGTTACGCTGAGCGGGTAGCGCTGCTGGTGGCGGGGGAAGTTAAAGCTATGGGTAGTGCCCGGCAGGTGTTGACACCGGAATTGATTTCGGATGCGTACCATCTGCCTGTGCGTGTGGTCTCCCATCCTTTTGCAGATGTGCCCCTGGTATTGCCTTAAATTGGAATGATACACGGGAATGGAGGGGCTGTCCAAAAAGTGCTGGACAGCCCTTCACTTTTTTAAAGAACCGTGATTCAATAGGGGCATGAAAAGGAAACCTGCCGCTCCTGTATTTAAACCGTACGTGATGAACCAAACCGCC
>JBEKCT010000007.1:0-41536 GCA_050014715.1 Anaerolineales bacterium | reverse complement strand
AAATCCGGCATCATCACATCCAGCAAGATCAGATCAGGTGTGGAATCGCGCAGACGTTGAAGAGCTTGTTTACCATTAAATGCTTCCGCCACGACAAAGCCATCATGTTCCAAATTCAGACGAATGAAGCGAATCATTCGTTCTTCATCGTCAACAATTAATATTTTCCGCCGTTTCAAAGAGTCTTCTGCCATGTTCACTCTCTCACGAAGCCAATGATGCGTTCTTCACCTTCGCTGGGCATGACCTCAATAAATGAAATTTGGTTGAGCGGCCAGATCACCTTTACGACATCATTGGACAGGTAGGCAACATCCTTCCCATCACGACGCCGGGGGCTATTAACAACAATAATAGTATCGTTCGCACCAGGAAGATTGTCCAGTTCCCCAACGATTGGGTCTTCATTAGAAATATGAATAACAACGGTATTTGCCATATGTACGACCTTGGCTATTCGATCAAGACTTGAATCTTGAGTTTTCCCAAATAAATAAGGTCACCATGGGAAACTGGCGCCTCAACATAAGGCGATAACCGGACACCATTCAGGTAGGTGCCGTTCGAAGATCCTAAATCCATTACAACAATCCGGTTATCGACCAGCTTGATGGCAGCATGCAGACGCGAAACCCCATTGGCATAGGCATTGAAAGAGGAAAGGTCGACATCTGGAACAATAGGCTGCCCTTCGGCAGACCGCCCCAATGTAAACTCGGTCCTTTCCGCCAGCGGCAGGATTTGACCACTTTCAATCATATGAAGGGAGATCCATGATTGTAGTGGCATGGCTGGAGTGGGCTGGAGTTGATCGGTATTACGTTCGATCTCCTGAAGAGCCTCAGCCGTTTTGATCTTGCGGGTAATTAGATGCTCATCAAACAATTGTGCCCCACATTTGCTACAATAAATGGAACCATGGATTTCTTGATGTTGGCAATTTGGGCAAATAATCATTCTTCTTCCCTTGATATTCTCCCTGACTTCAACAGGGCTCTCGTCCCATATTTTATCTCTTTCCCGCCTTGTTGAGAGAATGACTTTTCTTTTTGAAGGTTTTCTGCTTCCATCAGTGCGGTTTTCGCCAGACCACGTTCGCCATGCGCGAGTAAATGTGTCGCCAGGCGGGTCAGGTGTTCAGCTGCCTTTTCATAATCTCCAGTGTTAGCTTCCAAACGGGCCTGTTCTTGAAGCCGGTAACATGTTAGCCGTGAAAGAGCATCCACAATTTCAACTGGTGGAGGGTCCAGGTTCGTTCCGTCAAGCACCGGGCGAACGAGGTGGATGCGGATCGTTTCCCTGGGAGGAAATTGGTTCGGTAGGGGCACGAATACTTCAGCATCGAGAACAGTTAGCTCGGATTGCTTTACCGCTTCCGGCTGGATAAGGAATTCCATGAGTATTTTGAGGCTGCTGTCCCAAATAATTGGTCCCATCATGATGGGGCTTTCAAAAGAAAGCAATCCAGCTTCCGGCTGCAAACGGAAGGCGTAGCGTAACTCGACTCCCTCCTGAGTCTTCAACTCCAGGCGGGCCTCTTCGGCATACACCAACCCAAGCTGATTGAACTTATCCAATAAGGCATGCTGAATATCTTGTGAACGAGGCACATACATACTACTGCCACCAGTAAGAGATGCCAGCTTGTCCAGAAAATTATCGTTCCACTCAGAACCAATTCCCAAACCGCTGATCCCAATACCCCGGGCAGCCGCATTTTTAGCCAGGCTAATACAATTATTTTCGTCACCATACGTTCGCCCGTCCGTCAGTAAAATAATATGATTCACCTGGGAACGACTTAAATTTTGAATGATTTCATTGTATCCCTGTTCAAGGCCCGAGAAAATCTCCGTCCCGCCAGAGGGCTGTATCATCTGGATGCGGGCTTCCTGTTTGCTCAAATCCGAGATATGCATTGCCGGAATAAGGGTTTCTGCCCGATCGCTAAAGGCGACCACAGAAAACACATCCTCAGGTTTTAATTTATGCATAATCTGAATAGCCGTGGCCTTGACAATATCCATGTTACTGCCCTTCATGGATGTTGACTTATCAAGCACCATGCATAGGTTGAGCGGGGGTTCGGCACGTTTTTCCGTGTCGGATGGCACGGAAAACTCGATTATGACATAGATTATCTGTGGCTCATTCAAGCGCAACAAGCCCTGACGGCTGAAAAATATCTTCTGTTCCAATAAAATCTTCGGGGCTTCTTCAGGTGGTAGAGATTCATCATAACTGGCGCGCTTTTTTTGGTTGGAAAGCACTTCATATGCTTCCTGTACACCCAGGAACAGCTCCGTTTCTCCCGGAGCGATATTTTTATCTGGATGGAGACGGCGCGCTGCATCAAAATACGCCTGTCGGATTTCTTCAGGTGAAGCATTGCGCCGTAACCCAAGAAGTGTGTAATAATCCTGCTTATCCATTATCAATGATTATGTTTTGAGTTGAACCACAATCACACTGATATTATCCGGCCCACCAGCTTCGTTGGCAGAATCAACCAGGCTTTGACAAGTGCTTTGAAGATCTTTTTGAGCATTGACAAGTGTGAAAATAGTACTGTCAGAAAGCACGCTCCATAAGCCATCACTACATAGAAGCAAAGAACCAGACTGGGGGAACGGAGCAGTGAAAATATCTGGCTCCAGGACCTCGCCTTGGCCAAGTGCTCGATATAAAACGTTCCGTTGTGGATGGACAGCGGCTTCTTCAGGGGAAATCTGACCGAGTTCCTCCAATCGCTTTACCAGCGAATGATCGCGTGTCAGAACCTCGCCTCCTCCATATTGATGGATTGCATAAGCACGGCTGTCACCGACATGACCGATTGTCATTTGTTGACCAAGTATAAGCGCAGCTGTCAGGGTGGTGCCACTTCCAGGAGCCGCCTGTGTAACGGCTCTCTGTGCATCATTAATGGCAGACCGCATCAATTCCTGCAGGGATTCATCCATTCCGGAGGAAGGGTTAACCAGATAAGGGAGAAAATTCTTCAGCAAAGAACCCGCCAACGTCCGTGCTGCCGCGGAGCTGGCAATTTCACCATATTGATGTCCGCCCATTCCATCGGCGACAATATATAAGCCTAGCGGGTAACTGCTTTTTTCACCACCGATTGCGATCGAAAGGGCGAAAATGCTGTCTTCATTATGGTCGCGTTGTTTACCAATGGATTGCCCGCATCCATATATTAACTGTTGGGGTTCCAGGTTTTGTACTTGTGCCAGTAACCCTTCAATTTGATTTTCTGGTAGAGGTACGGTGTTAATATCAGAATATGCCGATGCCGGTTTGATTTTCTTAATATGCAACCAGGAAAAGAAGTCCTTTTTCACAATAGTCTCCTTGAAGGATCAATGCATTAGGCAAGCAAAGCATAAACAAAATGATCGACTGAACCAGTATAGACGATATCGTCATAAACCAGCGGAGTTCCTGTAATGGGACCTTGGGTTGCGAATTTCCACCTTAATCTTCCAGTCCGATACTCAATGCAATATAAATTTCCATCCACAGACCCGCAATAAAGTGCATCTTTGTATATTGCAGGCGAACCGCTAACCTGGTTATCGGTCTTATAACGCCAGGTTTCCTTGGCAGTGTGAATATCTATGGAGTAAATATTCCCATCTGCAGAGCCTACAAAGAGCAACCCATCCATCAGACATGGCGAGGAGATCGAACCTTTACCCATCCGGAAACGCCAAATGACCCAACCAGCATGTGCATCCAGCGCGTAAAAAGTTCCATCAAGGGAAGCAAAGTAAACAACCCCATCTGCCACCCACGGCGAAGAAGTGACAGCCATTTTGGCTTTATAATGCCATTTGAGTTGCCCACGGAAATCAACACAGTAGAAATCCCCATCTTCACTGCCAGCATAGACCATATCTTGAGTCACGAAAGGGGTCGAGCGTATAGGTGCCGCCGCATCGAATTGCCAGGCTGCCCTTCCACTCAGCAGATTCACCGCATGCAGGCGCTGGTCGTCTGAACCAAAGAAGACGTGCCCTTCGGCGATCCGCGGCGATGAGTGAACCCTCCCTTCGGTATAATACGTCCATACAATTTTTCCGGTACGGCTGCTGATAACGTGCAGGCGTTTATCTTCTGAGCCAATAAAGATATTATCCTCGAACACTGCCGGTCGTGTAACAACACCTCCATCGGTGGCAAATTTCCATTTCAATGTTCCATCGGCAGCATTGATGGAATAAAGGTTGTGATCGTACGACCCAATATAAATGCTTCCAGAATAGTACAATGGTGTGCCACGAATTTCGTCCTCACACTGAAACGACCATAGCGGTTTGATGCCACTCTGGGTTTGAATGGAAGTCGTGGTACTACTAACCCGATTCAAGATACCAGTCTTGTGCCCTGCCGCCACCAGTGCTTCTTTCATCGCTTCTGCATTGGGGAAACGTTCTTCAGGATTATATTGCAGGGCCGTACCGATAACTGCTTCCAATTCGACTGAAACTGCCGGATTTATCTTTCGGATCGGGCGTTCTCCGAAAGAGAAGGGTGGCTCCAGGCGTGGGTCGCGGCGGGTCAGGGCGTGGTGCAACGTCGCTCCCAAGGCATAAATGTCGGCCAACGGACCAGCTTCACCTCGATATTGTTCCGGTGGAGAATATCCTTCGGTTCCGATCATCGTCCCTTTTTGCCCTACCTGGAATGGCTTGGCTATCCCAAAATCCACCAGCACAATATGATCCTGTAAATTGATCATCACATTGGAAGGCTTCATATCCCGAAAAATAATCGGGTCTGGTTTATGACTATGCAGGAATTGAAGAACATCACATAACTCAATTGCCCAGCCCAGGACGCGTTCCTCGGTTAAGAAACCGGGGGTTTCATTAATAGTGGCTTCGAGGTCTTTTCCATTTATGAATTCCAACGTCAGGTAGGAGCGATTTCCTGAACTGAAATAATCATAAATCCGTGGGATGGATGGGTGGTTGATGGCGGCCAGAATATTGGCTTCCCGCTCAAAATTCTGGACGATGGTCTTCCTTACCAAGGAATCGGGGGCCCGGTTGATCATTTCCTTGACCGCGACTAATTTAACCACATTGGGGAAGTGCTGGTCGCGGGCAAGGTAAACCGATCCCATCCCACCCACTCCAATAACATCCTGGATTACATAACGATTAACCAGTATTGTTCCAGAATTTAATTGAACATTGTCTTCTTCTGATCCATTTCCGATCGGAGCAGTAATCTTATGTGTTTCCAGATTTGCCTCCTGAATATTTTCGAACTATTCGAATTATAGCCACCCCGGGCAGTAATTGCAACCTATCTGGGTCGTAGAGGTTTCCCGTAACCTAGGAAATTAAGGAGAGACAAAGCTCGCACCTTCTGAAAATGATTTGCAACCTGAACAACAACCCTATTTTATCTGCTCACCCCGGCAATCCATTAAAGACATTCAAACTGACCTTGCATGTATAATTATTTTGGGGCACAATACATTCAGGAGTAATTCTTTGAATTAATTGTCCATATGCGAAAAGGTGGATGATCGTCTATACTCAACGCAAATCAAAGAAGGTTTCCAGAACATTACGCCGATTCTTGTTTGTGGCGATTTACCTGGCGAGTATTTGGAATCCCCATTTACTTCATTGATCGTTCCGCTGCTCATCATGCCCGGTGATCACAATCCGGCCTATGGCAGGAAATAATTAGATACACTGGCTGAGGGCTGCGAAGAACATTTCAGGCAATAAGATTGCCAAATCCTTTGCTTAATTATCAGGTACATCATGGACATCTGGCGTTTAATTATTACACCTCCGGCTACAGGTGCACGGAACATGGCTGTTGACGAATCCATCCTGGAAACAATGGGAAGCGGCAAAGCATCGCCGACCCTCAGGTTGTATGCTTGGGAACCCGCATGTCTTTCGTTAGGCTATGCGCAACCTGTCACAGACGTGGATATCCCCCGCCTGCAAGCGCATGGCTGGGAAATGGTACGCCGTCCCACAGGAGGTCGGGCAGTTCTCCACACGGATGAGTTGACATATTCAGTGATTGCGCCGCTTTACGAGCCTCGCCTGGCAGGCACTGTGCTTGAATCGTACCGGCGGCTGGCCCAGGCATTGGTGCAGGCGCTAACCCTGCTCAGCCTGCCGGTCCAGGTAAGTGAAAATTCGGGTAAAACGCGTGAAACCATTCCCAACCCGATCTGCTTTGAAGTCCCTTCAACCTATGAGATCACCGTTGGTGGAAAGAAACTGGTCGGTTCAGCACAGGCTCGCCGGAAAGAAGGTGTACTTCAACATGGCTCCTTGCCATTGTCCGGAGACCTGACACGCATCACCCAGGTTTTGGCCTTTCCTGACGAGTTCTCTCGCAACCACGCGGCTGAACGCCTTCTGGGGCGGGCAACGACGGTCGAAACCGCACTTGGGCGCAAAGTAACCTGGGATGAAGCCGCCCGGGCATATATATCAGCGTTTACGTCTGTACTTGTGCTTGAACTGGAGCCGGGTAGTCTGAGTCCAATCGAAACAAAACGCGCCGGAGAATTGATGCGGGGCAAATATGGAAATAAATGAACAGAAATGGTTTAATCCGAAAGAGGAACCGGGTTAGAGTCTCGCCCAACCTTAAGGAATTGGATTTTTTAAGCTGCCTGTACTTGTGTTTATCAATAATCCGAGATAATATAAAATTGTCAATGGGGAGAAAAATCCCCACCAATTCTTTCATTTCTAGAGAGGAGAGAAAGTCATGAAGAAGATGTTCCTGTTTGTCTCGATTCTGGTTGCAGTAGCCATGCTGCTAAGCGCTTGCGGCGCCGTTGCAACTACCGCCGCGCCAGTGGCCACCCAGCCGCCCGCAACCCAACCGCCAGCTACACAACCGCCTGCCCCAACAGCGACCCAGGCACCCACTGCAGTTCCGCCCACGGCCACCCAGGCTCCCACCGTCGTACCGACACCCATCCCGCCGGTCTGCAATCCGCTGCCGGATGCCATGCCCGCGCCTGCTTCCGGCCAACTCGGCGCTTCGGATACCCCTATCACGATGGCCTTCGTACCTTCTGGCGAATCCGGCGTCATCGCCACTGCCAGCCAGGCTATTGCCGATTGCTTGAACAAGATGACCGGGTTGTCATATACCATTCAGACTGGCACGAGCTATGCCGCAGCCATCGAAGCGATGGGGGCAGGCAAGGCACAGGTTGGGTTCCTCAATACATTCTCCATCCTGGCTGCCCAGGCAAAATACGGGATCATTCCAGCGCTGATAAATCTGCGCAACTATTCCACAAATAGTCTCGATCCTGACCAGGCTTTGGGCGGCAAATTGGAACCGTTCTATCGCGGCCAATTCATTGCCAACGTAGCTTCGGGCATCAAAACCTTCGCAGACCTGAAAGGCAAGACTTTCTGCTTTGTAGATCCGCTATCCACCTCGGGTTATATCGTCCCGCGCATTGTTCTCCTGGCCAACGGCATCAATCCGGATACCGATTTCAAGGCTACTCAGAACGCCGGGTCTCATCCGAATGTCGCCATTGCGGTTTACAAGGGTGATTGCGATGCGGGCGTGACCTATATCAATGTTCTGACCGATGCAGCCACCAATCTGCAAGGCACCTATCCTGACATCCTGACAAAGGTAACCGTCTTTGCGGATACGGCCCGCATCCCCAATGATGGCGTCCAGTACATCAAGACCTTCCCTGCCAAACTGCAGGCCATCACCACTGAAGGTCTTCTGGCCATGGCGCAGGATCCGGGCGGCAAGGCAGTGCTTGCCAAGCTGTATGCCGTCAATGCCTTCCAAAAAATCGACTCGTCCTTCACCATGTATGCTGACTTCCTGGCAGTTCTCAAGAAAGCCGGCGTCGACCCCGCTTCACTGATCAAATAGCGTTTTAACCACAGCCTGGCAGGGAGAATAGACCTGCCAGGCTTTTCCTTTTTTTTTAACAACCAGGGTATTCAAATTTTGCCATGTTAAAAGTCGAAAACCTCACCAAGGTCTATCCCAATGGCACTCAGGCGTTGAAGAACGTCAGCTTCGAAGTCAAGGATGGCGAATTCCTGGCGGTCATCGGATTGAGCGGATCAGGGAAATCCACCCTGTTGCGCTGCATTAACCGTCTGATCGAGCCGACCTCCGGAAAGATCATCTGGAACGACCAGGATGTAACCGCCGCATCCAGCACCGAGATTCGCAGGATTCGGAGACAGATTGGCATGGTCTTCCAGCAATTCAACCTGGTAAAACGATCCTCGGTGATGGCCAATGTCATGTCAGGACGTCTGGGTTATGTCAATACACTTTCCAGTTCCCTGCAGCTATTTTCCGCGGAAGACAATCAACGCGCCCTTGCCAGTCTCGAGCAGGTTGGATTGGTCGATAAGGCACATGTGCGTGCCGATTCACTTTCAGGAGGCCAGCAGCAACGTGTGGGGATTGCCAGAGCCCTGATGCAGGAGCCCAAGCTGATTCTGGCCGATGAGCCGGTGGCTTCGTTGGATCCGGTCCTGGCACATTCCATCCTTAAATATCTTGAGCAACTCAACAAAGAACGCGGGATTACCGTGCTTTGCAGCCTGCATTTCCTTGACCTGGTACATCGCTACGCCACCTGTGCCATTGCCCTAAAGGATGGTGAACTGGTCTTCCAGGGATTGCCAAAACAAATTGATGATGCGCAATTTAAAGCCATTTATGGGCAGGAAGCCGAACGTATCTCCATCGTTTGATGAACAACCAGGGCGGGATTACTAGTCCTTTTTTTAAGGACGACTCCCCCATTCTTGATAAAAATTCATCCATGACTAAACCAGAACAGTCTACCAAAGCCGTGAACTCCACAGCAATTGTTTTTTCTTCTCTGATATTGCCAGGGCTTGGGCAATTCCTGTTTAAAAATAGGGAACGTGGCGTCATTATTCTCTTAATGACCGTGATCCAGATTTATCTGATTGATTGGTCGCTGGTTCACCAAAACATCGGAAAGATCAGCCTGGGTGGTCTGGTTACCAGTTGGCTTTGGCTGCCGCTGATCCTGTTTTGGGTCTGGAATGTATTGGATGTGCGCGCATTGGTGTTTAAAAAACCTTCCAGACCTTTATTTGGATTCTTATTCGCGGCGATTGTCCTATATGTAATCGCCTGGAATGTCACTGATGTCAGGCTGGACCGTCTGGTGCAGCGTTTTAATGATGCCCGTACCGTGGCGACGAATCTGCTCAACCCCGACATGATCACCATGTCCGTACGTGGCAATGACAAGATCTGCGCCTGGAGTTGTATGTATACCTACATTGGCGACAGGCTGGCTGGCCGTCCGGTCGCCGGTCCAATCCGAGCAAGCGACAACCTGGTGCAGATCATCGGTGCGATGAAACTCATCCCGGCTCCCAAGTGGGAGGTCAGCCTCGGCCTGGCAAATGCGGGCAGCAATGGCGAGACCTTTGTTGCCGGCTCCATGCTCCAGACCATTGCTATGGGATTGATGGCCACGCTTTTCTCAACCATCCTGGCCATCCCGATCAGCTTTCTGGCCGCTCATAACATTATGGAACGTCTACCGGGAGGAATGGTAGTCTATTATTTGATGCGCACCATTTTGAACGTGGTGCGCGCCGTCGATACCATTGTTTGGGGCCTGATCGTCATCGTCTGGGTAGGCCTGGGGAGTTTCGCGGGAGTTATCGCGCTGACCATCCATTCGGTTGCGGCGCTGGGAAAATTATTCTCCGAAGAAATCGAGCATATCGACCCCGGTCCAGTCGAGGCTGTCACCGCCACCGGCGCTAATTGGATCCAGATCATCCGTCATGCGGTTATCCCCCAGATCGTCCCTTCATTCCTGGCTTATTCCCTTTTGCGATGGGATATCAACATGCGCTCCGCCACGGTTATCGGTTTTGTAGCCGGCGGGGGCATCGGTTTTTTTGTGGTTGAAACAGTCCGCATGGGCGGTTACCAGCAATATGCCACAGCACTCTGGGCAGTCGTGCTTGTCATCATCATCGTGGATTACATTAGCGAGAAATGGCGTGAAGGCATCCTGAAAGACCAGCCTCAAAGAGAAAAGCAGGAACACCACACCACGCATGTTTTGAAGATTGCTTTCTATGTGATCGTGGGATTCCTGGCTTTCGTCTATTGCTGGAATCTAAGCGGAATCAACCTGCGGGATTTATTCAGCCCCGGTTCAAACTTTGGTCAATTGATCAAGGATTTTGTGACGATAGATCTCACTTCGACTGTCTTAGCTCCCGTAATCCAGCAGATGATTGTCACAATATTCCAGGCTTTTCTCGCTACCACCTTGGGCGCTTCAATTGCTTTGCCCTTCAGTTTCATGGCTGCCAAAAACCTGACCGGCAGGAGCCGGTTGTCCATCTGGCTGTATTACTTGACCAGGGCGATCTTCAATCTCCTGCGCTCGATTGAAGCCTTGCTGTATGTGGTAATTTTTATTTTTTGGGTCGGCATCGGTCCTTTCGCCGGGATGCTTGCACTGGCTGTGACGTCCTTTGGATTGATCGGTAAATTATTCTCGGAAGCGATCGAAAACATTGACCCTGGCCCGATCGAGGCTGTCACTGCCACAGGCGCCAACCGTTTTCAGGCCATCGTTTATGCCGTCCTGCCGCAGATTGCCCCACCCTTCATCTCTTACTTGATCTACCAATGGGATATCAATATCCGCATGGCAACGATCATTGGATTTGCAGGCGGAGGCGGCATTGGGTTAACCCTGACAACCTACTTCGGCTCTTTACAATATCATAAAGCGGGGACCGTAGTGGCGTGTATCGTGATAGTGGTAGCGGTTATGGACTTCGCCAGTGCAAGGATCAGACAAGCGTTGATCTAAAACTCTAAAAAAATCTCTCAATTCATTCGTCTTGGCTGCCTTGACCTGTCTCGCAAGAAAACAGGTTTCTTTTTAGCATGGTAAAATCCCGTGCATGTTCAAAGGAAGCTTAAGATTTTTTTCCGTGGTCCTGCCGGTTATTGTCCTGCTTGGCTTGCTGGTTTTAATTGTTCCGCGTTTAATCACGGCAGCCTACTCAAAGGGCAAGGTTTATTCCACTGCAAATGTCCCGGTCCGGCGGGTCGCCATCGTCTTTGGCGCGGGGTTGTGGCGAAATGGTTCCCCCACCCCGGTTCTGGCAGACCGAGTCGCCGCCGCTGCACACCTGTACCTTGCCGGTAAAGTCGAAAAGTTACTGATGAGCGGGGACAACCGTTATGTGGAGTATAACGAGCCGGAGGCCATGCGGAAGCTGGCTATTTCGCTTGGCGTGCCCAATGACGCAATTGTGCTGGATTATGCCGGCAGGCGGACATACGATACCTGCTACCGGGCCAAAGCCATTTTTATGGTCGATCAGGCCATCCTGGTGACACAGGCATTCCACATGCCGCGTGCCATTTATCTTTGCAATCGTCTTGGAGTAGACTCAATAGGTGTCAAATCCGACTTGCGCACCTATCCAAAATCGTCCTTGCTGTTCTGGAATATGCGAGAGATGTTCGCCACGGTCGCAGCAATATGGGATGTGAATATTGGCCACCCCCTACCCGTACTGGGCAAACAGGAACCAATTTTTCCATGATGTATAATAACAAGAGGTGAATATGACCCGCGACGAAGCCCTAGCCCTTGTCCGTGAATACGTAAAAAACGAGAATTTGGTAAAACACATGCTTTCAGTCGAAGCGGCCATGCTTTTTTACGCCGGGAAGTTCGGTGAAGATACCGAAAAGTGGAGCATCACCGGCTTGCTGCACGACTTCGATTGGGAAATACACCCAACGCTCGCAGAACATCCAAGTGCGGGTGCCCCGCTCCTGCGCGCCCGCGCAGTTCCGGAAGATGTCATCCGCGCAGTGCTCTCTCATGCAGACCATACCGGCATCCCGCGTCAGACGCTCATGGAAAAAGCCCTATATGCCTGCGACGAAGTCACCGGCCTAATAACCGCAGTCGCACTCGTCCGCCCATCCCGCTCCCTGTTGGACCTGGAGGTCAGTTCCGTTAAAAAGAAATGGAAAGACAAGACCTTCGCTGCTGGAGCCAACCGCGTCGAGATCGAAAAATCTGCCGCTGAGTTCGGCATTGACCTCTGGGAGCATGTCGGCAATGTCATTCTGGCCATGCGAAAAATCGCTCCGGAATTGGGAATGGTTGGGAATATAAATCTGTAAGGTTTCACGGTTGGAGGAATAATGACTCTCCTGGGTAAAGGCTTCTTTGCTTTCAACCTTCCCGAGTGCGAAGATGGGGATCCCGGTTCCATCATGGCCGCGGCACAAGCCGCCGGCTTGAGCCACATAATTGTCAAGATCGCCGATGGCACGCTGGCAAACGGGATCGATGCCTCCGGAGTAGATTTCACCGCTCCGGTGGTACAGGCATTGCAGCAGGCCGGGATGGCCGTGTGGGGCTGGCAATATATCTACGGCGATAACCCATCTACCGAAGCAACCCTCGCGATAACGCGCACGCAAGAGCTCGGCCTGGAGGGGCTTGTAGTGAGTGCTGGAGAAGAATATGAGCAGCCTGGCAGGTCCAGTGCTGCTCATATTTACATGACAACCGTACGGGCTGGGCTTACGGTTCCGATTGCATTAAGTTCCTTCCGATTTCCCAATTACCATCCCAATTTTCCCTGGTCCGCTTTCCTTTTATCCTGCGACCTGCATATGCCACAGGTATTTTGGGAACTCGCCCACAATGCAGGTGAACAATTAATTGAAAGCAAGCGTCAATGTGACGCATTGCCCAACGCTAAGCCTTTTATCCCGACCGGTGCAGCCTACCCTGCTTCTGACTGGAGTCCGACTGCCCAGGATATTATCGATTTCCTGAATACCGCTGAAGTCCTTTGCCTGCCGGCGGTCAATTTCTTCGACTGGGAGACTTGCCGCGCCAGCTTACCACTCTCCTGGAAAGCGATTGCCGGTTTTATCTGGCCTTGTCCGATCCAGGGAACCTCTCCTGCCCAGTCGAAAAACTCCCTCAGCAGCACGCACCTCATAGCTCCACTGGATCCCTTCTTGTCGCGCTTCCTGTCCGCTTTCAATAGCCGCGATGCAGCCCAGGCCAGCGCATTTTACGACCCGTCCGCCGTCCAGGTCTGGGCTGACAAGATCTTGCGCGGCGTCGTTCCCATTCAGGCTGGTTTTACCACTTTTTTCAACAGCTTGCCCGCCGGGAGTGTTATTAACTGTCCCACTGCACAAGTGACTGACGATTTGTATACATTTGCATGGAAAGTCGGGACACTTACCGGTGAAACAATCCTAACCATGCAAAACGGGAAAATCATACTGGATTACACATTTATTTATTAGTCTGTTAGATGCAGTATATTTTGTCGAGCTCATAATTTACCAGTGATGTCTTTCTTTTCTCCGTTATTCGCGCATGCCCTGACGAGTTGACATATCCCGAATATAACAAATTTCATTAATTTAATGAAATTTTTTCCTTGCGCACAATTACATGGTTCGGGCTGGTGCTGCCCGGAATGGTTTTCAAGTATAAAATCAATTAGTTATTAGTAATGAGGCGAAAATGGTCGAACAACCCGTGCACACTCCTATTGAAGAACCTGGGAGCCTTACACGCCGACTATATGGCTTCCGTCTTTGATTGGCACGCGGCATCTATATTGTCATACTCTTGCTCATCCTGGTTTTCTTTGGTACCGGTCTTCCAGGCTTTCTTTATTAATTCAATTGATAGATTTGAATGAGAAAAAAAGGTCAAAAGAAATACCTGCTGTCAGGACAAGCTGAGTCTTCCAATCTTTCCGGGACGAACCCTTAATCATCAAGGAGCATTTATGTCACCACGCGCCGCCAAGCCAAAACCCATTGTGAAGCCTATCCTGAAACATCCCTGGCCAATCGTTACAGGTACCCTGATTGGCTTGCTGGTGGTGCTGACCTTATTGTTCGTTTTTTTCGGGATTTCTCCAGAAATAGACAGCCACATGGTTGGCAACATCGGTATCTCCATGGAAACCAACTCAGCCGGGCAGGTTGTACTCTACCCAATGCCTGGTTATGATGCTGAAAAAGCCGGGGTGCAGAACTTCGACATCCTGCTGGATATCAACGGCCAACCAATCAGCCAGACCACGGATATCAAGAAGCAATTGAACGGCCGGGTGGGCGAGGCATTGACGATCACCGTCCATAAATCAGATGGCAGTGAAAAAACCTACAAGCTCGTCCGTTCTTCAGCCGCCCAGACCGTGCTTGACCAGGCGGGGCTTTCGATCGGCTTCCTGACCGGATATCTACTCAGCCTGTCCCTGCTGGTCGGGTTGGGATTCGCAGTTCTGGGGACAATTCTGCTGCTGCGCCGTCCTACTCATGAATCGTTCATCCTGACCGCCTGCGTGCTCGTACTTCTCCCTTATAGTCTGAACAGTTTAAGCGCGGATAGCGTTATGATTCAAGGTGCGATCCGCCTCAACCTTGGATTGTTATACAACCTGCTACGCGTAGCCGGTCTCTGCCTGGCCAGCTTGCTGGTGTACATTTTCCCGAACGTACAATTCGTTCCGAAATGGATCCGCTGGGGCATGATTGGCGTGGGCGTTTGGGCCGTCTTGTACGCCATCGCCATGATCAACCCGGCCTTCCTGCCAGGATCGTGGATCGATCTGGTCTGGATGATCATTATTGCAATCGGGCTGGGCTTGCAAATTTACCGGTACCAGCACAGTTCCTCCGGAAAGGAACACCAGCAAATTCGCCTGATGGGATTGACTTTGTTGGTGGCTATAGCTGTCTACATTGTTCTTTGGCTGGTCGAATTATTTCTGCCTGGAGATTTCATGGTTGGCGCCGGCGGGGTCTGGTTTACTCTTTTCTCTGACCTGCTGGAAGATGCCGCTTTCCTGTACTTCGGTGTCAGTCTGATGATGTCTACACGCAAATCAGAGTAGCAGCCAAATAACGATTGCGATGCAGAGAGAAGGATTCAACAACGCTCCGCGCTTTGGATGAAAATTTTCGGAGCAGAGCGTTTCTTATATTTTTCATATTTCGTTTATTGTTTTTCGTTCTTAGTTTTAATTTTATTTCTTCTTCACAGGAATCTTCTTACTCTTCCCCTTTTTATTCTTGCTGCTTTCCTCCTGCTTGCCTGGTATAACGTACCTTTCCAGTGCCCATTCCTCCGTAATACCCAGTACGGCATCTCCGGGCTTCACATCCACCACCATATCGCCGCGCAGCGCCGACCGTTTTCGCAGCGGAGCAGCATCCAGGCGGGTCATCTTGGGTACGGCTTTGGCCAGATGCAGGGTCAGCATATCATTTTTCCGACCGGCCGCCAGCCCCGCCAGGGTGACACGTGCCGGTAGTTCCCAACCGATCACACCCTTGCCATAGCGCCCCTGCGCAGGGAAATCCATCTGCTCCACCCGCTTAGCCTTGCCATCGGAAGCAACCAGGAAGATCTCTCCCGTCACAGGCAGGATTTGTACGCCTACCACCTCATCCCCAACTCCCAATTTGATGCCATTGACCCCCGCAGCCGCCAGCCCCATCGGCCGGACCTCCTCTTCGCTGAAGCGGATCGCCATTCCCTGGGCCGTTGCCAGCAGGACTTCCTTCTTTCCGTCCGTCATAACAGCCCAGCCCAGGCTATCGCCATCGTTGACATTCGCCAACCGGAATGTCTGGGCCGACGGACCCGGCAGTTCTCCAACAATTGATTTCTTCACCATCCCTCCGCGCGTGACCGTCAATATACAGGTGTTTTCGGGTAGTGCAGATTTACGAGCCGGCAGGCTGAAAGCCGCCACTGGCATTTCATCCGCCTGGAGTGGTGACTGTTTATTGAACGGGTTGCCATCTGAAATCTTCTCGGCTTCCGGCAGGGTATGCACAGCCACTGCCGCAGCCAGGCCACGTGCACACACTAAATAGAGCGTGTCCGTGGCATTGGCCTTGACCAGCAGTTTCGGGGCATCCGAACCGGATAGGCGCGGCGGTTTATCGTCATGGCTGCGGGCAATCGTACCATCCATGGTCATGCCGATCCAGACCACCTGCTCCTTGACCAGTTCAGCAGCCGTCAGGGGCACTTTTTTGGTTTTACGGCCTTTCATACTGACTATTTGTGTACGCCGGCGGTCTCCATATGCAGCCTTGACTTTGAGCAGTTCCTCTGAGGCCACCCCGCGCATTTTTTTGGGAGATTTGAGCAGGCCTTCCAGGTCCTTTATGAGAGCAATCGTTTCTTTATATTCTGTTTCGATCTTTTTGCGCTCCAGCGCAGCCAGGCGGCGCAATTGCAATTCAAGGATGGCATTGGCCTGAAGCTCCGACAACTTGAAGTGTTTCATCAACCTGGTACGGGCCGTTTCCACATCCGGGGAATTTCGGATCAGATTGATAATCTCGTCCAGATTCTTCAGCGCGATCAGGTAGCCTTCCAGGATGTGCGCCCGGGCCCGGGCACGTTCCAGGTCATACTCTGCCCGGCGTTTGATCACCACCAACCGGTGGTCAAGGTAAACACGCAGGGCCTGTTTCAGGTTCAACAGGCGCGGCTCGTTATCCACCAGCGCCAGCAGGTTGATGCTGAATGTGGACTGCATGGGTGTGCGCTTGTATAGGGCGGCCAGCACCTTCTCGGGTTCCACATTCTTGGTAAGTTCGATCACGATGCGCAACCCCTGCCGGTCGGACTCATCCCGCAGATCAGTTATGCCCTCCAGGTTTCCATCCCGTACCAGTTCGGCGATCCGCTCGATCAGGTTGGATTTGTTGACCTGGTAGGGCAGCTCGGTGACGATGATGCGGCTCTTGCCACGTTCCATTTCTTCCACGTGCGCATTAGCCTGGATGGTGACGCGGCCGCGCCCCTTGCCGTAAGCAGCCTCGATGCCCTCCTCGCCCTTCTGTTCGATGATAATGCCGCCAGTGGGAAAATCCGGACCTTCCACGAATTCCATCAAATCATCTACATTAATATCGTCGAGTTTCTCCCATTTTTCGAGCATATAAACGCAGGCATCCACGATTTCGGACAGGTTGTGCGGCGGGATATTGGTCGCCATCCCAACCGCGATACCGGTGGCCCCGTTGACCAACAGGTTGGGGATGGCCGAGGGCAGCACCACCGGCTCGGTCAATGTGCCGTCGAAATTATCGGTAAAGTCAACCGTATTCTTGGAAATATCGGCCAGAAGGTCCAGGGCCGGGGCGGCCAGGCGGGCTTCGGTATAGCGCATGGCTGCCGGCGGGTCGCCGTCCACCGAGCCAAAGTTGCCCTGCCCGTCCACCAACAGGGTTCGCATGGAAAAATCCTGTGCCATGCGTGCCATGGATTCATAAACCGACAGGTCACCATGTGGGTGATATTTGCCCAGCACCTCACCGACGATACGGGCGGATTTACGATAAGGACTGTCCACGCGGATGCCCATATCGTACATGGCGTACAGAATGCGACGCTGGACCGGCTTGAGGCCATCGCGTGCATCCGGCAAGGCGCGTGCCACGATCACACTCATGGCGTAATCGAGGTAGGCTTGCTGCATTTCCTTGTCAATATCTATTTTACGTACTAGGCCGAGTTCCATGGAATTCTCCCACACTCAACTCCAACCAATACCTCCCCTGATTTTATAAGGGGCCATGGATGGGGGATTGAGCGGAAATTATGTTCTACTGGCTATCTTACGGGGAAAGAGGCAAAGCGTCAAGGAGACGTGCGCCCGAAAGGATAAATAAAAACGGGGCGGTCAAATGACCGCCCCGCTGGAACCTTCTATAAGTCTAATCCGATGAACCGGTATCCTGGATTTCCGTCCATTGGGAGGAGCCCGCCTGCTTCAAGGCCTGTTCAGTTACTTCGAAGCGGCCATGCACGAAGCCCGTACCAGCCGGTATCAGCTTGCCGATAATGACGTTCTCCTTCAACCCAAAGAGCGGGTCAGTGGTCGCGCCGATGGCAGCCCCCGCCAGCACCTTGATGGTATGCTGGAACGAGGAGGCCGAGAGCCACGAGTCGGTGCTCAGGGAGGCTTTGGTCACGCCCAGCAGCAATTCATGGAATTTGGCCGGGACTTTTCCTTCAGCCAACAGTTGCTCGTTGACCTTCTGGATCTCCAATCTCTCCACGGCGTCACCGGGCAGATAACGGGTATCACCCGGGCGGAAGACCTGCACCTTGCTCATCATCTTGCGGATGATGACTTCAAAATGCTTGTCGTGGATGTTTTGGCCCTGCGAACGATAAACCTTCTGGATCTCATTCAGCAGATACATCTGGCAGGCTTCGCGTCCCTGCACACGCAAAACGCGGTGCGGGTTCAGAGAACCTTCTGTCAGCGGCTGGCCTTCATCTACGTGGTCACCTTCTTTTACCAGCAAGCGCAGGGTGGTAGGAATTTCGTGTTCAAATTCTTCGCGTTCCTCGTGCGAAACAAACACTTTACGCTTTTCCACGCGCACTTTGCCGGCATGTTCGGCCGCGATGGTCGCTTCATCCAGCGTGGCGATCACTTCGCCGGATTTAACTTCATCTTCATCCTTCACCTGGATGGTCCATTCCGCCGGCACATCGAACTCATCGTGGATCATCTCACTATGTTCAACATGTACCAGGCGCATATCAGCATACTTGTCCGACTGGACGATCCGCACCGTGCCTTTGATCTCGGCGACAACTGCTTCGCCCTTCGGCATTCTTCGTGATTCGAATAGTTCTTCCACGCGCGGCAGGCCGGTGGTGATGTCGCCGCCGGCAGCCACGCCGCCGGTATGGAAGGTACGCAGGGTCAATTGCGTACCCGGTTCACCGATCGATTGGGCCGCTACTATGCCGACCGCCGAACCCATCTCAACCATGGTACCACGCGCCATATCAATGCCGTAGCATTTGGCACAGATCCCATGGGTCAGTTCGCAGGTCAGCGCCGAGCGGACTTTAACTTCCTCCACCTCTGCCACGGCAATTTTGCGGGAAAGCTCGTGATCAAGTGGATCGTCCCTCTCAGCCAACACTTCGCCGGTCTTAGGGTCGAGCACGCGCTCGGCTACCAATCGCCCATATAGACGTGACATCATGGATTGACCGGCGACATCATCCTTCCGGCGGATCCAGATGCCCAGGTGCGTACCGCAGTCTTGTTCGTTGATGATAATATCCTGGGCAATATCCACCAGGCGGCGGGTTAAATAACCGGCATCTGCAGTTCGCAAGGCGGTGTCAGCCAGGCCTTTACGGGCGCCGTGGGTCGAAATGAAATATTCCTGGGCGGTCAGGCCCTCGCGAAAGTTCGAGCGGATCGGCATCGGGATGATGCGACCGGACGGGTCAGCCATCAGACCGCGCATGCCAGCCAACTGACTAATGGGGCCGAAACCGCCTTTGGTAGCGCCGGAGTTGGCCATCGTGGCCAGATTGCCATCCGGGTCCAGGTAGTTCTTGACGGCCTTGGCAACGTCATTGGTGGTTTGCTGCCAGGTCTGGATGATGCGCTCGTTCTGTTCCTGTTCCGTCAGCAGGCCACGGCGGAAATCGCGTTGCACCAGTTCCACATCCTTGAGGGCCGCGTCAATAATTTCGGCCTTCTCGGGCGGGATGGTGATATCGCTAACTGCGATGGTGGTTCCGGAGCGCATGGCATATTCGAAACCGATGCGCTTGATGGCGTCGGCAGTCTCGGTGGTCACATCCTGTCCGTAAAGTTCATATACTTCGGCGATCAGGTCTTTAATGCCGCCTTTTTCCAACTGGCGGTTGATGAACTGCACCTTCTCAGGCAGGATGCGGTTGAACATGACCCGTCCAACGGTTGTATCGAGGATGCGGGTTTCGGGTTCAGCCAGGCGGTCGCCATTCTCGGCGTACCAGGTTTTCATGCGGATCTTGATCTTGGTATGAATCTCCACCTGGCCCAGCTGGTAACACATATCAACTTCGTCAATATCAGCGAAAGCCCGGTCATCACCCTTGTGGGGACGGGCCTGCAGCATGGTCATGTAGAAAACGCCCAGCACCATATCCTTCGAGGGAGCGATGATCGGCTCACCATCGGCAGGTTTGAGCAGGTTCTTGGAAGCCAGCATCAGGCGCCGGGCTTCCTGTACCGCCTTGTCGGAAAGTGGTACGTGAACAGCCATCTGGTCACCATCGAAGTCGGCGTTAAAGGCGGTACAAACCAGCGGGTGCAATTGAATGGCCGAACCTTCAATCAGCACCGGCTCGAATGCCTGGATGCCCAGGCGGTGCAGGGTGGGAGCACGGTTCAACAGGACCGGACGGTCCTTGATGACTTCTTCAAGGGCTTCATAAACTTCCGGCCGGTTCCGTTCGATAAAGCGGCGAGCGCCCTTGACATTGGCTGCATAATTATGGGATACCAGCCGGGCGATCACAAACGGGCGGAACAACTCCAGCGCCATGGCCTTGGGAAGACCGCATTGGTACAGTTTCAACTGTGGGCCTACCACGATGACCGAGCGGCCGGAATAATCTACACGCTTGCCCAGCAAGTTTCGGCGGAAGCGGCCTTTCTTGCCCTTGAGCATATCGCTCAGGGAACGTAACTCACGGCGGCCGCGGCGGGAAAGCGCCTTGCCGCGTTGGGAATTATCGATCAGGGAATCGACCGCTTCCTGCAACATACGTTTCTCATTCCGGACGATTACATCCGGCGCGCCCAATTCGAGCAAGCGCTTGAGGCGGTTATTGCGGTTGATGACCCGGCGGTATAGATCATTAAGATCTGAAGTGGCAAAACGACCGCCATCCAGCTGCACCATCGGGCGCAGGTCCGGCGGGATAACCGGCAGGACGGTCAGGATCATCCATTCCGGGCGATTCTTGGAACGGCGGAATGCCTCCGCGACTTTCAGCCGGGAGGTGGCCTTCTTGCGCTTCTGCTTGGACTTGGTGGTCTTGACCTCTTTCCAGAGTTCCTCGGTCAGTTTATCCAGGTCGAGCCGGCGCAGAATATCGTAGAAAGCTTCAGCACCCATATCGGCACGGAAGACCTGGCCCCAGCGCTGCTTCAACTCGCGATAGCGGATCTCACCCAGGAAGGTGAAGGGCCGCAGTTCGAGCAATTCATCCCGCTGGCGGGCATTGGCATCGTGGCTGGTGGAGGTCTGATCTTCGAGTTGGGAACGCAGGGCGTTCATCTCCTCGTCGGCTTCCGCCTTGAACTTGGCGGCTTCCATCTTGACTTCTTCCAAAGCACGTTGCTTCTCGTCTTTGAGCCCGTTCTCGATCCCATCCAACTGGCCTTGAACGAATTTCTGCACCTTGGTAATATGGGTCGCGGCGACCTTGATGCCGGCCTCCGCGATCACGGTTCCCGTGCTGCCAAAAACAACCGCTTCCTTAAGCACTTTGCCCTTGTTTTCCTGGAAGAAGAGTTCCAGGCGCTGCCCTTCCTGGATGATCGGTTCCAGTGCAGTGGCAGTTTGTTCATCAAATTTGTGTTCCAGTTCGGTTTTTTTCTGCTGGAGTTCGCTTAATTTTTTATCACGGCCCGTCTTGATTTCGGCAATCTTCGAGTTGATGACGCTGGCCTGTTCGCGCTCTGAAACAGAGATTTCATCCTCCAGGCGTTTGAGCGCCTTCTGGCGGGCGTCCTCATCCACATAGCTGACGATATATTGGGCAAAGTACAGCACCCGGTCCAGATTGCGGCGCGAGACATCCAGCAGCATGCCCAGGTAGGAGGGAATGCGGCGGGTGTACCAGATGTGGGCCACCGGCGTAGCCAGCACGATATGGCCCATGCGTTCGCGGCGGACCGATGAGCGGGTTACTTCCACGCCGCATTTATCACAGGTGATGCCTTTGTAACGGGGATTCTTATACTTGCCGCAGTAACATTGCCAGTCACGAGTGGGGCCAAAGATGGCTTCGCAAAATAGCCCGTCTTTTTCCGGCCGGAGACGGCGATAATTGATCGTCTCTGGTTTAAGTACTTCGCCATATGACCATGATAGAATCGTCTCAGGCGAAGCCAGACTGATGCGTAATGAAACAAGTCCTTTGGTTTCCACTAGGCCAGCTCCTCATCTTTGTGAACTAAGGCCTGCAACTTTATCATCCTGGCTTAATCTTCCGCCATTGCCAGAGACAGACAAAAGCAAGCGCTATGAAGCCATTTGCTTCAAGCGCTCGCGGTTGGGTCGCAGATTTGACTCTTATTCAAGAGCAGAATTATACTTGTTTGGTCCTATTTCGTCAAGCGGATTTTCAGAAGAAAAGAAGAGCAGAGAGGAGAGAGCAGATAATCAGGTGAGAAGGGATCAGGGATTAGGTATTAATTATTGGAAGAAAATCGATTGGGAAACGAATTTGGGGCATCTAGGAATGAGAATTGAGGATCAGAACACTGGGGAAATAATCCGTAGATGGAACAAGGCAGATGAAAATGTGTAATAATTAGGCAGCAATCTGCTCCAATTTTATTAGGTACGAAAGGAGATTCTTATGAGTGTTCAAAATGACCGCAACCTGGGGATCATCCAGGAGTTTCGAGCCAATGGTGGGAAAGTGGGCGGTCCGTTCGCCGGTAAGTCGTTGCTGCTCCTGCATACCATCGGGGCAAAAAGCAGGGAACCCCGCATCAACCCGGTTGCCTGCATCCGCGATGGCGACCGGTTGGTGGTGATCGCCTCCAAAGGCGGCGCCCCCACCAACCCGGATTGGTATTACAACCTCCGGGCCAATCCGCTGGTGACTGTGGAGACCGGCAGCGAACAGTTTCAGGCCCGGGCAAGCGTTGCCACGGAATCAGAAAGAACGCGTTTGTATGACCAAATGGTGGCGATGATGCCGGGCTTTGCAGAATACCAGCGCAAAACAACCCGCATCATTCCAGTGATCATCCTGACGCGCGTGAAATGATTGCTTGCGATGCCAATTGAGATTGTTTTGGAATAGCAAAACTTCCCGAAGGATTATGGAATAGCATCTTCTCCTTCCTATAAACTTTTCGGAGGATGTTCCATAAATAATTTAACCTTGGTCTCATTTTTCTTTTTGAAATAAGGGTAAAATAATTAATCAACAAAGACCAAGGAGTTATATATGGATACCATTGAATTCATCCGGCAATTGATCGCAGCGGTCCGCCGCCAGACCGACGAATTCCTTAAGGATTTGACCACAGAACAATTCAACTGGACGCCGCCCGGTACTGCCAATCCCATCAGTGCGATTTTTGTCCACTTCCTGAACTCGGAAGACGCCTTCGTGCAAACGCAAATGCAGGGGAAACCGAAGCTTTGGGACGAAGGCGGATGGGCTGAAAAAACGGGTGTGAAGGTGCCGCCAGGATATAGCGGCGGCTGGGAAGAGGTCAAGAATATGACTCTGGCTCTGGAACCCATTCTGGCTTACCAGCAGGCTGTGCGCGCTGCCACGGATGCCTGCCTGGATAAACTGACCCCGGCTGAGCTCGATCGGGTGGTTAAAACCGCCCGCGGCGAACGAAGCATCGCCACCTTGTTTATTCTCGTGATCAATCACAGCCTCATCCATTCCGGTGAGATCGGCGCATTAAAAGGCATCCAGGCTGTCAAAGACTTGTGACTTTAAAAGGATTGCCCGGGAAGGACATCGCGCAATCTCAGATCCATGAGAGGGCATTATGTCTGCAAAAAGGAACAATACTGATAATCAATCCGACGAAGCAAAACATTTGACCTTGCATTTGCTTGAAGAATTGTTTGGCGGGTATCCAGGGTTGAAAATTGGTGTTCGCTTATGGGATGGGACGCATTGGCCCGACGAAACCCTCCAACCAGCCACCCTGGTCCTAAAAAACCCAGCCGCATTGCGGGCCATGCTGATACCCGGCACGGAAGTAAGTCTGGGCGAAGCCTATATTTACGATGATTTCGACATCGATGGCGATCTTGAGTCGGTTTTTAATCTGGCAGACCATCTGGCACAGATTACGCTGGGGGGACGCAAAAAATTGCGTGCCGCCAGCGACCTGTTACGACTGCCTTCCATTAAAAACCGCCAACCGGTCAGGCGTGGTCCAGCCCGCTTATCCGGCAAGCAGCATTCCATCGAACGCGACCGGCAGGCCGTCACCTATCACTACAATGTTTCCAATGATTTTTATTCCCTGTGGCTCGACCAGCGCATGGTCTACTCGTGTGCGTACTTTCATTCTGTGGATGAGGATCTGGACGCCGCCCAGGAACAGAAATTGGAGCTCATCTGCCGCAAGTTGCGCCTGAAGCCGGGTCAGCGCTTGCTCGACATCGGCTGCGGTTGGGGAGGATTAATAATATATGCCGCCCAGCACTACGGAGTGGACGCATCCGGTATCACCCTTAGCCAGCCGCAAGCCGACCTGGCCAACCAACACATCGCGGCCGCGGGACTATCCGATCATTGTCGCGTTGAAGTGCGTGATTACCGTGAAATGAACGATTCCAATGGTTACGATGTCCTGGTCAGCGTGGGCATGTTTGAGCATGTGGGCACGGCATTGTTGCCATCCTATTTTACCCAAGCCTGGAAATTACTCAAACCCGGCAGTGTATTTCTTAATCACGGGATCGCCAGTCGCGCCAGCAATCCAGTGGCGCGCGGCCCCACGTTTAGCAACACGTATGTCTTTCCGGACGGCGAACTGGTTCCGATCAATGTCACCCTGCAGGCAGCCGAGCAATCCGGCTTTGAAGTCCGGGATGTCGAGAGCCTGCGCGAACATTATTCCCTGACCTTGCGTAATTGGGTACGCCGCCTGGAAGCTCATCACGAGCAGGCGCTGAAATATGTGGAAGAGCCAACCTATCGTGTCTGGCGGCTGTTCATGTCCGGTTCGGCATATGGTTTTACCGCTGAAAGCCTGAACGTGTACCAGGCTTTGCTGGTAAAACCCGGCGACGACGGTCGAAGTGGTCTGCCATTACGGAGCGAAGATTGGTATACATCCTCCCGAAAATAATCTGAAGAAACCCCTGGAATGGGTAAACTGATAATCGTGGCTGGCAACAGCGGGATCGGCAAGACCACCCTCACACAGGCTTTGTGCGCGGCGGGAGATTTTGCCACCGGCCTGGAGGAACATACCGCTCGTCCCTTCCAATCCTTCTTTAAAAAAGATGCCGGTTTCGCACTTGCCAACCAGATCGATTACCTGCTGTTACGCGCCGAACAGGAACGCCTGATCCGTGCGGATGTCAGGACCGGCCTCCAGGATGGCGGGCTGGAAATGGATTTTTTCGTCTTCACCCGCTTGTTCCTACGCAAGGGATTGCTCTCTACCCAGGAATATGGCCTGTGTGAAAGGCTGGTTAGCCAGATCCGTTCGGCTCAACCGCCGCCCGAGGGTATTCTTTGGCTTACCGCGCCGCTGGAAGTGGTGATGGAACGCTTCACCCGGCGTAACCGGCAACTCGAAATAGCCACCCGGGATGATTTGCAGGCCACCGAGGGCCTGCTGGAAGAATGGCTGGAATGTCGTCTCAACCCCAACAGGATTCTCCGCATTGATGCGTCCAGAGATGATCCCCACTACGAGTGCTGTTTGTCTGAGGCGCTTGATTTTATTGCAAACCTTCAATGATAGACAACGACATCTGGAAACTATATATATCGTTACAAGCCAACTAATAAAATTTCAGCATCTGCAATATATCACGCAAGCAGGCATCGAACATTTCCTGCATGATCTCAGGCACAGCCTGGTAGCTGCCTCCAAAGCTGCCATCTCCATAAACTTCCCGGGCGGTATGGGCATCCATGATATCCGACGGAACCTGCGGCGGGGTCTTTTGCGCTTTAGGCAGGTCAGCCACAATGGTAAAAGGGAAGGCCTCCAACCAGTTGGCATGTGCGGGTTTAAGCTGGTGCCGTAGAGCAACCTCTTCTACACTGTGCGACATCCACCAGGCGTACCACTGCAGCTTCAGGCCCGGCAATTGGTTGGCCAATTCCCCCAGGCGCATTTTTAGGCCATTGTTTCCCCCATGTCCATTCAATACAAGGATGCGTTTGAATCCCTGGCGGTAAGCGGAACGAATGATATCTTCCGTCACATCCATCAAAGTGGAAAGGCGCAGGCTGAGCGTACCGGGATAGTCAAGGAAGTACGGGCTGGAACCAAAGTTCACCGCCGGAGCCATCAGAACACAAGTCTGCTCTGCAGCCGCGTCCGCCAAGGCCAGTGGAATTTTCACATCTGAGAGCAGGGAAAGGTGACCGTGCTGCTCGCAGGCACCTATCACCAGGATCAGGCGGTCATCATGTTTGAGGTATCCTTCAACATCCATCCAGTTCAGGTCTTCGATGCGCATATGGTCTCTCCAATTCCTCTGGCATGGTTTCCGGTAAAATTGCCATCGTTCTGCCGCCATCGATTATACCTTTGCGACGAGCCAAGTGCCTTATAATACCTGCGATGTCACCCGACCCACTCCAGCCCTTGCCACCCTTATTCCTCGAGCGCATGCGGCGTCTGCTCGGTGATGAGTATGACGCCTTTGCCGCTGCGCTGGAGAGAAGCCCGGTCAGCGGTCTGCGCGTTAATACACTCAAGCTCAGTACGGCGCAGTTCCAAAGGATCTCGCCATTTGCTCTTGGTGAACCGGTGCCGTGGTGCGATTCTGCATTTACCTTCAGCACCTCCCTCACACCTAACCCTTCTTCCCGGACGGGTATCCCTTTATGGGACACCATGCTCCGCGATCGCGGAGGGAGAGAGGCAGGGAGCAGGGAACCCGGCAAGCATCCCTATCATTTGGCCGGGTTGTACTACCTTCAGGATCCCTCGGCGATGTCGCCGGCCGAACTGCTGATGTGCGCACCGTATGACCCACAGGAGGGTTCCATTTCCCTTCATCCCGCCTCCGCCAAAGGCATGCGGGTGCTGGACCTGGCAGCGGCTCCCGGCGGGAAAACCACCGCCCTGGCTGCGCGGATGCAGGGACACGGCTTGCTGGTGGCAAACGAGATCAAGGACAAACGGGTCGGGCACCTGGCGGTCAACATGGAACGCTGGGGCGCCGGGAATGTGGTCATCACCAACGAAACCCCCGAGCGGTTGGCCGATCACTTCGGCGCGTTCTTCGACCGCGTGCTGGTGGACGCGCCCTGCTCAGGCGAAGGCATGTTCAGGAAAGATATGGGCGCTCGCCGGGATTGGTCGACGGTAATGGTGGCTGGCTGCGCCATCCGCCAGCGCAACATCCTGCGCGTGGCTGCCAAGCTGGTTAAGCCGGGTGGGTATCTGCTTTATTCCACCTGTACATTTGCGCCGGAAGAGGATGAAGCGGTGATCGACGAATTTTTAACCAAACAAATGGATGGGAATGGATCAGGAGAATTCGAAATAGTTGCAATGCCACAACTTCCGGGGTTCATGCCGGGCAAGCCGGAATGGCTGGAAGAAACCATTGAAAAAACAAACAATAAAAAAAATGATAAGCTGAGGGGAGCGGTGCGGCTGTTCCCACACCGGGTAAACGGGGACGGCCATTTTATTTGTCTGTTGAGGCGGAAGGGACCAGCGAATTTAATTGCGGAATGGGAACCAGACCGGCGGGCCAGCCCGTCCACGTTGCAACACCGGTTATGGCAGGAGTTCGCCGGCGAGGTGCTGCGGGTAGATTTCCCGGCGGACCGGTTGCGGGTTCGAGCTGAGCGGCTGTATTTCATCCCCGAAGAATTGCCGGATTTCGGTGCTTTGCACGTGCTGCATCCCGGAGTCTGGCTTGGGACGTTCAAGAAGGAGCGTTTCGAACCGGCGCACCCGCTGGCACTGTTCCTGCAACCGGGACAGGCAAGGGCAAGGCATGTGCTGGATCTGCCTTCAGAGGAACCAGGCAAACATCGTACGTCCGTGCAGGCGTTCTTAAGCGGCGAAACCATCCCAAGCGATGGCACACCCGGCTGGACCCTGGTGACCGTGGACGGCTGGCCGCTGGGTTGGGGCAAGCGCGTTCAAGGCATCCTCAAAAACCATTACCCGCACGGCTGGCAGATCTATTCGTGAAATTTTATTAAAAGAACCGGGTTCATGAAGGCACCCGGTTCTTTTAATCTATTGCTTCATCGTCCCGCTGGCGTGGGACAAGACCTCGCGGTCGCGAGACGCAGCCCAGCCCAGGCTGATGCGACCGCGCTCGGGCTCGATTTTCAGGATTTCCAGGTTAATAATATCGCCCACCTTGAGCAGGGTGCCAGGAGGGATGCGGGATTTATGCAGCAGGCCATCCTGCTTGACGCCGATATCCACGAATGCGCCGAAGTCAACCACATTGCGGACGGTGCCCTTGAGTTCCATGCCAACCAGCAGATCCTTTGCTTTGAGCACGTCCGAACGCAAAATGGGCGCGGGAGTATCGGACCGCGGATCACGCCCTGGACGGACCAGCTGTTCAAGGATATCCTTCAACGTAGGCAGGCCGCAGCCCACATCAGCGGCGAGTTTTTCAGGCGAGGTTTTCGCAAGCAGCGCGTCGAGGGCCGGTTTGCGGGCATGGAGCGGGGTTGCCGGTGAAATCCCGGCATGTTCGAGAACAGCCTCGGCAATGGCATATGACTCGGGGTGGATGGCGGAGGCATCCAGCGGGTTGGCGCCCGCCCGGATGCGCATGAATCCGGCGGATTGTTCGAAAGCTTTCGGGCCCAGGCCGGAGATACTGCGCAGCTCGTCGCGGGAATGAAATGCGCCGTTGGCATCCCGGTACGCAACGATGGAAGCAGCCAGTTTCAGGCCAACGCCAGCGACATGCGTCAGCAGGGCCGGCGAGGCGGTATTCACATCCACGCCCACGGCATTGACCACACTTTCCACCACCCCATCCAGCGAATGCGCCAGGGCAGATTGGTCCACATCATGCTGGTACATACCCACACCAATCGATTTGGGATCAATCTTGACCAGTTCGGCCAGCGGGTCCTGGACGCGCCGGGCAATGGAGACCGCCCCGCGGATCGATACATCCAAGTCCGGGAATTCATGGCGGGCCAGGGCCGAGGCCGAGTAGACCGAGGCGCCGGCTTCGTTCACGATCAGGTATTTGGTAGTCCCAGCCTTGTTGCGGGTCAATTCGGCCACCAGTTTCTCGGTCTCGCGCGAGGCGGTGCCATTGCCGATGGTGATCAGGCTGACATGATGGCGGTTGACCATGTCCTCGAGCGTGGTCAGCGCCCCGTCCCAATCGTTCTTTGGTTCGTGCGGGTAAATGGTGCCGGTATCCAGCAGCTTGCCGGTGGGGTCCACCACTGCCACTTTGGTACCAGTGCGAAAACCCGGGTCGAGGCCCAGCACGGTCTGGCCGGCCAGCGGCGGCTGGGAGAGCAGGGCACGCAGGTTGGTGGCAAAAACGTTGATGGCATGCCCATCCGCCTTTTCACCCAGTTCCCGGCGCACGTCCCTTTCGATGCCCGGGAGCAGCAGGCGCTCGGCGGAATCTTCGATGGCCAGGCTAAGCTGGTCGGAGAAGGGCGAGAGGATATCCTCCTGGAACTCGGCTGCAATGGATGCGTGCCAGTCACGTTCATCCAAATCCACATGTACTTTGAGAATGCCTTCCTTCTCGCCGCGGTTGAGCGCCAGGATCTGGTGCGGCTTGAGCCGGTCGATCTGGTTTGCGAAGGCATAATAAGATTCGTAAACGCGTTTCTCGTCCACGGAATCCGCGACTTTTTCGCTCACCAGCGTGGCAAATTTGAGGGCCTTCTCCCGGGTGGCACTGCGCACATTGGCGTTGTCACTGATGGTCTCGGCAACGATGTCGCGCGCCCCCTGCAGGGCAGCTTCCACAGAGGTCACTTGTTCATTGAGGTACGACTCCTTGACGATGTCATTCAGGCTGCGGCCGGTCAACAGCTGCTGGAGGATTTGCTCCGCCAGACCTTCAAGGCCTTTTTCGCGTGCAATCATAGCGCGCGTCCGGCGTTTGGGCTTGTAAGGCGCATACAGGTCCTCCAGGATGGTCATCGTCCCTGCGGCATGCATGGCTGCCTTGAGTTCCTCGCTCAATTTGCCCTGTTCCTGGATGGATTTCAGGATGGCCAGGCGGCGCTTGTCAATAGCCCGCAAGCGGACGATCTCATCGGCAACGATGCGGACCTGTTCATCGTCCAGCGTGCCGGTCATTTCCTTGCGGTAGCGGGCGATAAAGGGGACGGTGTTGCCTTCGTCGAGAAGGCGGACAGCGGCCTCCACCTGGGAGGCATTAACATGCAATTGGGCGGCGATGGTTTCGGAATAATTCATAGGGTCCCGGGGAAAATGGTGTACGCCCTTACGGTTTATTCGGCAGGATCGGCGGAAAGATCTTCTTTCACATCCTCAACTCCGCCTTCTTCATCGAGCAATGCGCGAGCGCGTTCATCTTCACTAGGCTCGATGCGGCGGGCGAAGATCAGGTAGCCGGTATGGGCGACCATGCGGTCGGTGGGACGCAGGCGGGTGGGTTCGGGCTTGTAGTAGCGCATGAGCAGTTCGCACACTTCGATAAAGGCAAAATGCTCGCGCCGCAGGGCGTACAGCAGGGTTTCGACCTGGTTGAAGGTGGGCACCAGGTTGCAGAAAAATCCGCCCGGCTTGAGAGCCTGGCGAACCTGGGGGATGTAATCCCAAGGGTTGGGTAGATCCAGGAAGAGCGCATCCACGTCCGTTTCGATAAACCCATCGGCGATATCACCAAGCTTGAAATCGACGCGCCCGTCCAGACCGAGCCGCTCGAGGTTTTTGCAGGCAAGGGCCTGGAACTCAGGACGGCGCTCGTACGAAACAACATGCCCCTGTGGACCGACGGAATAGGCCAGCGCCACGGTCATGGAGCCGGAGCCGGTGCCGGCCTCCAGAACGGTCTGGCCGGGCCCGACTGACATGCTGGTGAGGATGAAGCCGATGTCCTTGGGGTACATGATCTGGGTGCTGCGCTTTAGATCCTGCAGCAGGTCTGCCAGAGAGGGCTGCAAGATGAAGAAGGGACTGCCCTGGTGGCTGAAGACCTGGCTGCCCCAGGGCTTGCCGATTAATTCATCATGGTAAAGGATGCCGCGATGGGTGTGAAACGTCCCGCCGGGAATGAGCGGGAAGATGAAATGCTTGTGACGCAGGCCCACCAGTAGGGCCAGATCACCGGGCTGGGAATGGGTGGTATTCAAGTTCCAGGGCATTAAGACCTTCTAAACACTAAGGTCACAAAGATGACTTAGGAATTCCTTAGGATTCAAAAACTTATAATTCCTTCTTGTCCTTTGTGTTTGAATCTTTTAAGGCTTTAGATATTTCGCGAAGAAATCTGCGATGGCATTGTAGCACGTTACCCGGTTGGCATATTTCAGAACATCATGGCCTTCATCCTCAAAGAGCAGGATTTCGATATCCTTGCCTTTTTTCTTCAAATCAGAAACCAACTCTTCTGATTCTTTCGCCACCACGCGCGGATCGTTGCGGCCCTGGATGACCAGCAGCGGGCAGGCCAGGGCATCCAGGTAGGTCTTAGGAGAACGATCCTGCAGGAATGCCCGACCGGCGGCGGTCCCCGGATCTGCCAGTGCGACACGGTAGTAGGGTTTCCACGTCTCCGGGATGCGGGCAGAAAAAGTCTGCAGGTCATAGGGGCCAAACATATCGCAGGCAGCCGACCACAACTGCGGATGGCGGCCGGCCATGGTCAGGGTCATGTACCCGCCGTAAGAGCGTCCCATCACGGCCGCACGCTGAAGATCCAGGCGTTTATCCTTCGGCAGTACCTTCGTCATGGCATGGACATGGTCAAGACGATCCTGACCTCCCCAGTCCCGGTCAACCTGTTTGGTGTAATCCAGCCCGTACCCGGTGGAACCACGCACGTTCGGCACGAAGACGGCAAAGCCGCGCATGGTCAGGAACTGGATCAGCGGCATCGAGAACCAGGCGAAATCCGGGCGCTCCTGACCCTGCGGCCCGCCATGAATGTAATAGACCAACGGGCGCGCGCCATGAAAACCAAGCGACTCAGCCGGGAGATACAGGCGGGCTGATACACGGGTGCGATCAAAAGATACGAAGGTGGCCTCTTCGCCCTGCGAAAGCTGGCTTTCCGGGATGCCCAGCAAACGTTCCTCGGTGTGCATGACAATGGTGAGGCGATCTTTGGCCTCGACAGTAAAGAGCTGGGTCGGGCTGGTGGCGGTGGAAAACGACAGCACGAAGCGGTCGCCGGCCTTGTCGTAGTAATAATGCTCCAGCACGCCCCCTGCCAAGTCGCCATCGCCGACAATGACATACCTGAGCGACAGGCTGCGTTTCTCTTCGTAGAGAATCCCCTCATACAGCCAGGAACAGCCATCGACATTAAAGTGAACGACGTAGTGGCTGCCTTTCAGCTGGGAGCATGCCACCAGTTCGCCAACCCCGCTATGGACCAGGCCATCCAGTTTGACCGGTAGGAGCTCGCCCGGCCGGCCGAAGTCGATCAAGCCAAGGCTGTACTTATCGTCGAAAAGGGCGGTCGTCACGAGGGCGGCGTTCCCGCCCGGGGTGAACTCGGCCGAACCCAGGCCGTTCAAGGCCACCGTTTCGCCGGGCTTGCGCTGATCGAGCGGTTTGCCAAGCAGCAGGCTCTTCCGGCCATCCTCCAGCAGGTACAACACGCCATCGCCCATGCTGTAGCTGTCACTGATGAAGACCTTCGAGTGATCCTCGCTATATCCGGCCGGGAACGCACCCCACTCGGATTGGTCCAGCTTTTCGAGTTTATTGGTGCGCAGGTCAGCGCGGTAGGCTTCCTGGAGGGGAGCATCCCGCCGTTCGGCATTGAAATACACGATATTCCGGTCGATATCACACCCGCTCAAATGAACACGGTAGTTTTTAAAGAAATTATCGAAGGCGGGTTCGGAAAACCCGCCCAGCAAGGGAATCAGCATGGGCTGGTAATTCTCATCGCCGTCCTGGTCAAGCATGACCAGGGTCTTATCCAGCAGGGGAAAGACAAAAAAAGAACGCCCGCCGATCAGTTCGGGATTCTGCATGGCAATGTGCGGCGGAAGGAGCGGTTCCGGCAGCGAGCCGCCATAATACATGCCGTACAAGCTCAAGCGCCCGGACAGGTTGCTGATGAAGGTGATGCGATCCCCTGTGATCTGGGGGGAGAGGTGCAGACGGGCGGAGAGAAATGATTCAATTCTCGGTTGCATGAGGGCGATCCTTTATATTAATAATATTATCATGAAAAGAGACATGGATATTAATGTGATTTTAAGGTCTTGACGGAATTTCACCCGCCAGATAAAATGTGGATTGTTGGTGGTACGTGTTCGTGCTGGAATTCGCAGGAAGCCGGCCCAAGCGCAATATCCACGGGCCGGCGTTTTTTAAGCTAACATGGTTGAAGCACCTCGTCCGCACTGAATACCGCACCCCGTCATCCTATTCTTTTTGTTCACTTTAAGGAGAAGCAATAAAATGGCAGAGCGTGTGACCGGTACGGTCAAATGGTTCAATGCGTCGAAGGGCTTCGGCTTCCTCGCACGCGAAGGTGGTCCGGACGTGTTCGTCCACTACAGCGCCATAGAGTCCGAAGGGTTCCGCACCCTCCAGGAAGGCCAGCAGGTCGAGTTCGAAATCGAACAGGGACCCAAGGGCCTACAGGCTGCGCACGTCAAACCCTTGTAATTCCCTCATTTGAACCCAAAAAATTCCTCCCCGGCTGGGGGAGGAATTTTCTTTTCTGTTCGTTTGTTACTTGCGGACGACTTCCACGCGGCCCAACCAATCCCCGGCAACCAGAAAAGCCAGGCTGCCGAGGGTGGCCATGCCAGTGTTGATCGGACCGACGGAGGCGAAACTCCATCCAGTCAATCCACCCAGTATATGGCCAATCCAGAATCCCAGCCAGGCCAGGACGACATACAGGATTAATTTGTTCAGGCTGCCGCCCTTCCAAAAATGGAAGGCGGTGCCGTACGCGCTGGAAAGGACTATACCAAAGAAAATGGCTGGAAAGGTCATAAGCAGCTCACTTTACCGGATTATAACATAGACCGGCTACACGCAGATTGTTGGATCAGCCCACCACCCAGAACAACCTCGCCATCATAGAATACCGCTGCCTGTCCAGGAGTCAGGTCACGCTGCGGCAGTTCAAAATGAACCTCCACCCGGCCCGCCTCCAGCGGCGTGACGATCGCCCAGGCTTCCCTGGCGGTATAGCGCGTCTTGACCTGCAACCGGACTGATTCTGCCGGTACTGTCCCGGCGATCCAATTGACATCCTGGACCTTGAGCACACTTTGCCCAAGTTCGGCCTGCACGCCGACCACCAGCGAATTGGTAGCGGCATCCTTGGTCAACACATACAGCGGGACGCTTGACGGGATTCTCAGGCCTTTGCGCTGGCCGATGGTATAGTAGGCCAGCCCGCCGTGTTCACCGATAATCCGCCCGGCGCGGTCCAGGATGGGGCCCGGCTTGGCGATCTTTGGGGCATTCCGGCGGATAAATTCCCGGTAATCCTGCCCCGCCAGGAAGCATAGGTCCTGGCTCTCGGGGCGCCCGGCAGTCGGCAGGTTAAATCTGCGAGCGAGTTCCCGGATCTCGGGCTTGGAATATTCCCCCACCGGGAAAAGGGCCTGTCCCAAGCGTTCCTGGGTCAGGACGTGCAGAACATAGCTCTGGTCCTTGGCATGATCCATGGCGCGCAGGAGTTCTTCCCGTCCACCCGCCGTTGCGCGCTTGCGGGCATAATGGCCGGAGGCGAGATAATCTGCACCGAGCGCCCGGGCATGCTCGAGCAGGTATCCCCATTTGATCTGCCGGTTGCAGACCAGGCAGGGGTTGGGCGTCAGGCCCTGGGCGTAGCCGTCCAGGAAAGTCTGTACCACCGTGGAACGGAACATCTCTTTTACATCAACAGCATAGAAGGGGATATCGAGAATGGCAGCCACGCGGCGCGCCTGAGCCATCGAGTCGGGGGTACAGCAACGGTTGGAATCTTCGTGTCCCGATTCACTCCACAGACGCAGCATCATACCGGTTACATCATAACCCTGCTGTTTGAGCAAGGCCGCGGCAACCGAGGAATCCACCCCGCCTGACATGGCAACGACGACTTTAGGCATTATTCACCGATTATCCCAGTACACCTCTGGTTTAACGCTCTTGCCTTCTGCACAAGACCTGGTAGCACATCCAGGAACGCTTCCACCTGCGCGGCGGTTGAATCCTTTCCGAGGGTGATACGCAGGGAACCCAGCCCCCACTGCGGCGGCAGGCCGATGGCCGCCATCACCTCACTGGGCTCGGGGTTGCCGGTCTTGCAGGCCGAGCCGGACGAGCAGGCAAAACCGGCCGCATCCAGCAGGGTCATGAGCAGGTCACCGTCCATGTCTTTGAAGGCAAAACTGGCGTGGTTGGGCAGGCGCAGTTCAGGATGGCCGGTCAGGCGAGAATCCGGGATTTCCTCCAGGACCCGCCCGATGATCTGATCCCGCAATGGCCGGACATGGGCGCCCCGACGATCACGCTCTCCGCAGGTGAACCGGAAAGCTTCGGCAAAACCAACGATGTAGGGCACGTTCTGTGTCCCGGCCCGCAGCCCGCCTTCCTGCCCGCCGCCGGTTTGCGCAGGCAGGAGCAGCGTGCCTTTGCGGACAAACAGCGCCCCGATCCCTTTGGGACCATAGAACTTGTGGGCACCCAGGGAGAGCAGGTCCACCCCCAGCTCGTTCACATCCAACGGCAGGTAAGCCGCCGCCTGGACCGCATCGGAATGGAACGGCACCGCATGCGCCCGGCAGACTGCGCCAATTTCCGGCAGCGGGTTATATGTGCCAATCTCGTTGTTGGCAGCCATGACCGAGACCAGCACCGTATCCCTGGTGATGGCCTGCTCAACCGCTTGCGGAGTGATCATCCCGTACTCATCCGTTTCGAGCCAATCGACCTGGAAACCATACAGTTTCTCGAGTTGCTCAGCCGTCCTGCTGACCGCGTGGTGCTCTGCCCTGGATGTGATGATCCGGTTCGCACCGGTCGCAGCGCGCCTGGCAACGGCCGCGCCGCGGATGGCCAGGTTATCCGATTCCGTCCCGCAGGAGGTAAAGACAACTTCCCCAGGATCGCAATGCAATCCAGCCGCGACCGTCTCACGCGCCTCTTCGACGGCTGCCTCGGCGCGCTGGCCTTGCCGGTGCACCGAGGAGGGGTTCCCGAACATTTCGCCAAAATATGGCAGCATGGCTTCCAGCACGCGTGCATCGACGGGTGTGGTGGCGGCATAATCAAAATAGGTCAAATCGGACATTTTCTACCTTTGTGCCAGCGATTATACCCTCGTCTTCCGGTTCATTCGTATCCATGAGAAACACAAAAAATGAATATATTGTTTTCCGTCGAATGAGACAGCAGACCATTGGAGAATTTCCTATTCATGAACTGGGAGTTATCGCAATCAGGGATGATATAATCCCGCCTGCCATGGACCTGAATGTTGCCGGACACCAGACCGGTGGATACACCGTCACCACCCCTGTCTACGCCGGGCCGCTCGACCTGTTGCTGCAATTGATCGAGCATGCTGAGCTGGATATCACCGCGCTGGCTCTGGCGCAGGTAACCGACCAGTACCTGGATTACATTCACCAGATGCAGGTACCGGCGGATGAAATTTCCGCTTTCCTGGTGGTGGCCGCCAAGTTATTGCAGATCAAATCCGAGGCATTGCTGCCCAGACCACCGGTTCGCGAAGCTGGCGAAGAGGATCTCGGCGAAGCCCTGGCACGGCAATTGCAGATATACAAGCGCTTCAAGGAATTAGCAAACTGGCTGGATGCACGGCAGGCACAGCACCTGCGCACGTATCTGCGGCTCGCTCCGCCTGTTAAGATCGAAGGCCGGCTGGACCTATCCGACCTTACACTGGCCGACCTTCTGGCGGCTGCCCAGGACATCTTTTCCGAGGAAGCCGATAAACTGGCGCTGGGGACAGTCATCTCGGCGCCGCGCATCACCATCCGGGAGAAGATCAGCCTGATTGCCGAAAGACTGGGACAGAATCCCAACGCAACCTTCAAGAGCCTGCTTGGCCGCAAACCCTCCCGGCTGGAAGTGGTGGTGACTTTCCTGGCATTGCTGGAACTGGTTAAACGCTACCGCGTGGCTGCCCGGCAGGAAGGACTTTTCACGGACATCCAGATCGAAAAGATGGAAGATTGGGGAAAAGAAGAGGAATTGGAAATCGAATTCGAGTAAATTCCGGAATTATCGGAAATCTATGTTAAACTTGCTTGATCTCAATAAATAGGAAAGTTCGGAATGGGTGGATTTTCTTCGGCCCTCGCCCATCCTCCGGCCTGCTATGCAATTGAGAAAATCCGCGCTCTTGGGTATTAAAAAAGGAGAATGGCATGAATATTGAAACAAATGAAATGGCTGCAGCTACGGATGACAACGAACCCGTTTATTATGCGCCGAAACGTGTAAGTATGGTTTCAGATGTCGCCAGCATTTTATCCTGGGTGGTGCTGGTTTTTATCATAGTCGACTTCATCGTTCAAATAATCAGCCTGAAATCGACCATGGTTTCGCAACAATTGACCGCCGCAGCGTTAGTGCGCGAACCGTCTTTTTATGCATATCTTTTTGTAAACTTGATCGTTCCGTTATTAACCGGACTGAGCTTTTTTGTTGTCCTGCAAGCGGCTGCGCAAGGACTGAATGTGCTGCTTGAAATGGATTTCAACGCACGCGAAGCCAAAGGCAAACACTAACCCGGACAGGCAGGAGCTAATAAAACAAGATTTTAGCACCAAGGCCACCAAGGAGCTCAAAGGATCTATAAGGATATCCTTTGAATACTGCCTGGTGAAGCAACCTTGGATTTAAAGCCAGATTCTCTGGTAATAAACCACCAAAATGATCTCGACGAATGACGCAGATTCGCTTGCGTCATTCGCTTTTAAACGGCCGGGGTTGTTTTATCTCCCCTAGAACAGAGCCACTTCAGTCTCCTTCAAATCGATATCGGCTGCGGCCAGGTTGTCGGCCTGGTGCTGCGGATCGAACGACATGGGGATGGCGAGCACGCGCGGCTGCCGCACCAGCCATGCCAGTGCGATCTGTTGGGGCGTGAGGCCACGCTGCCTGGCCAATGACTGCAAAGCCTCTTCACTACGGATGCCCCTGCGCTTCACCGGAGAATAAGCTGTCAGCAGGATGTCATGCTCCTGGCAGTAAGCCAGCACGCCATTCTTAACAACCGTGCGGTCCGGCAAGCTGTAAGAAACCTGGTCCGTTAGCAGCGGGGTTTCTGACAAAGGTACTGCCTCTTCGAGCAGTTTAAGGTTGAAATTACTGACTCCCAAGTGCCTGACCTTCCTTTCCGCGACCAGCTGATTAAGGGCGCGAAAGGATTCCGCCAAAGGCATGGCCTGGTGCGGCCAGTGGATTAAATACAGGTCAATATAATCCATTCCCAGACGCCGTAAACTGTTTTCACAGGATTGCAGCACGCCGGCATAACTCAAATGCTCAGGGCTGACCTTGGAAGTGATAAAGAGAGCTGTGCGCGCCAGACCGCAGCTGCGGACGGCCCGGCCCAGCAACTCTTCCGCATGGCCGGCGGCATAGGCTTCGGCCGTGTCGAAAAGGGTGTAGCCCAGTTCAAGGGCTGAACGCAATGCCGCCAGCGAATGGGTATCCATGCCGGGATCGGGACTGCCCTCGCCGCCAATTCTCCAGGTACCAAATCCGATCTTGGGTATGGAAACATTTTGTAAGGTTTCGTAGCGCATGAACGGAATTATAGCATTTTGAAGGAATTCAGACTCACGTTTTTCCGGAGATGAACCTGGAAGAAGCGGGATTCGTCTGGAAGAACATGCGATATACGGTTATTTAATCCGTCCATCCGCCTGCATCTGTGAAACCCTTCGCTGTATTGCGGGAGATAGTACTTATGGAATGCTCTTAAAATTATTATGAATATCCAGCTGGTGCTATGATTGGGGGATAACCGATGAACCAGGAGATTGATCCATATGAATCCCAACCATCCTTTCACCCTTTTCCGGAACCCAGCCAGGCTGATACCGCTGGTCCTCATACCGGTCATGCTGGCCGGCTGCAATCTGCCCATGCAGCCGGCCGCCACAGCCACATTGCCGCCCACTTCTACTGCGCCTGCGCCGGCCGACACGCCCACGGCACTGCCTGCAACCGCGACCGCTGCCCCGACCGTCAATCCGACGCCCAGCGCGACGGCAACGCCGCAGGCGGTAAATATTGTCTTTGCCATCGGCACCACCGCAGCGGTGGAACAGGGCAGCATCCAGCCCAACCAGGTGCTGGCGTTTACCCTCAGCGCCGGGCAAAACCAGCCGATGATCCTGATCGTCAATTCGCCCAATAACGATGTATACCTGGGAGTGACCGAACCGGATGGCAGCAAATTGCTCGATCCTGCCAAAAAATATACCAACTGGCAGTGGCTGCTGCCCAAAACGGAGCAGTATAACATCCAGCTCTACGGCGGAGCCACCAGCGAGGATTACACCCTGACCGCCAAGGTAGCCGAAATCGTCAGCTTCTCTGCCGGGGCAACCACCATCACGTTGAATGGGTCCACACCGAAAGGGTACATTATCTCCTACGCGCTCTCATGCCAGACCAACCAGGTCATGACCGTCAGCCTGAACGTGCCAGCCACGACCGCCTACCTGGATGTGTTCGGGCTGGCAACCGGCCCGCTTTTGAGCTCTTCCACCAAGGCTACCAGTTGGACCGGGACTCTGCCATCCAGCCAGGATTACATCATCGAGGTCATCCCGGTTGGCGGGGAGATCAGCTATTCGTTGACGGTGTCGGTGCATTGAAATTCATCGAAGGTGAAGACAATCAATTACGGGCAAATGATGATTGCCCGTAATTTTTTTTAGGATAATAAGAGCCATACTTCCAGGAGGCTTGATCCTAGCTGCTCTTAAGGCTGCGTCGTCACTTGAATCACTACCATGCGATAATCTTTTAGGTCTTGTATGGTGATATTCAAGTCAGTCTTGCCCTTCATCCAGATCTGTTGGATCATCGTACTTATATTTGTCGTATTTGTCAGGGTCCAGGCACTGCTTTTCAGCTTATCAGTATAAAAAGTTGCAATTTGCGATGCGCTGTCGACGGAATGGAAGGCAAGGACTTTACCGGCCATGGATTGCACGTTACTGGCACCCGGGTAAAGCGGCACATCCGGAGGCAGGCCGCTCTGCGCCATATCGAAGGTAGGCGTAGGTACGATGGTGGGGGTTGGACCTGTCTCGGGGGTCTCGGTGGGGGCGGCGACTGCTTCGGAAAATTGATAAGCCGGATCAATCAAGAATATCTCGACCTCCTGGCCGCCTTCGACATTGAAAAAGGTGATCGAAAGAATCTGTTTACCTTGCGTATACATCAAACCGAAATCCGGAGATTGGCCCGGTGTGCGGTCGGTCTGCCATCCCAACGAGGCCAGAGCCTGGTCATAAAAAGCGGTTATCTTGGCCGGATCAGAGGCCGTGCTGAAGCTCATCGAGGCGCTGCTGTGTTCCACGTTTGTGGCATCCGGCATGGCAGGGATATCGGTGAGCACTGGCACGCATCCTGACGGCAGAGCGATTGGATCGACCTGGTTAATCTGGCTTAGCTCATATTGAATCGATTGCTCCACTTCCAGGCCTTTGCCAGTCGGTTCGGCTGGCGGCTGGATTTCTAATGTGTATTTCACCACCAGGCCCCCCTGGTTTGAGATCCACACCTCACCGGTAGCGGTTTGACCGGAGATATCCAATGCCTGGGCGTCGAAGCGGTAGTGGGTCGTCATTTGTCCATTCAGGGTTTCATCTCCCAATTTCTCAGCGTTCGTGATTTCCGGCAACAGTTCGGATGGATTGGGAATTTCTCCAGATGACGGACTATATATGCTGCCTTGGCAGGCACTACCAGATTCTTTCTGGAAATAGGCCGCCTCGCCAAGCCTTATATATTGAAGGTAAAACTGGCTGCCATCCCCCCCCAAGTCATCAATTGTGGAGTCTTCGGCCGCAGGGGTTGCTATCACGCTCCTCGAAATTTTCGTGTACGTTTCATAAGGCTTGCCATCCAGCTGGCCCTTATCGGTCTCCAGATACTCGACATGATAACTGCCCAGCTGGTCGAGACCAGCAGTGAAGTCAAACATGGCGGGTGTCAAAGTTGGGTTGCCTGGTTGGGCGGTTGCATTGGATTGAAAATTTCCACCCGCGGGATTGGTCGTCGATTTATTTAGAAGATTGCAACCCATCACAACCAGGGCGATTAATAAACCCCTTACCAGCCAGCTTGTACTGTGCAATAATTGGGTTTTGGGAGACATGTTATTTCTCCATGGGTACAAGTTCTAAATCGGCAAAATATTTACAATCAAACCCTTTTCCGCTTTTATTCAGAAAATCGCAGACCTGATCCAATTCGGGTACTTTCACATCGAAAATACCTCCATCGGAAGAAACAGTTTCATCCACATAACTATAACCTTCCTGACCAGCATG
>JBEKCT010000006.1:0-47597 GCA_050014715.1 Anaerolineales bacterium | reverse complement strand
CTCTCGGAATCAATCCTGCTTTTATTGCATTTTGAACGATTTTAATATAAGGCGCCTCACTCAAATATCTGTGAACGTTGGATCTATTCGTCGCATCCTGGTGATAAATAACCAGGCGTTTTGGATTGAAAGCAATTGGGTATTGAATGGCAATATTCACAAAGCAGACGGTATCTTCGAATTTTGTTACGCCGGCGGGAAAGCCACCCACATTCAGGAGGACCTGTCTGGAAACAACTATTGAAGATGAACAAAATGCCAGCCCATCCTGAATTAATTCAAAGAAATTCGGCAGGATTCCGGTCCACGGTTCGTCAGGTATCTTTTTTAGGCTAGGAAATTTTCTTTCGCCGTTCGGTCGAATCGTCTGGACTGCCGTGGCATAGGCCCCGCAATCCGGAAAATTGTTGATGAGAACCTGGATTTGGTTCAGATAATCCGGCAGCCATTCATCATCCGCATCCAAAAAAGCAACGAATTTATTCTTCGCAGCTTCCGCTCCGCGATTTCTAGCAACGCTTACACCCTGATTGGACTGATTGATCAACCTTATCCTGGGATCATGAATGTTTTCCACGATTTCCCGTCCGTTATCTGTCGAACCATCGTTTACAACAATGATCTCAAAATCCTGGCAGGTTTGATCGAAAATGGACTGCAACGCTCTTTCGATATGCAGCGCCTTGTTATATAGGGGGATCACCACGCTAAAACTCATAAAATTTAGTTCCGGAAAATATTTCTTGACCTAATTAATGTTTGCAAATTGGATGGCTGTTCAAATAGTAATTGTACCGAAATCAGTACAACACATATGGTAAAAAGATGATAACGTTGTTTATACCGTATCCATGAACGTGGCTTCCACCCGGTTAAAGATCACTGTCCCGATGACCACCGCCACCAGCATAAAGCCAAAACTATATGCCAGGTCTGGCAGGTTAACCGACCCGGCTCCCCCCAGATAGGCATAACGGAAGATCTCCACGATAGGCGTCATCGGATTGGCCAGCACGATCCAGCGGAAGCGCGCCGGGAAGGATGAGAGCGGCAGGATCACAGGCGTGGCATACATCAGCAACGTCACTCCGAAGGTGACCAGGAAACGCAGGTCGCGGTATTTGGTGGTGAGCGAAGAGATGATGATACCGAGTCCCAGTCCCAGCCCGGCCATGATCAGGATCAACACCGGCGTAAGCAGGATCCACCAATTCGGGTGTAACACGCTTCCACGTAATACAAAATAGCCCATGAACCCCAGGAAAAAGACGAATTGGATCCCAAAGGCGATCAGGGCGGAAATTAGGATGGAAACCGGCACTGCCAGGCGCGGGAAATACACCTTGCCGAACACACCGGAATTGTTGATGAAAGTATTGGACGTATTGGTAATACAACTGGAAAAGTAGGACCAGACAACCGTACCCGACATATAGAATAAGAACGGAGGCAGGCCCTCCGTGGGCAATTTCGCCACACTGCCAAAAATGAACGTAAAGACTATTGTGGTCAGCAGCGGCTGGATGATATACCAGAGCGGGCCAAGGATGGTTTGCTTGTAAATTGAGACGAAGTCGCGCCAGACGAACAGCATAACCAGGTCACGGGCGCGCCACAATTCCCGCAGGCGCAGATCCAGCAGGCTGCGCTTTGGGCGAAGGATCAAGTCCCATGAATCATCTGAATTTATATTTTCTCTGGCTGCCATAAGGTTTCACATCAATGGAAGAACAAATTGAATCGTTTCATAAAGTAAAAGAGGGTATTGAGATGGCACAACTAATCAATCCAGAAAAGTGCCAATATTCAAGGAATAAATATTCCCATAAAGGGCCAAATACGTCAAGGGCTGTTCCTGGCAGGAGGGCCTGGTTTGATTTGGCAACCAGCCTCTCCAATGATTTCAGGCACCCCGCAATCGTGCCCGCCGGCGTGCATTGATCAAAGGTGCGACAATCTTCCGGAGGCCATATTTTGCGGGTAAAATCCCCAACCATGTTCCACCATCCCGGAAGTGCACTTTCAACATTTCATTCCAGCAGCGATCATCTGCGTTGATGGTTTTCCCTTGGGAATGCAGGCGAAAATTCGCCCATGTGCGCCCTGTATACTGCACAGGTGCCAGAGCCGCCAGGCGCACCCACAGATCGTAATCCATGGCAAAATAGAAGGTTGGGTCGAGCGGGCCAACCTTGCGCCACAAGTCCGCCCGCCAGAAGGAAGCTTGCTGGGGAATATGCACATAGCCCTGCCGCAGCCGGCGGTAATCCGTCTGGGCCGCCGGGAAGCTTCCAATAACATGCCCATTCTCATCAATGAAGTTGGCATCGCCATACACCAAGCCGACCTCGGGCTGGTCTCGTAAATACTCAACTGCCTCTGCGATGGCATGGGGCTGGTACGTGTCGTCCGAATTCAGCCAGGCCAGGATTTCACCTTTGGCATGTGCAAAACCCTTGTTGATGGCATCCGTCTGGCCATGGTCCTTTTCCGAAACCCACCATGCTAACCGGTCCGAGAAGCGGCGGATAATTTCCACGCTGCCATCCAGTGACCCGCCATCCACAATAATGTATTCGATGTTGGCATAATCCTGATCCAAGACCGAATGGATGGTGCTTTCCAGATAGCGCGCCTGGTTATAGGAAGGCGTGATTATTGAAACGAGTGGTAAAGGCAATTCAGTCATGCGTCAGGGTTTAAGATTGTAGATCAGGTACCCATCTCCCTTGGCAAGTACGGGATAATGGGCAGCCAGGTAGTCTCGTAGTTGTGGCTGTAGATCCAGTTCGGCGTTAGATGTGATCACAAACTCGTCCATACCGGCGGTCCGCTGGGCAAACTCGGTTGCAAATACCGGAGCGGGCTGGCCAGCCATACTGCGCAAGTCGGTATCCATGGTACTCGGCCAATATGCCCCGTATACCCAGCCCCAATATTCCAACCGGTACCCGTAATCGCCGGTCACTTCGATCACTTTTTTATCTTGTCCGATCAGTTTTCCCAGGTTTTGATAATAGGCGATGTCAGCCCGATAATTTGCCGCTGCCATGGTATTGCGGGATACCCACATTTGCATCGCTACGCCGAACAACAAAATTCCAACGAAGGCGGTTCTCCATATCCAGCCGGTTTTCTCCATTACAGATCGCACCAGGAAATCCGCCGTCGGGATCAGGCCGAAGGCGACCACCAGGATGATCGGCAAATGGTAATAGTCATGCGTAATGAAGTTATACGGGAATGTGAAACCATAGGCGATATACCCAACCCACAAGCCGATGGCGATGAAGCGCTCCCGGTTGGTGGGATATAAAAGGATGCCTACCAGCGCAGCGAACATGGCGGCGAACCCGGAAAATCCGGCAGCCATAAAGAGCCAGCGCCCGTAAAAGGACGGATCCGTCCAGTAGGATGGAAAGAAGCGCAACGCAAACTGGTCACCCAGATTTGCATATTTGAGCCCATAAATATAATAGATAACGGTCGGTACGACTGTGATGCCGGCCACCACCCAGGTCTTTTTATCCGCAAAAATACGCTTCCAGGAAGCCCGGCTGATCACCAAGCCAGCTGCCGCGCCCAGCATGGGAAATACTGCCACCGACTTGACGAAGATCGTCAGCCCGGTCAATATCCCCGCCAGGATGGCCAGTTTCCAGGTATGCTGCTTCTCCCAACGGATGAGCGCCCATAACGACCAGGCGATCATGGCCACCATCAAAGGATCGGGCAGGAAGGACCGGCTGACCGTTACCGCAAAGGGAACAAATAGAAAATAAGCCAGCGCGATGATTCCGCCGTACCGCATGGACATCTCTTTCGCCAGCAGCCAGATGGCAAACCCGCCGATCAACCAGAACAATGAGGCATACAACCGGCCCATCCAGGCCTGCACCCCGGTCAGGTTGTAGGTCAATGCCACGATACTTTCCATGATCGGGGGTTCGATTAAGCCCTCTCCCCTCCACTCGGACACTGCCATGCTGCGTTGCCAGGCCGGAACAGTGGTCAGGTGGGCATAGTACATTCCGCGTGCAATCACCAGGGAATGGTACTGGCGCACCATGTAGAAGTCATTCGGAAGATCGGTCAAATCATACAGCCGGATGCCAAGGCCGGCAACAAAAAGCACTACCAGCAGGACGGTCGTCATCCAGAGTCTAAGAAAAAATTTGGGTTCTGTAGCACTTTCCATTTTTACCATTTTCCTCACGGTTGGGTCTTCAAAGGATGTTGGAGATCAAAAATGACATAATACTTGCCCTGGGCGAAGATGGGATAGTTCTTATAAAGTAAATCCTTGACGGCAGGTTCCTTGTCCAATTCCCCGAACATGGTCACCAGGAAATACTTCTTCCCGGCTGTATCCTGTTTGAAGGTCTGCAAGAGGTCTATGTTCTGTCCGGCCAGGTAACGCAGGCCGATATCCGCGCTGGTGAACCAATTATCCGTATACTGCCAACCCCAGTAAGCCAGCCGGTAACCGTAATCCTCTGTCAGGCCGATCGCACCACCGTCATGCCCGAGTTTATCACCCACACCGGCCCAGAATGCGGGCTGATCGTAATAGTTGGCCTGCACGATCTGGTCGCGGGCGTACCATGTCGGGATGGCAACCCCCACCAACACAATCACGATCAGGATGAGGCGAGGGAACAGACCCGGACTGTATTCAAAGAAACGCGCGAAGATCACCCGCAGACCGGGTGCCATCGAGATGGCCACCACCGGGATGAATGACAATTGATAATAATCATGGGTAAAAAAGTTGTAAGAAAAGGTCAATCCAAAGAGAATGTACCCGATCCACATTCCGATCAGAAGCGGGCGCTCGCGCTGTCGATCAGCCAGGAAAATGCTCATGGCTGCCAGCAGCACCGCCGCCCAGCCGATATCGAAATTAACCGTATACGCCCAGCGAAAATAGAAAGCCGGATCGATCCACATTTTGGGGAAGAAGCGCAAGGCAAATTGTCCTGCCATATTCAGTTTCAACATCCCGTAGACCGTGTAAATGGCTACCGGCAGGACCAACAGCACGCCCATTATCCAGACTTGCAGGTCACGGATGGATCGTTTCAATCCTCTTGCGATCAGTATGACTCCTGCAAACCCGCCAACAATAATAAAGGCGGACAGATTCTTTACGAAAAGAGATGCCCCGGCAAAGATCCCAAAAAGGATCGCCCATTTCCAGCTGGAAGTATTCTGCCAACGGAAAAGCGCCCATAGTGTGAAGATGATCAGGCAGACCATCAAAGGATCGGGCATGAAAGCCCGGCTGGCAATCACACCGAAAGGCACGAATAAATAGAATAATGTGCCAATCATGGCCACGCTGGTGGAAGCGAATTCACGGATAAGCAGGAAAAGCGCCAGCCCGGCGATCACCCAGAAGAAGGAGGAATAGATACGGGCGATCCACAAGTGTTCACCGGTCAATCGATAGGTTTGCGCGACGATATTCTCCAAGAGCGGCGGCTCAACGATACCGACATCGCCCAGGGAAATTGCCTGGTTGCGTGTGGCTTGCGGGACATTCGTAACATACTCATAATATATGCCGCGCGCTTTCAGGGCCGAAAACAACTGGCGGGTGCTGGCGAAATCCAGCGGTGGGTCTTGCAGATTGATCATGCGCAAACCGAAACTTACCAGCATGGCTGCTGCCAGGGCTACCTTCCATAACCAGGAACGTTCGAAGAAATCCATTCCAATAATATTGCTCTTCATTCCTTCTCCTTACTCATGCGGAACAACAAACACCTGAATTGAACCAATTCTTTTTAGCAATTGGGTTGAAGCGATGTTCAATTGTCCCGGGTCGGGACCACGATCTTGAAGTACCCCAGGCAGGGTTTGCTGCCACTGTGAATCCACTAAAACCACAGCACGTTTAAAAACCATTGTTTTAGCATTGAAATGGGCCTCGGGAATCCCGTGCAAATCAGAATAGTACCATACGGCAGCATCATCTGGGGAAGAGACAACTATCAAATCATCCTGTTGCAATTGGCTCTGGATAAATAATACAGCGACTTCCTGCTTACTGCGTGCCGCCCATAGAGTTTGTAACTGCGGCATGAGCCAGGAGGCGTGCCAAAACCCGTAGATCAGGATCAAACCGAACACTGGAGCCGCCAAGGGGATACCAAGGGAGAATTTTAATCGCACTTTTTGCAAAAGTCCGAAGGCGCCGGCTGCGGCCCACAGGAGCATAAGAGGCATAAGGAAGGACCAAACCCTTGCCTCGGCGTTGGCCCGTTGGATGAGCTCTAAGGCACTGAACCACAACAGCGCCGCCAATTGCACAGGAATCCGGGCCTGTGCTATCTTGAAATGGAACGCCAGGCTCAATACCCAACCGATCTCGAGTAAGATCACTACAACTATCGGAACCTGAGTCGTCCATTCGACCCACGTTCCTTGAATGCGTGCCGAAACAGTCACCAGGAGATCCTTCCAAGGCACTGGAGCCAGCATATCATTTGCAAAGAGTTTTTCGGGACCGGTGTAAATCAGAATAGGTGTGTAGAATATGGCCGTCAAAACTGCCGCGCCCAAACCTGCAGCCAGCCAATACATAAAAAATTCTTTTTTTGTACGGTATGGGCCAGGGCCGGAGACCTGATTTTCCAAGAACAACCAGGCAAATAGAACGCCAAATGGATACAACATGGTCGGAATAGTATATAGACCAAGCGCCGAAAAAAGGCTGATTAATCCCCAAAAGAAGAGATTTTTCTCTTTTCGGACATGGTCACCCAACGCCAGCGTTATTAAAGCAAACAGGGCCACCATGGTATAGCCACGTGCATCATTCGAATAAGCGACCAATGGAGGAAACCACGCCACCAGGAAAGCTGTTCCCAAAGCTGTCCATCGATCATAAAGACGGGATGCCAGCCAATAAGAGGCTGGTACCAGCAGTACCCCCGCCAGAAAGGCTGGTAATCGCACCACCCAGGCCCCCTTACCAAAAATCTTGGTCGAGAAGAAAACCAGGATGGTATGGAGAATATGGTTGTTCGGCTTGGAGTAATCCGTAATTGCCGAAAAAAGTGAGCGTGAAAAAGTTATGTATGTGTAGGCCTCGTCATGCTTCATGGGCGAATTGGCGTTCTCCATACGGAAGACCACCGCCAGGAAAATGAGCGCCAACACACCCGCCAGGAAGCCCAGGTCGCGTTTCTGCAAGCGCAAATGACCCAATGATTGGCGCGCATCCAGCCAGAAGCGTTTCCAAATTCGGGAAATGAGATTCCAGCGACGGAACGCAGTCACAGCTGCCAGTCCGAGAAAAACCAAGCCACCCACGCTGAACAGCACTTTGAAAACCCCGACATTCCAGGATTTTAAGGAACTGAAGTTGTGATTCGGTTTTAATGAATCGAATAATATTCTCAATGACGGGTAGGGAAGGAGAACCAGATAAAGCATTATTATTGCACTAGCAATAAGAACGACTGTCAGAAACCAAACGAAGAAATTGAGCTTTGTTTTCACCTAACCTTCTCCTTTAGGAAGGGATATATGTTGTTCCTTTGAACTTCAGGAAACCTATAATTCGTGTTTAACATTTAATTGATCGGATAGCGAAACAAATATCCAGCATTGGATAATCCAACGCCAATCCAGATAAAAGGCTTTCCGGGAGACTATTTAATTCGAAATAGTAGTGCCAGCTTGTTTTTTTATTCATTACTCCAGGTGCAGACGGCGGGTCCGCAGGCGATCGTACCAGAGGCGGGCCTTCTCTAGACCCAGCATGGATAAAAACGCCAACAGGATATGTTTCCAATCCTGGACAGCCATCTTTGGGTACAGGCGGAAGGCACGCCCGTAGGAACGCAACCCCTCGCGAGGCTGGCCTGCGTCAGTAAGATAAAAACCGTCAAACCGTTCTACCCCTGCCAGGATACGTTTCTCATCCGCTTGAATCAGTTCGGAAAATTCCAGCCTGGATTTCAGGTCGGCAATCAGCCGACGGGCTTCCTGTCCATAAGCGGCGCCGCGTGTGCGGTTCTTGGCTTGAGCATGGTAACGGGCCGCCGCCCAAATCTGCGGAGTGTAAACTATCGGGGCAGTGCGTGCCATGCACATCCACAGCAGGTTATCCATCAATAGCTGGTAAGCCGGGTTCAGGTAGCCAGCTTCCTCCAAAACCGACCGCCGCATGAAAGCAGAAGGTTGGCAAATGATGTCGAACGCCAACAAATCTGTCAGCGTGTACTGGCGGGCTCGCATCAGGTTGAAGGGCTTGCCGTCCGCATCGATCGCCTGGGCATCGCCGTAAACAAGTCCCGCCTCCGGATGGGCTTGAAAAACCTGGATGGCCGAGGACACCGCACCGGGAAGGTAAATGTCATCCGAATTCAGCCAGCCGACGAATTCGCCGCGCGCCCGGCGGAAGCCTTTATTGATGGCTTCCGATTGGCCGGAATCCTTTTCGGAGATCCACCAGGCCAGACGGTCGGCGAACCGGCGGAGGATCTCAACGCTGCCATCGTTGGAGGCCCCATCCACGACCAGATATTCCATTTTCGGATAATCCTGCGCCAATACTGAGCGCAGGGTGGCTTCCAGAAAACGTGCCTGATTATAAGAAGGAGTAACAATGCTAACAAGTGGAAACATTAACGATACCCTGCCAAAACCATCAGATTGACATAATAAGCAATCCCGGCCAGGCAATGAGCAGCGTAAATGATCAAAACAGCAGCCTTCTTCCATCCCGGGAATTTTTCCTGTACCTTTTCCTCGCGCCACAAGAAACGGGCCGATGCCGCGAATAAAATGAATGCCATTATCTGCGCTCCCCACAGGAAGTTACCCTGAATAAAACGGCTGCCCGATTCCGCCAGTAGATACATCTGGGGAACACTTGCCAAAAAACCCACCCACGCCAGAACCAGTGTATTGTCCCTAACAACCCGCCGGATGTTGAAGATAAGTACTGCCAACGGGAATAAAATCGACAGGAAAAATTTGGGCAACAAGAAGCCCGAATACCCGTTCATCACACCTAATGGATCGATTAGGATTGAACTGGCATCATTCCCCGGCAGATAAAAAGTTAACACCATCTGAACTAGAAGGATCAGAACACCTGGTGCCATAAAACCTACCAGCAGGAGGCGCCAATCGATCGGTTTTTTCCAGACCAGACGAATCACTGCCATCAATCCTGCAGCGGGTAGGATGCACAGTAAGTAATTGGGCTTGATCAGCGCCGAAAGAATTACCAGCAATAAAGATGAAAGAACCACCTTCCACGAGTTGGAGTTGGATGTAAAGATCCGCACAGCACAAAGAAAACTGAGCAGAGCAATTGGTTGCAACAAACGAATGGTTGGGTTGTGATATGTTGCTAGGCCTATGTAACCTAGGTAAAAAAGCTTATCCCAAAATACGAAAACCATCAACGGCGCAACAATAGTCAGACTGATCGCCCATAAGCCACGCAGCCAATTTCTATTCTGCTTGTCTCTTCCAAACCAAATGTATATGATCAGTACTGTCAGGATTTGAACCATGACCTGGATCAAAACTGCGATCGCATACATGCCTACTTTTTGAAACGCCAGTAAGTAAACTGCTATAAGCAATAGTTGATAAGCAGGATGAGCCAAGATGTGAATGGGGACTTGTTGATAGAGACGGCCCAGAATAAGTTTTGCATATTGGATGTGGCTGGGGAAGTCACTGATACCGGAATAGATCCGATAGGCAAAAATCGGGACAGTAATCAAAACTGTCACCACGGTCATCGCCAGTATCACCCCCCAATCTTGTTTATATTCTTTCAAAAAGTCGCCTGAATGCTTAAAAAAGCCCGAATTTTTTCGCATAAGTATTCTAATACCAATATCGCCATTGATAAACGAGGTCTCCCTAATGCAGATCATTATACAGTTTTATATGAATTATAATACCCACCGTCGCGTTTCGCTTTATGGAGGCTGTCTTTGGTTGATTTGTTACTGACGGTCCTGCTGGTAATTCCCCTATACCTGTTGCCCGGTTATCTTATGCTGTGGGTGTTTGACACGCGCGGCCTGGGCCAGTGGACGCGCCTGTTTCTCTCGCTCTGCACCTCCTTGGTTGTTGTTCCTGTCTCCTTTATTTTTGTAGGGAACGTATTTCATTTCATCCCTGGCTTGTTCTCTTATCTTTTCCTGCTGGTATTCTTGGTTGTGCTGGGGCTTGCTCTGCGCCGCCTAAAACGCCGGCCCCTGATCCAGATGCCGGAGATGCCCTCCCCCGCCTCGAAGGTGGAATTGATCGTTGCCTGGGTCGCTATTTTTCTATATGCCATTATTTGCAATCTACCGCGCCTGGCCATGTTCGTGCAGGGGGAAATGACCCTCAGCATGGGCACGTTTGATGAAACGTGGCATTTAGCCCAGTTGGTATCGGTGGCGCGTACCGGCATCCCACCTGCCCATTATTTCTTCCCGGATATCAAGCTGGTCTATTACTACGCTTCTTGGATCTACCCGGCTGTGCTGGGAAATTTACCTTTCATGCAGGTCTCGCTCGCTCGGGCAATGGCGATTCATGCTTTTATCCAGATTTTTGCTTTTCTGGGTCTGGTTTACTGCCTGCTCCGCTATAATTTCAGAACTTGGTGGGTACGCCTGGTGGGGCTGTCTTTTTTTAGCATCATGGGCGGGTTCGACTTGTTTGTGTTGTTACCGACCATTAAAAATATCGATTGGTGGCAGGGAAATGTTGGCTGGATGGTCTCTAACATAGAGATCACTCAATTCACCACCCTGTATGCCTGGGTGCCGCAATACCTGGCAGGTGGAATGTCGTTCCTCCTTGGCCTGCTCCTTATGAAAAATCTGCGGGCGGCTTGGCCGGTGAAAGCGGTCGTTTTGGGGTTGCTGTTTTCAATCTGTTTCTTGACCTCGCCGTTTGTTTTCATCTCTTTTGTTTTAGTCCTGGTACTTGCAGTCTTGTTCAACTTGAAATACTTGTTGCGCCACTGGAAAGGTTCCTTGGGTATTATTATGCTGATCGGCCTAACTTTCTTGCTGGTGGCATGGTACCCTCTTATCCTCTATGCTGGCCATAACAATGGGTTTGGCTGGAGGAATTTCCGGCTGACGGTGCTGGAGAGCCTTTGGCCTACCCGCTCCTGGAGTATCGTCGCAGATCGTGCGCTGGCTCTTCTGGGTTTTCCCCTCCTGGCGGGCTGGATCGGCGTGATCGAGATTGGCTTGCCCTTTATCCTCTACCTGGTCTGGCTGCTCAAGGGATTGTTCTCCACCCGCAGGGCGGTTCCCACCACTGAAGCCTTTTTGATGGCGGTTTTTCCGTCCGTATTTCTGTTTGTGATATTCCTGGTCGTTGATGAGAATGGCGGGGGAAATCTTGCCATGCGGGGGATGATCCCCGCCCAGATCCTGATCAATTTTGCCGCCCTGTCTTTCTTGGAAAATGTACACGAGCAGGCTTGGCATCCCGCCTGGCGGCGCTGGCTTTTCATTTATTTATTCGCCTGCTTCTTCGTCGCTCAGGGGCTCTCCTCTTATGCCGAGATTTATTCGGATGGCAGAGATCCGGTAAGAACAGTCATTCATGTGGATCTCGGGCCGCGCAATACTCCCGATTGGCAGTCTGGGGTTGGCACGCCCTGGCTCTGGCCAGCTCCTCTGGCTTATATCCATTGGCTCAATCAGCATACCCCGCCCGATGCGCTGGTGATCGAAGATGGCTGCCCCCTTGGAGATGCCGATGCTCTACAGTTTCGCTGGTTGGAGAGGGAGCGTTTTATGGATCCGCTCTGCGTATCTAAGATAGACATCTTTAACTATGATAAAGACTTCATTTCGCCGTCAGAATGGACCGCCCTGCTGGGTCAGGCCAGCAAGTATCCGAATGTGTTGTCGTTCTATGAAGCGACAGAACATTCTGCCTCCCACCGACCGGTATATTATGTGGACCGAAATGGCACATCCTCGCCCGGCTGGGGCCCTCCTGTCTACCGGGATGGTTACGTCAGCATATATCAGGTTAGCTAAAGCCGGCCTGGTGTCTGACCTCTCGCTTTTCCCACAATATCAGAACTTGCGAGATTTTAATGGAATAAAAAGTAAGGGCCAGCCATTATGTCACCTGGCCTACCTTATCCAATGGTAAATTAAGAAGGGGTGGTTATCTACTTGTCTTCCCAAACAATAAATGATGAGTTTGCATACACATTCTGCCACTTTGGGCTTTGTGAAAGAACATCAGACCAATCCTGTTGGCTGGTTAAAATGATAAGCATGTCAGGTAATTTACCTGCTGATATTAGTTTTTCCTCAAGGCAGGGTAAATCTCGCTCACAATTACTTGCCTCTGCAATAAGAGCGATTTCGGGCTCATAAGTCCCAATCCATTCGCCGCCCCACGGTGCAATATCTGGTTTTCTTTGCGTAAGATAAGGGAGCCATTCAGCTTCATTCGCGTCCCAGAATAAACTTTGATAACTTGCCTGGGAAGGTGTGTTATTTTTTATAAAGTTTGCCATTTCGACCATTTTTTGATTGACCGATGGTAGCACACTGCTCAAACGATTAAATGACTGGAGGTAGATCGGGGTAAAAATCCCCACAATAACGATAGATGAGATCAATTTCTCCAATGGTTTATTCTTGATATATTTATTTGTTGTGATAGAGCAATATAAGAAAGAAATGGTATAGCCTACAACCAGAATGGATTCAATTAATGTAAAAAGAATCCCAGGAATCATAATAGTTACTAAAAGGAATAACAAAGGCAGGGTAAACTTTTTTTGGACCAACAGGCAAATTAGACCTGCCAGGACTAACACGAGGAACCATGGCTTCTCGAGTTCTGCTTGCAGGTTGTCACGTAATACAGGCACCAGGTTGGTCGGGTTTTGAATCAAAGCTATAAAGCTGGTAGAACCGTGGGATGGGAATGCATTTGCAAAGATCGAGACCCCATACCTCTCCAGCATGATCACGATCCAGGGCATTGTGACCAGAAGGCTGACTACCACCACTATGCCTGCTCCGATCCAATTCTGCCTTCGGGGATGTGTGACAACCCAAACTCCAATCGCGAAGGCAATAAAATATGCATACCCAAGATGAGTCAGAAACGTCAGTCCAAAAAACACGCCCGCAAGGATTGCATCACGCCAACGGAACGTTTCAACCATCCGATCAAAAAAATATAGAGCCAGCAGCCCCAGCCCGAATGCCAAACCCCGAACTATCCCCCCGGATGTTGTTTGGAAATCAAAAAGATCATACGATCCGGCAGCTAGAACCACCACCACCAAGCCCCCTAAATTTGATCTCGAAATACGTTTGGAGAGGACGAATAAAGGGATCAGGGACATCCAGCTTAGTACCGGTGGGGCAAATCGCAAATAGCTCCACACAGACACCCCCAGCTTGATAAATACCGCCATCAGATATAGTGCCAGGGGAGGATAGGCAAACGGAATACCTCCTGGCCCGTAAAAAGGCACACTCATAGGAAGATGAAAATTCGAATTTGCGATCTCTACGGCCATCTGTGTATAGAGACCGGCATATCCCAACGGAAAATTCTGCTTAAGTGCACTTGCAAACAACAGGGGCAGAGCCACCAAAAGGGAAAACAAAAAAACCACATGTATCCTTTTGAACCAGGTCACCATGTCCTCACCAAATTGCCTGATCTTGGGATACGCAATCAATTGATATATGACCATTTGTATGCTTATCAGGCTTCCATAAATAAGCACTGGTCTCAGCCGAATATTACGGGCGTTGTTCCCTCCATAAATTACAATTAGACTGACAAATGCAAGAAAAGCCAGTAGAAATAGTATTGACACCCACCTTGTCTGCATGAAGCTGTCAATCATTCCTCTCCATTTATCGTACCTGCTAATGAATAGCAAAGTGATGAATATCCCCTCTGACAACAAAATACATCCGATCAAGACCCAACGCTCCAAGGAAAAACCAAGAAAAATGCTATTCTTAGGATCTACCGGGATGATGATCAGAATAAAAAGCGATATCAATCCCTCAAATATACTAACCAAAGCGAGTCTCTTCATAATTTGGATTATATCCATTCGTTTAGCAAGGACAGAATTTCCTTACAATTAACCAGGCTGATTCAATTATTTTTAGATCCTGATAGAGGATGTGGGTCAATGATACAAATGGATACGAAGGATTATCATCAAAATATCCATTATATAGAGGATCACTAACGCAACCATGTCAACATCGAGTATATGAACGCTCCATTTGGCGTGTTTTTCCAAAAAAGCATAGGCTTGCTCAGCAGTTCGAAGGAAAAACAAAGGGAAGGCGAGTAAAGCAGGAAAAATAAAAATTGCCTTAAATACAAGGAACGTCTGATACAACAAAGCATATAAAATAGCAAAAGCAATATACCCAATAAAAGTCAAGCTAAACAGGCCGTAGCTTGTATTTTGAAGGACGATAGAATCTCGTCTAAAAATTCCGCTTAATAAGACAGACGTTTCCATCAGGACGCCAATCATCAGAAGGAAGACCGGCAGGAGTGCCAGAATGAAAATCCCTTGATCCAACAAAAAGCCTTGGGTCCCAGAACTGGTCCAGGAAGGCGGATAATTGGAAAAGCTGGCGGAATTGGCGCTTGCATAAAGCATCGTCCAGAATGAGGTACGATTGGCCGGGTAGTTGTCATGTTCATATCCAATCCGGGGATGTTCCAGGAGATTGATGAATTTGAATGTGAAGAAGCCATCCTGAATGGAGAGAATACCGCCCCGGTCGTTGTATTTCGATATCCCGACAAGAGGTGGCAAGGGGAGAGTATTAATATTCATTAAAACTGGCTTGCCATACTTTTCATAATTGGTCACATATTGGGTTAAAGGATTTACTATACTGAGTGCTGAAACTGCGAATATAAAGGCGACGGCATAAAGCGCAGACTTTACATATCGTCCGGGTTTGGATAAAGCCTGGATGAACAAAGTTATTACAATGGTAATGGCAGTCACCCAGGCATTTGTTTTTGAGGCGATCCCGAGGGCAGTAAAAAGGATGGCGAGTAAAAATGGCCCGATCCTTTTCCGCTGGAGAAAAACATACGTACAGTAAATCGCCAACGTGGAGAAAAGAATCGCAAAAGTATCATTGGTAGCCTGGGAGTTGATTCCGATCAGCACCGGGTTCAGTGCCACCAACCCGAATGCCAGCAGCTTCAGCCATGTATTCTTAACCGGCAGGTGTACAATGAAAACCCAGGCCACCGCCAGCGTGACCAGACCCGCCAGCAGGTTGATGATTTCCGCCACCAGACTCAGTCCATTTATTGAAAGACCGGTCAACCCCAACACCTGGACAACTTTTGTAACCGTAAAGTGGAACAATTTGGGTTGAAAACATTCCCAACAGTCTGGTTTTTGAGGCAGGCGGGTGGAAGCCAGCATCAGCTGGACCACCTGCATATGGTTATCATTCGATTGCCGGTTTACCCACACCAGCCCAACTCGAAGCGAAATCGATAAAAATGCGACAATAATAAAAAGGATATTGAAAATATGATCTTTTGGAATTACCCGGATTTTGCCACTGATGCCCCATAATGAATTACTTGAAGAGGCCATTGTAATCCACCTTGGGGAAAACCATCAGCTTACCGCCGATGGTGGCATCCAGCACTTCCCGCTTATCGGCCTCATAAGCAGTTCTGGCCATACGGTAGGCGCGTTCGGAAGTCTCCAGGTCGGGCAGTTGCCATTTAAAACCTTTCCCGAAATAATCCGGGGCAAAGTGGTTTGGATCATCACCCTGGGAGGTGATGGTTTTATTCGCATCGCCTTTGGTGACAAAATTATGATCCACGCCGATCAGGATGACTTTTCCGAAACCCATATGATAAGCCAATTGCAAGGCCACATAGGTTACCGTCGCGCCTTCCCATAACCTGCCGGTAACGTCGCCTGCGAATTTTGGGCCGGTATAAGTAGTATAAAGAAAATGGGTATCCTCTGTAGGACTTAGAAAACGGCGTGAGCGCCAGGTCAGGAATTTCGGGATCGGCAACGCCTGGATTTCTGCCGCGCACTGCTCGATGACCAGATCATTCATCGAGAGGAAATAAGTCGTTGTGAAACCCAGTTCGGGGAAAAGCAGGTAGATACGGTTAAGGCCAAAGGTAAATTCACCGCGTAGCTTTTTCAAGTCAGTCCCCCGCAGAGAGGGGCCATTCCCGATAATGAAACAGCGTTCTCCCTTGTGTACATCTTTTAGCGCGGCCAGGCGTTTGCGGCTTTCCCGACGCCAGGGGTGCAGAGTTGCCGCTGGTAGGTCCGGTAGGCGAAGCAGGGCATCATAGCTGGAGCGGGCTAGGTCCCAGAGTGGCTCAGGTGTGACCCGTTTGACGGCCTGCTTCATTCGGTACTTAACCTTGCCGTCGCGCCACCGTCCACGATCATGGCCTGGCCGGTCATAAACGAGGATTGGGTATCATCCGCCAGGAAATAGATGGCGTGGGCGATTTCTTCGGGTCTGCCGACCCGTCCATTAACCGTTTTGCGGGCCAGGTTGTCCAGGCGGGTGTGCACATCTTCACCTGCCAGATGACCTCGGTCCAACCCTGCACGCAACATGGGGGTGTCCACAGCGCCGGGCAGGATGGCATTGACACGGATGTTATCAACAGCAAACTCAATGGCAATAGCCCGAGTCAGCGCGAGTAAACCGCCCTTGCTGGTGGCATAAGCCGCGATATTCGCGGATGTTTGTACTGCATGGACCGAGGAGACATTGACAATCGCCCCACCTCCGGCCTTTATTAGAAATGGATAGGCCAGCTTGGAAAGCAGGAAGGCCGGCCGCAGGTTATTGGCTATCACCATATCCCATTCTTCCACGGAAGTGTCGATCAGGGGCTTGGCTACCTGCACGGCCGCATTGTTTACCAATGCGTTCAGGGTATTGGTAAAACTCTGCACCTGGTGGAATATAGCTTCCATCGATTCAGGATGGGAAATTTCGCTTTGGATGAACAAACCATTGGCGGGGAAATCATTGCCGAATGGTGCGCGGTCCACACCAATGACGCGCCAACCTTTTTCTGCGAATAGAGCGACACTGGCGCGTCCAATCCCCCCGGCTGCGCCTGTGATTAGCACCGTCCTTTGTGACGCATTATGCAACGGTTGTGATCTAGGCATGATCTTTTCCTTCCGTATTATGGGCTATGTTCCTGATATTCCTTTCAGCCATGCATACGCTCGTAGAAAGGCATCCCAAGACCCTCGATCAAGTTCTTGATGGTATTCCAATGAACCCGCTCCCAGGCTGCCGGGCTGGAATTGGAGTTGTGCGGGGCAAGCAGAACATTGTTCATTGGTAAGAGACGGCTGTCAGTCGGCAATGGCTCCACTTCGAACACATCCAAAGCCGCACCAGCAATGCCACCTGCTTCCAGAATATCCACCAATGCAGCCTCATCCACAATCGGGCCGCGGGCGGTATTGATAAAGATCGCATCCTTGCGCATCAAACGCAAGGTCCGGGAATTAATTAGATGGTGGCTGGTCGGGTTCAGGTCGCAGTTGACGGAAACAAAGTCGGAAGCCGCGAGCAGTTTCTCGAGTGTGGTCATCTGGATACCCGTCTCAGCAATGAAAACATGGTCAATCTCCACAATATCATTACCGAGTACCTTCATCCCAAATGCACGCGCCCGGCGGGTAAGCGTCCTGCCTATGGTGCCGACACCGATAATGCCCAACGTGCACTCATGCAGTGCCCGTCCGGGGATCTTATCCCACACACCGGCTTTCATGGCTTGATCCATCCATGGCTGGCGGCGGGCAAAAGCCAGCAGATAGCCCATCACCGTATCGGCTACCGGCAAAGTGAAGGCATTTGTCGTGCGGCAAAGTTTTATACCCAGGCGAGTGCAGGCAGCCGCATCGATTGAATCGATACCGGTTCCCCACTTGGAAATTACTTTCAAACGCGGGGCACAGGCTTCTAGAACGCGGGAGGTGTAACGATCATCTCCGCAGATGGTCCCATCAAATTTTCCGGCGTATTTCAGCAGGTCGGCTTCTTCAAGTCGTTCGTGAACTTCAATAGTGATCAAGTCCAACCCGTAGCGTTCAAGCTCCGGGCGGAACCGGTCAAGGGATTTGAGCATGTAAGGGGCAGAAAAAAGGATGGTAGGCATGGGCTGATTTATTTTTCAGAACAGGGATTGGAAACCGGGCTAAGATTAAAAACATACGGGACGGGGGAATCATAACTGATATCTTTCAGCAGAGGATAATCCGCTCCAAGGTAAGTATTTAAGATCAGGCGGAAAGTATTAACCGGTGAAATGCTCGGAAAGAGCACATTATTATGACCTGGCAGATAATATGCATTCAGGATCTTGAACTGGTCGCTGCCGGTCTGGAGCCAAGGACCATGATCGCCTTGAATAATAATAATCGGCGGATTGGGCGAATCGGCCAAGAGGGTGTGCGCAGCAATTTCAATCTGGCCGTCAATATATGCGACCTGATTTAGATAGCCCTTGTAATAGTTTACCTGCGAATAAATGCCATTTGCATCCATGAACAGGGATGGATCGGTGGGCGAGCCGTCTGGAGCAAACACGAACAGCGGATGCGGGATGACCATATGAATGAAAACGAATTTTGGCCCTGCCATATGGGCAAGCATCTCCATGCTATTCAAGTCCATTTGGGTGCGGTCACGAAACCTTTGTCCATCGATCTGCTCGAGATTGAGCAGGCCCAGGTCCTCCAGATGGCGAAGAGGGGTGGTGCGTATCAGCAATATTTCGAATTCGGTCATCGCTGACCAGACCGGGGAAGGCGACAGGTAGACATCTGCCGAGGTCATCTCGGTAAAAGCAAAACCGGTGGCAAAAGCAACCGTTTTATATCCTGCGCTTTCCAATTCATAACTGACAGTACTATGAAGGATGGACTGCCAGAGTTGAGTGCGGTCTTCGTTCTTGGGGTTGAATTTGTCATTCAAGTTCTGAAGATAATCCATATTTAATGAAGATCCCAGCGAGACATCGGTACGAGGGTAGTTGCTTTGGCTGCAAGCTGCAACATAAAAGCCCATTTTCTCCAAGTCCGATATGAAAGCGCTGTCATCGTATAGAAGATTTTTTGCCAACAGATCCGAACGTCCATAAGAATCGAGAATTATATAGTAGATATCAGGCAGGGTCTGTCCACTGGAGATATGCAGAGTCTGCACAGGTGCATGCGGATCAGCTGGTTTGTCCGACACTTTGCCAGCAGGTTCCTGCGCTGCTACCATGCCGACTGCATAGACCACCAGGCCAAGCGAGATGATATTCAATGTCAGTGCCAGACCCTGGAAATGGACCCGACTCCGTCCCGCCAGGACAAGTGCAAGGGCAAGCAGAACCAGCCAGAGCACGCCCAACCAGATGGGCAGGGAGGAGATCTTCCATTTTTTCTGGATCTGGTCGAAGACCTGACCATAGGTATAGAACAAGACAAGAAATACAGCCGTGGCAAACGCCGCCCGGTGCCAATTTCTGTAGACCAGTCGAAAGAGCAGGAACAACAGCACCGCCACTGCCACCGAAATTATCAATGGACGGATACCGGCGGTATAGCGCACCTGAGAGATATTGTAGGAAAGTAAAGCCATCACCGGATAAATGGCGAGGAAGATGAAGTACCAGGGAGCGTTCAAGACTCTTGATATTCTCTTTTTCATGTCGATGCATCGGTTCTCTACAAATTGATTCATAGGCTTTCTGGAGCAATTTAATTTTTTCTAAAATAGGAGAAGAACCACATTTTGGCGTGATGCCACCTGTAATTTTAGGTAAGTTTTGGTTTCTTGCGATGCTGCATCAGAAAATCAGTAATGGCAAAGTCCAATTCATCATCAATATCCCAGGCTTCATCCACACCCATTTCGAACATCAAAGGTCGTTCGCCGAGACGGTTACGGCGCCGTTCCAGATTTTCCCGTGTGAAAATATAGATGCAGGAATTCTCTTCATAGACCGGCGGAAGGTTCTGAGTCTGCAACAAGGTATTCGGGTCATGGTTGAGGGCGTGCCCGTGTTGATCATACAGCCGGGTCTGCAGGCGTGTTACCGAGAAGAGCGAATCATGGGTCGGATAATCGGACAAAAAGGTCTGCACTGCCTTTGAGATCGTCTCCGGGCGCAGCAATGGGTTGGTGCTGTGGGTCTGCAGGTAATAATCTGCCTGGACTTTGGATGTGTCGAACAATAGAATCTCGTTCATCGGGATGGAATCATCACATAAATGTTCCGGTCGCGGCACAATCACCACCCCTGGGAAATCACGCCGAAGCCCATCCATTATCGGAGCAGAATCTGTATCCACAACCACCGTGGAAATCTCCGGAACAGTTAACAATGTCGCGATAATATACTGGTAAAGCGGCCTGCCCACCAGCGGGCGGTAGTTCTTACCGGGGACACGCTGCGAGTGATGGCGCATGGGGACGAGGGCAACGAATTGGGTCATAGGTCACTCATTATAAACGCGGATGGTTAGCGAGCAACTAGACATTCAATTCAAACCGTTTGCCCGCTAAAAGTCCATCCTGCACGGCAAGTGTAGTGGGTGATCTATCCAAAGTCCGCCAGGAGAATTTTTTCAGGCGTACATATCCAACCGGAATAGTGGATTCAATAAATGCACCAAATGGCAGGGAGAATCGATAATACCGGTAATACATGAAGCGGCGTGTGCGTTTCACTGCTTCCTCCGGGACCTCGAGCTTTGTCGCTGTCAAAAAAGATTCCAGGTGGTGGAGGTAGGCCTCACGGTGGCGTTCAAAAAAGACGGTATCATAATCCACAAACGGAGCCTGGGCCGCGCCCAGCGCAGGGACACCCATCAACATGGCCTCCAGGCCAATTTGGGAGTTATACGTTAGAACGAATTTGGAAAGCCGGATGAGCTCATACGAACTAATGCGTTCCTGCGGCGGGATAAAGGATACATTGGAGAGCCCGGCAGCCTTCTGTTCGAACCACATTGCCACTGACTCGCGGCTGCTTTTGCCTGGACGGGCCTCGTCCGGGTGGGCGCGCAGCACAAAGAACGTTTCCGGGTGTGCCTTAATAACTTCAAGTAACGATTCCAGCCATGCGAACATGTCAGCAAAAACCGTGCTGGCATGTATTTGGGTTGTATCGAAAATTACATTGCTGAAGATCGCCACCACTTGTTTAAATCTGGCGGCTTTTTGTGCCAGATCATCCGGCAGGCTACGCATCTCATTCCAGAACTGAATGCCCGCCATGCTGAAATCGCCCTGCAAGCGTTTTTGCAGGTCTGCATCCAGGCGGGCATTCTGCTCAGGATTGAGGTTTTCGTCGGGGATGGTGATGGGATAGGAGGTGACGTCACCTTCCACAAAATATCCGCTGAAGGGCTGGAAACCCGATTCGTGTGTGATGACGCGCACTCCGCGCTGGCGACACAACCAGGCAGCCGTTGCTTCGGGAAAATGGATCCCATTGAAAAGAACAACTGCCTGTGGTTTGACCTTTTCCAGCAGAATGCTGAATTTGCGTGCGATATTCCAGGCCGAAAGCATAAACTCGCGGCAGATAAAACGGGTCGCCTGGTCATCGGCGAGGGTCTGCAGGCGTAATCTCCAGCGCAAGGAAGGCAGGATCAATTGACCCAGCGGGAGCGAACCGCCAAATTCAGGCAGGGGCTGCTCGTACCGCAGGAGTTCATCCAGGCTCAGAGGTTGTAAAAAAGCAGCCAGTTGATCGTCCTGCTGATAAGTGAAAATGCGCAAGTCGGCCCCGGTGGTATTCACCTTTGACTGGCGAGTGCACAATTTGCACGGCATAGCCCGATCAGGGGCATCCTGATCCGTACCCAAAACGCAGCGGCTCATTCCACCCCAACAAACAAAATGGACGACCTTCACGCCGGCCAATCGCACAGCCCAGGAGGCCAACAGCGAAAAAGCCGCGTTCTGGCTGTGCCCGCGGATGCGTGTAGAAGCATTGAAAAAGACCACTGGTAGGCGCTCTTGATCCAACTGCGTGCGAATCGCCACCTGGCGCGCCATCAGGATGGTTTGCCAGTCATTTTTCAGGCTATTCGCAGCAGTCTGCAGGCGCCGAAAGATCGGCTCTGCAGAATTAAACACACTCACACTGGACTCGCTTTTGAATCATCTTCCGTATGGGCCTTGAAATACGCCTCGGAGAGACGTTGGATGGCCAGTATGAAGCCAAGCCCGGCATGCTGGTGTCCACGCCAGATTTCCGGGATCATCGTGCCGCGGTAGTCCTTGGTGACACGGAAGAAACGCACCCAATCAATGTTGCCCTCGCCGATTTGCAAACCTTCCCCGTCCAAACCGGAGGCATCCGAGATGTGCAAATGGTGGATATACGGCAGGAGAGTCTGCACCTGCTCGTAAAAGTCAATATGCGCCCAATTACTATAGAGTTTCGAGTGGGATGTGTCAAAGCAGATGTTCAGCTTTCGTGGGAGGATAAAATCGCGGATTTCATTGGCATCCATAAAGGCATTCGTGAGCCATTGGCCGCCAAAGTACCAGGGATGCGGCGGCAGGTTTTCGAGCAGGATCTCCACCCCTTCTGAATCAATCTGCTCGACCGAGCGACTCAGGTTCTCATACAAAGGCCGATTTTTATGAATGGAGTGGTCAAGCGTCATACCACCTGCATGGACGATCACCTTGGGCACACCTTTGAAGTGCCTGGCCATGTCACGCGTCTGGTTTATAGATTTCTGGATCAAAACAACGGAGGCGATCCGCTGCTTTTCTTCTTTTGCGCACAGGTCCACCAGCGTTCGTTCCCAAAACTCAGGGGCATGCACGACCAGCGGCATGTCGTAATCGGTACCCGCATATTTTTCATCCAGGTCGGCGTCTGTGAAATGAAATTCCAGAAACCGGGGTTTGTACACCAGCAACTCCTTGTAATCGCGAAAGCGTACGGTGAAGCCCCATTGCATGGGGAGAGTATGTTCCATCTCCCGTTCAGGGTGAATGCCAAGGTCGCTCTCGACAAAAGGTTCATCCACGCCAATGCTTCGTTCGGAACGCCTGCCCAGCAGCTCCGGGTATCGCTGCGGAGAAAGACCCAATCCGGGCCCTTTGACTGTGATCATCTCGGCAGTGATGATCTCGCCCGGTTCGATCTGTCGCGCCGCAACCAGGCTTTTTGCCAGGGTTTCGCGATTGAGGATCTCTCCGCGGGAGAAGAATTTTTCCTCCCCCGTGCCCAAGGCCAGAGTTACCAGATGGATATCCCGCACCATTTTCCTAAATCCCTGTGGTTCCAGGCTGGCAGCATGGTCGGGGCCGTCCATGGCCCGATCCAGGGTGATATGCCGCTCGAGAATATTCGCTCCCAATGCTGCCGCGACCATGGAAACGGCAATGCCGCGCTCGTGACCAGAATAGCCTACTGGCACATCGTATTTGCGCAATTGATCCATGTAGCGTAGATTGATATCTTCAAAAGCGGCCGGATAGGTGCTGTTGCAGTGCAACAAGGCAAATTGCACATTGCGTTCTTTGAGAAATTTAACCGTGAAATCCACCTCGTCCGGTCTGGACATGCCGGTGGATAGAATGAGAGGTTTCTTCTTTTTGACAAGATGGTCTATCAAAGGCAGGTTGGTCAAATCCGCAGAAGCCACTTTGTATGCAGGAACATCCAAAGTCTCCAAAAAGTCGGCGCTTTCCTTATCAAAGGGAGAGCACAAAAACGTGATGCCCTTTTTCTTGCAGTATTTAACGATTTCCTGGTATGTGCCTTCCGGCAGCTCCACCTTCTGCAAAATGGGGAGCAGATAACGCAGACTCTTCTCACCCGCATTTACATTATCCAGGTATTTTTGGGGGTAGAGGGTTTTTAAATTGCGCTTCTGAAACTTGACCGCATCTGCTCCGGCCTCCACCGCAATATCAATCAGCTCGAATGCCAATTGCGGGATACCATTATGGTTTACACCGATCTCGGCAATGATATAAGTGGGATGGCCCTTGCCGATGAGACGATCGCCAATTTGGATCTCAGTCATAGGACCTCTTTCTTATCCCGAAATCGATCATTTGATATGAACCTGCGCAGTTTTTTAAGCGATGGCTGTTCACTTTCAAAAACGCGCTTGACACCATCTCCGAGCGAGGCTTCGGCCACCCGGGTGTACATAACCAATCTTTGGAAGCCGCCTGGCTCTACGGAAGCAGCCTGGTCGGATCCCCACATGGCCCGGTCAAGCGTCAGATGGCGTTCCACCAGGCATGCGCCCAGGGCGACTGCCACGGGCGGCGGAATCAGCCCGACTTCATGCCCGGAGTATCCTATCGGGCAGGGGAATTCTGCCCGCAGAGTCTGGATCATGCGCAGATTAAGTTCATCCGGTTGGCACGGATATGTGCTCGTGCAATGGGTGATGACCAGCTCATCGGTTCCCACCTCATGCACCGCCGCGCGGATCTCGTCCATCGTTGACATACCGGTGGAAAGTACCAGTGCCCTGCCAGTCTTTCGAACGTAACGTAACAAATTATGATCAGTCAGCGAGGCGGATGGAATTTTATAGACAGGGGGATCGAATTTCTCCATAAAGTCCACAGAAGCTTCATCCCAAACAGACGCGAACCAATCAATGCCTTTTTCTTTGCAATATCGGTCAATTTCATGATACTCCGGCTCACCGAATTCGACTTTATAGCGATAATCCAAGTAGGTGATATATCCCCAGGGGGTATCCCGCATCTGTTTCTGCTGTTCGGGCGGGGTACAGATCTCGGGAGTTCGTTTTTGGAACTTCACTGCATCTGCGCCGGCATGGACCGCTGCGTCAATCATCTGCTTGGCAATCTCAAGGCTCCCATTATGATTAATACCGATCTCGGCAATAATGTAAACGGGATGACCATCACCCACCATTCGTTTACCGATTCTAATTTCTCTTTTCATATCAATATCCTTTACAGGCAAATCGGGTTGAGTCTGTCAGGTCAAGGTAAACCATAAACATATTCTGCTTCACTGATATGTAACAAATGCAGGCCCAAAGATTGGATCTTTACCTCAACCTCAGAAAAGTTGTCGTAGCTGGAAGAATCGACCACTACATAGGTCACTCCCAACTGCTTGAGCTGGTTCACGCTATCCTGGGATGGGAAAGTTGCCATCACTGTCTGGATGCGTTCGTATTGTTCAGGCGAGTTGGCATTGAAATAACCGCCCAGGAAGGGTTTCTGATAGACCAGCGTGTTATAAACCTGACCCTGATCAGATTCCTGCGTAAAGGGGAACTGCGCCACTGCGCCGGTGTCAGGTTGCGTCGCCAGCCAACTATCCACCGGACGGGCCTGGGTAATACTGAAACCTTTTAAAACACCGGGATAGAAGTCGATGAACACCAGCACCAACAGGATCACCCCCACCCACCGTTTAACTTTTAAGGAAGCAGATTTCGTCAGCAGGTAAGCTCCCAGGCCGGCCATCATGCTCGAAAAGATCAGCGCGAACAGCCCGAAGCGCATCATCACCCGCATTTTGGAAAAGAACGGCAAATAAAGATGAAGGTAATATGCAGGCAGGTATATGGTTGGCATGTGTGTCCGGTGAAAGATGGGCTGCAAGAAACGCGGCAAGGAAACGACTATCTTTCCTAGCCAGTGTAACTGGATTCCCAGGGAAAGCACGAACCCGGCCGCTGCCACCAGGATGGCGATATCCGCCAATTCCGGATGGCGGAGCTGACGGCGTTTTATCCAGGCGATCACCGCCAGCACGAAGGCCACCGCCCCGATGTACAGGGTTGACTCCTGGAATATTTCCGGGCTGAAGGTATCGTCAATCCACTTCCCCCATAAAAACTGCTTAATCGAAGGGATGACATAATCAGTCGGACTGGCTGAATAGCGGTTCAAATAATCCACTGAGCGCGAGACCAGGCCGTTCTCCGAATTCAGGCTAAGATAGGGCAACATCGATAGACCCACTAGCACTGCCGCCAACAGGCCAAATGCCAGCAGGCTTTTCCAAAACACTGCATACTTCAAACGCTGATATCCTTTGAAAATGATGAATCCCAGCAGGAAAACGCCCGAGATCAGGATGGTCATATAAACATAATAAGGGCTGGTCATACCGATCAATCCTGCCGAGATGCCGGCCATCAGGACCGGCTTCCAGGAAAATTTTTCCTGCTTCAGCAGGTCGAACAGGCCCCAAAAATAGAACGGGAACCATTGTGTGCCTGCCAGGCTCAGGTGTCCAACCACGAAATGTGCCATGCGGAATGGTAGGAAAGCAAAGACCGTCCCCGCCACCAAACCGGCAAGCGAATCGCCTGTGAGGTGTTTCACCCACAAATACATGCCCCAACCTGACAGGATGAAGCTGAGCAGCATGGCGAAGTTATAGCCAAAGGTGGGGCTGACCAGCAGGCTTCCCGGCAGCGCGAGTGCCACCATCGCCGGAGTGATATCGGTGGACGCCAAGTTCCAGCCCTGCGGGTAGTTTAAGTAAGGTGCAAAAAACGGCGAGATTTTTAATTGAAAGAGTGCTTTCTGGTACCATGCAACCAACCAGATAAAATAGGTCCCGTCTCCCCCGCCAGCGCCGATCGCTTCCGTGCGCATTTTCATGATCATCGGGTAAGTCATCACAATGCTCATACCAATAAAATAAACGAATGCTAGAAAGGCGGGTCGTTGAATAAATCGAAGGATTTTTTTGGAGAATGTATGCATTAGCTACCTTGATGCAAAGCCTTTATCTGACCGAAAGCCAGGTACGCCACCGTCCCAATTAGTTTTTTCAGGACCTTTTGATCCAAAAAAAGCACTGCAGTATGAAATCATGCACAGCCCGATCACCTTACTCCGCAAACAAGGCCTGCTCCACCATCCCACAGAGTACATGCCAGACGAACTCATGAACTTCCTGCACCCGGGGCGTATCAGCCGAAGGGACTACCAGGCAAAGGTCGCACTTCGACGCCATGGTCCGGCGGCCTTTTTCGCCGGTAAAGCCAACCGTCTTGACGCCGCGCTCCCGGGCCACCTCCAGAGCCTTGAGGATATTGGGGGAACCGCCGCTCGTACTGATCACGGCCATTATGTCCCCGGATCTTCCCAACGCCTCCACCTGCCGCGCGAAAATGGATTCAAAGGATAAATCGTTCCCTATAGACGTCAGGATGGATGTGTCCACCGTCAACGCAATGGCTGGCAGGGCGGCCCGCTCCAGGCGGAAGCGGTTGACGAACTCGGCCACCATGTGCTGCGAATCGGCTGCACTGCCCCCGTTACCACACACCATGACCTTGTTTCCCTTACGGAAGCATTCAACCAAGCACTCGCTAATGTCATCAATGATAGACGAACACTGCGCCACCGTCTCTTGCATGATGTGGGTGTGAATTCTTAATTCCTCTTCAAGTTTAGTAGAATTCATCTTAATGTGCTTTCTAAAAATACAATCCGGATTCACCAGCAGCTTCTGCCACCATCGATGACCAGATTGGATCCGGTCATATAAGAGGAGGCATCCGAACACAGGAAGAGAATGGCGGCCTGGTATTCGTTGGCATTCGCCATGCGCCCCAGGGGGATCAAGTTGGCAAGCCGCTCTATAAAATCGTCTGCCTGGTTGTTGTAAACCCCGCCCGGCGAAATCGCATTTACACGAATGCCACAGCCGGACCAATAGGTGGCCAGGTAGCGCGTTAGCCCGATCAAACCGGTCTTCACGACCGAGTAAGTCACCGGCTTGACCGGTTGCTGGTCCTCGGACAAGCCCGGTTTGCGATAAAGGCGCTGGTCGGGAGCGATAACAGCCAGGTCGGAAGCTATATTGACAATTACGCCCCGCTTGCGACGGGCCATTTCGGCACCGATCACCTGGGAGCAAAGGAAGGCGCCTTTCAACCCAACGTTCAGGTCGGCATCCCATTGATCGAGCGGGAAGAATTCCAGGCGTGAAAATTCCACCTCGGCTTTGTTTTCCATCTTGGGGTTATTGGCGGCATTGTTGACCAGGATATCGACCCGACCGAACTTCTCCAGCACAGCCTGTAATAATTTCCTGACGCTCTCAGGATCGGTGATGTCGGTCTGGATGGCGCAAGCCTGTTCCCCAAAGCGCACCTGCCAGGCCTGGCTCTGTGGGTCGACTCCATTCACCCGGATATCCGCCAGGACCGGGATACCGCCAGCTTGGGCGATTGCTTCGGCGTGCTGTTGGCCCAACAATCCGGTCCCCCCGGTGATAACCGCCACCCGGCCGGTCAGGTCAAATAAATTCCTGATATTCTCCATTTGCTTTTACCTTTCCAGTTCAACAACCTTCCCTGTGGCCAGGGACTCTTTCGCCGCCAGCGCCATGCGCAGGCTTATTGCACCGTCGCGCAGATTTACCAGTGGCCCGTCCATCCCCTGCATACCTTCCAGGAAATGGTTCAATTCATCCATGAACAGCTGATTGCGCTGGAAATCTCCATATGAACTGTTCTCAACGGAATTACCCCGGCCGTCCACGACCTCCACTGTGAGTGCTCGAATATCCACCAGGATCCTCCCGGCATCCCCGACGATCTCGCAGGAACGCCTGGCTGGATTCTGTATGTAATCTAGATGCAAGCTGACGGGAACAGGGCAGCCATCCATTTCACACTCCATCAGGATATCGGCGGTATCTTCCACATTCACTTCCAGGTTGCTCAGGTGCCCTCCCAGCGCGAAGATGCGCCGGGGCATTCCCAACAGCCAGTACAGATAATCAAACTCGTGGATTTGTGAGAGGATCACGCCGCCGCCCAAATCCTGTCTGGCGGCATATCCCTGCCGGTAATCTTCGTAAGTATGCCAACCTGGCAGGTATTCACCAACATCTGCCCTTACCGACAGAATCCGGCCAACCTTCTTTTCTTGAACCAGCGCGTGCAGGCGTTGCAGGCACGGATGAAAACGCATCTGGTAGCCTACCACGGCTGCCAGATTGCGGCTTTCCACCAGGTGGATCAATTCGTCCACCTGTTCCATGTCGTGTGAGAGCGGTTTCTCGATGAACAGGGCGCAACCCGCCTTGGCCGCCCGGAGTGCCGCGGAGACATGCAGGCTGGTGGGGTTGCAAATAAAAGCAGCCTGCGGCTTTTGCGCCAGAGCCTGTTCGATATCTGGAAATATGCGCAGGTTGTATTTTTTTTCAAGACTCGCCCCTTCTTCAACTTTGAGCTGGTCGGTTAAAACCGGCGGATCGGGGCGGGGGTCATATGCCAGGATTTCCAAATCATCACCCCGCAACTTCCGCAGGTTGCGAAGATGGCGCTGGCCAATTCCTCCGAGTCCCAGGATAAGTATTTTCATAAGTATATATTTGTCCTCGCAGATCAAATTAAACGGTCCTGACAAAAATGATCTAAAACAAATGCGCGGTTTTGCCTGGCCCAGACGACTTCATCCCCGCTTTTGCCGCGCGCCACCTGCAGGATAAAGTCTCCTTTATAGGCCGCCTTCCTCAGCCCTTTCGCCAGGGCTGGGAAATCCGCATCCCCGGTCCCCAGCGGAACCGTGCTGGCCCCCAGCAAGCGGTCTTTGATATGGACACTGCCCACCCGCTCCCCGTAGGCAGCAAATTCGTCGCGTGGATCGTATCCCAGGGACGAGCTATTTCCGGAATCGTAATTAACCTTCAGGCGCCGGTCAGGTAATCTGGACAGAAGTTCGGCAAAACGGCCCGGAGCCAGGGATGTTTCCAGGTGAATTTCGATCCCGGTCTCTCTGGTCTCCTCGAGAACTCGCTTCAGGAGCATCGCCACCCCGTCGAACTCGTCCGGGGTATCTATGCGCGAAGCATCCACAAACGGGATAACTATCCGGTTGATTCCGATCAATCGTCCCCGTTCCAATAACCAGTAGAGCGTATTGAGGCGATCCTCCAAATCCGCCCGACTGGCCCGCACGAGCGGCTTATCCATGAAATAATCCGCACAAATGGATAGGATTTTGACCTTATGCATGGCCGAAAGGTTGTTGAGTTTCTCCAGACCGGAATCAGCCGCCAAAGGATTGACATCGGCCCCATATTGATCATAGATCCATTCGATGCAATCCAGTCCGGCCTGCGCAGCCAGTTCGAACTCGTTCTCCCAGCCATCCCGCGGAAAACATTGGATTCGATTATCCGTCGGGGGAACCAGGCGGCCTTGCATGATGCCAATATGAGTCATTCCTTCTCCATATATTCAGCCGCTGAATTTAGCGGGTGGATTTCGTTTTGAATGCCCCGCAGCCAGAACCGGGGGCATCCAAGTGCGGAAAGAATCACTTTCCAGCTGATTAATAGATCAAAATACTTGTTAAATGCTGCTGCCTTTTGTATCAACACGGCGCAGCTTCTTCATGATCGGTACTTCGCGCTCGCTAAGGCGTTTGACTCCATCGCCCATGGCAGTCTCAACCAGGCGAATATCCCGCACCAGATGGGCGAAACCTTGTGGCTCGACCGAAGCGGCCTGATCGGATCCCCACATAGCACGGTCCAATGTGATATGGCGTTCCACCACGCATGCACCCAACGCGACACTCGCAATCGATGTGGAAAGCCCGGTTTCGTGGCCGGAATATCCTACCGGTAAACCGTAACGCTGTTTCAACATGGGAATAACGCGCAAATTCAATTCTTCATAAAGCGCAGGATAGGTGCTGGTGGTATGCATGACCACCAGATCTTCTTTTCCCAGCAGCTCGACCGCATGATCGACCTGCCCTATTGTGCTCATGCCGGTGGACATGATAATCGGATGTCCCTTGGAACGTGTGTGGCGGAGCAGTTCATCATCTGTCAGGGACGCAGAAGCAATCTTATAACATGGGACGCCAAACTGCTCGATGAAATCAACCGACTGCTCATCCCAGCAGGAGGCCAACCAGGTGATATTGTTTTGCCGGCAGTAGCGATCGATCTCGGCGTAATCCTCCCGACCGAATTCCAGACCATACTTTAAATCGCCATTGGTGGTGCCGAAGGGGCTTTCGCGCGGGCGCGCCAGTTCCTCGGCCGGGTAAACCACTTCGACCGTTCGCTTCTGGAATTTTACAGCATCACACTTTGCCGCTGCGGCAACGTCGATCAGTTTTTTGGCTATGTTGATATCACCATTATGGTTGATGCCAATTTCCGCAATGATATAACAAGGATGTCCATCACCAACCAAACGATTTCCAATCTTAATTTCTGGCACGGTATTCTCCTAAAAGAGATCTTCGAATCATAGCAACGTATTGGGGGGCGGTGAGTGTGCGAGCAGCAGCAACGCGCGTAATTGTAATTCAGAAGTCAGCCTTTGTGTTCCGAGCATGTTTGCTGCGAGCATGTGCGCTGCGAGCATGTTTGCTGTGAACATATTTACGACGAGCCCTCGTTGTCGGCCATCTGCTCCAGAATCAAGTCACACAGTTCCCGCACCGCCGCCTGCCCTCCTGAACGGGTCAGGACAAAGTCGGCCTGCCGGGCCACTTCCGGCATGGCATCTGCTACTGCCACAGCCCAGCCTACCAACGGGAAGCATGGCAGGTCATTCACATCATTGCCCAGAAAAACAGTTTCGTCTGCATCAATATTATGTTCTTTTAACAGCTTGTGCAATGCAGTCGCCTTATCCTTTTCTCCTTGAATCCAGGGGATGTTCATCTTCCGGCAACGCGCCGCGACAACCGGATTGGTTTCCAAAGAAATCACCACCGTTTCCACCCCAGCCTGACGAAGACGATTTACTCCAAGGCTGTCGCTGCGGTTGGCGACCACCATCTCACGCCCATCCTGGTCCACCCAGACGCGGTTATCGGTCAGAACACCGTCAAAATCGAGCACCAGCAGGCGAATGTCTTCAGGCATGCGGCGGGGTGGTTTTCCAGGCCAGACCATTCTTGGGCGCTCCAGCAGGAGCTTTTGTTCGGCGCGGCGCCAATCCTCCAATGTATCCAGGTCGGCGTCATACTTCGGGTCGAACAGGATAGGCAGAATTGTCCGTCCGCTCATCGAGTTCAATTCAAGGATGGTTGCCGGGCGAATGATGTCGATCAGGCCGGTGTGAGCATAGGCGGTCGGTAAGATTTGACGCGGCGAGTTATAAGGCTCTTCGATCCCTGGAGCCGTCACCAATGGATGGATGGGGCGATCCTCTGCTTCCATCAGCCACATCTTGAACGGATTCTGATGGGCCGGCGTAATCCCGCGCACGGAGTCGGCCTCCGCATGTGTCTGCAACACGGCAACCGAGCGATCCACCAGGTCCGGTGGGCGAACGGGTGTGGTCGGGCGCAGGTGTACAACTGCCTGCGGATGGTAATCTTCATGTTCAGCCAGCCAGCGCAAGGCATGTTGGAAGACTGGCAGATCGGTAGTGCGGTCCTTAGCCAGCTCCGCCGGGCGCTGAAAGGGGGTCTCCGCTCCATAACTGCGCGCCACTTCGGCGATCTCCTCATCATCCGTCGTCACGATCACGCGCGTCACTGTCTTGGACTGCAATCCCGCTGCAATACTGTAGGCGATCAGGGGATAGCTTGCGAAGGCCCGGATGTTTTTACGTGGAATCCCCTTCGAACCGCCGCGCGCTGGGATCAAAGCTAAAATCTCGGGCTTGTTCATTTTTTCTCCTCCGGCCAGACCATATCCAGGTTCGTGGTAGCAATCACCCATTCGCCGCGTTCCCAATCTGCCAGCGTATCCATATCCACCTCATAACTGGCATCGATCATCAAGGGAAGGACGGTTTTGCCCGACATCGAACCCTGCAGAATGACCTCCGGGCGAATGGCATTGACGTGTCCGGTCTGCAGGTATACTTCCGGCAACAACTGGCGGGGGGTATTATATGGCTCACTAATTCCCGGAATGGTCAGCAGCGGTACCATACGGCCTGATTGAGGCTCGATCTGCCACATTTTATATGGATTCTGCCCCGGAGAAATCACACTGCGAACACAATCCACTTCCGAATTCTTTTCCAGCAGGCTCACCGCCTGATCTACGATACCACGCGGCCGCACCGGGCTGGTGGCATGCAAGTGTAGGACCATTTCAGGATGATAATTTTCATTCTCGGCCAGCCAGTGCAGGGCATGCTGAAAAACTGGCAGATCGGTTGTACGGTCCGCCGCCAGTTCCTCTGGACGCAGGAAAGGCGTCTCAGCCCCAAAATGGCGCGCAACCTCGGCGATTTCCTGATCGTTCGTGGACACGATCACGCGAATCGTGTTCTCTGCCTGGATGGCCGCCGCGATGCTAAAAGCGATCAAAGGATGCCCGGCAAATGGGCGGATGTTCTTACGCGGGATCCCTTTTGAGCCGCCGCGCGCCGGGATCAAGGCAAGGATTTCGGGAATTGTCATTAATTGGATTCCTCGATAAGATGTAACAGGTATTCGCCTGTCCGGCCTCCAGCACTGCCATCGGTGTAGGTACACTCATTCTGAATGAACTTGTGACGATTCTCGCTGTCTGCGGTTGGGTCGGTCAGGTAAAAATCGATATACTGTTGCAGTTCTTCCTGGTTGACAGCCACCCTGCCTGCCCCGGACTCGCGGAAACGCAGGTGCGTGGGCCATTCACCAATGGCTGTAAGCGGCAGGGAATAAACATCGGGCATGTTCCAACCACCCGGGGTATCGATGGTCACACTGATGATGGGGCGGTCATGAATGGCAGTTTCAACCACCATGGTGGAATAGACCGTCAGGAACACATCTGCATAGGCCATCATGGAGGCCTTTTCGGGCATATCCTCGCCTGAATAGTGGCCCAAACCACCACCCAGTGAAACTGGTTCAACCAAATGGACATACGGCATATTTTTGATGTATTCCCGCACCCGGTTGGCTTCGCCTTCGAAACGCGTACCAGGTAGAAAGTGGTTGGGGTGCAGGCGGATTAGCAGCTGGCAGGGTTGATTCAGCTTAGCCTCGTTGACCAGTTCCGCAATGGCAGCAATGTTGGGAAAGTTAGGATGAAAGGTCTCAAAGCTGCAGGCATACGCCAGTAACTTACGGTTTGGATCCAGCCCATGTTGCAGGAAATATTCGTCGCGCGGGATGAGCCATGAACGCAGAAAGTAGCCGTCATAGGATGGAATTCCAGAAATATTTACGTGTTTCGGATCCCAATCCGAACCGAGCACAAGTTCTTTTTTCTGGATTTCGGACCAGCAAGTGATGGTATCCATTGGCGCGCCGTTCAAGTTGTAAGAGGATGGATTATCCCAACCGACAATCGCAGCCGCAGTCTGGATTCTACGCGCCGCCGCCTCCCGAAGGAGGTAACGATCCATACGCCAACCCGGGGTGCGGGCAACCACCAACTCTGGTTGGTATTTTTCAAATAAATCTTTATAAATCTCCGGATTGTAATGCTGCTGGAAACGTACGACGATCCGGCGCAATAGGCGTGAGCGGCGCATCAACCAGATCAGGATTCGCAGCAAGGGCAAGGCATGCCGCCCTGCGCCCGTGAAACCTGCAGCCAGCAAATGGTAATTACCTTCCATCGCCGTAACATTGATTCGGTTAGAGCCTCCCACCCAGCGCAGCAACTGCAGGGACCGTTGAATAAATGGATCAACGGTTTGAAAATAACGCTCGCACTCATTCAAACGCAGACCTTGGAATATAAGACCGGGTCGATGGAACCTTTCTTCGATGGCTGGCCGCGCGGCATCATCCGTGAAGAGAACTACCTCAACGCCGGCATTCAACAAGGTTGAGATGACATCGCTTTGCAGGAAATAGATCACGGAAAGGCCGTGATCAGCACTGATAAAGACACGTTTGGTCATTTATGCTTCCAGCCAGGCCCGCCCGGGAAATAATTTTTCCACAATCCGGCGCCGGAGCATCCCTACGCGTCGCTTGAGCGCGACCAACTTTTCGGGTCTAATCTTATAACTATCGCGCTTGAGTGAATTGGGGCGGGCCAGCAATGTAATATATAGCGGCAGCATGCTTGAACGCGGTCGCCCGTGCTGCTCCATTTTCACGAGTTTGTAGCCAGCTTTTTCTACTACTTGAACAAGTGTGTGGGAACTATACGAGACCAGGTGCGCAGTTTCAAATGAATCATGGCCATAGAGATTGGGTACCTCTAGCAGCAGCCACCCGTGTAATTCCAGGAGCCCTTCTCGTAAATTAACCAGGTATCCGACCGGGTCTGGCAGGTGTTCAAGTACATGGGACAGACTGATCAAGGTGAATTTGCCATTAGCTTTTTCCCGCAATTCCTCCAGCGAGGAGTATACTGCCAGTCCCTGCTGACGGGCGTAGGTGCGGTAAGCGTCCCCCGGCTCGATGCCTGCCAGCAGGCAGCCATATTGCTTTTTGAAGCCTTGCAAGATCAGGCCGGTGGAGCAGCCAATGTCCAGATGCGATGTCAAGGCGGGAATATACGGTTGGACAAAACCCAAGAGCGAAGCAGCCCGGGCGGTTTGGGTGGAAAAATCCCTGGCAATGGGACCTTCCTCACCCTGATACACACGCCGGTATTCCGCCTGGTAAAACGCAATCGATTCTTCTTCGGTCATACGCGGCGATTGGTAAACGAGGCCGCAGCCCAGGCAAATACGGTTGATAACCACCTGTCCGCGGAATTTGCGCTGGTCGAAATGGCGACTGTGCTCACACCCACATAAGGGGCAATTCTTAACTATCTCGCTCATTCTTGTGCTTTCTTTTGGGGGGTATTTCCTACTTCGCGTACAATATTCGCCATCCATTTGCCGGTAATATCCCAATTCAGTTCTTGTTCGTATCTAGCTCTGGCTTTCTGACACAAACCATAATACGAGCCGGGATTTTTAACCATATCCAGGATGGCTTTGACATATACCTCCGGTTTACTCCAGGTCGGGAGGACAATCCCCGATTCACCATCAGCAACGGTTGTTGCCAGTCCGCCTGCGTCATTTGTAATGGTTGGTGTGCCGAACGCGGCGGCCTCACTCGGAACAATCCCCGCAGCTTCAAAAATGGCTGGATGAATTAATAAATGCGCCAGGCGATATAGATCCACGTATTTGTCCAATTGTTCGGGGATGCTCTTCGAAAACGGGCCCACATATTTTATATACTGATCAGCTTGACCCTGTGTACCGCAAATTGTCAATTCTGCCGGTAAACCGGCTGCATTTAAACGGTGGACTACTTCAATCGCGATATCTATTCCTTTGCGCGGGGGGGTCGTATCTCTGCCGACGAGCAACAATCTGAACGGAGAATCCAGCTTTTTCCAACCAGTGACATCTACGCTTTCGGGAATAACCCGCGCCGGCAAAGCTGATGGCAGCACAAAGGTGTCGATTTTCGATGGCGCGATGCCGTAAGTGGTCGAGATGACTTTTTTGGACCATAAGCTGTTTGTCAAAATACGGGCCGAATTTCGAAAGGCCAACTTTTCCTGCCACATATTAATTGCCATGGCCAAATTTCCATAAACCGGCCAGAACTGTTGCTGTCCATAAAATGTTGTGTCCCGGCTGAGCACAGCTGGAACATCGCCGTGATAAAAGGTCAACGCCGCCATGTTCATTGTAAGGAGCACGTCCGGTTTCCAAGTTTTGACCAACTTGTTTATTGCCTGCGAGGCTGTCCAAACAATGGACATGGGATACTTCACAAACCTTTTCCCGGTTCGTTGAAAAATGCGGGCAGACCTCTCTTCAATCCAGAGAGGCCTTTTTGGATTCGGCGCAATCCAGTTCACATCAAAATCATTTTGTATCATCGCCAGGTAATGGAAATGATCCACTCCACTGGCAAGATCCAAAAGTGTCGGATCGTGAAGTGCAACGTACAGAACTTTCATGAAGCGTGCCTTAAATATAATATCACTACTTCACATTGAAAAAATACAGCCGGAAAATCTGGTTATTCAGCCATAACAGGAAATGCCGGATTCCCGGCAGCCATAACAACTGCCTGAGCATGGATGTCTTTTTTAGTACAGGCATTGTAATTTGAACCGAATCCGGCAGCCGGTTCCCCATATGCATCACCAATGCCTTTTCAGTGTTCAGGCGCAGGGATTTTATTTCGTCAAAGGCAATATCGAGAGCGCGCTCGCCGCGCATTGGTTGCTCCGATGGAAACGGGATAACGGATTTCAGGAGGTCACGACGGGTCATGAATTGGAAATGGCTTGCCCCAATATAGGCAGTTTTACCCCGGTAAGTCAACCGGTGATCAATCATATTAGGATAATCAGAACGGGCCTGCTCTTCAGATACACCGATACTACGACCGTGCTCCCAGACCGTCTCCCAATCCAGGAATAAACCTTCTTCAAGCACACCGGTCGCTTGTTTCCGGGCCCAATCGAATGTGGCCGTGGAATATTTTTCAGAGCCCCGGTACGGTCGCGCGGTCACCATGCCCACATTGGGGTACGTCTCAAACAACTCCAGGGAGGCTTGCAGCCAGCCCGGGCGGAAAAGAATATCTCCATCGGAATAGACCACGTATTTTCCTTGCGCCGCACCAAACATGAAATTCCAGGCCCCGATTTTGCCAATATTGGTGTCGGAAAAGATCAAATATTGGATCTTGCCCTGTTGGCTGGCCTCTTTCAAATACCCGCGCACTTCGGCGCAGGAGTGGTTATCGAAGATCATCACGTCGTATGGGTGGGCCTCTGCGCGTGTGGCATGCAAGCTCTCAACCACCAGCTTGAGGACATCCAGGCTTTGCTCATAATACCCGCTCAGGAATGGAATGCAGTTCACCACCGTCACGGTGATCCCGGCAGGTTGGGCCACCTTTTCGACAAACCGGGCTGGATTATGTCCGACGCGCATGGGCTGGCCTCCTTGGTTTGATGGACAACGGCCGCTGCATCTGTTGGAGCCGCAGGGAAATCTCCCAGCCCCAGCCTTGCCGTTCATCGTTGATGAACATCCACTCCATCCATCGCAGCAGGCGCACCAGCCGGAACTGCGGCCTGCAGATGCGCCCACCGGTCAGCTCACGGTTGGTGTCCAGAATATTGTATACATGCTTCCGGCCGCCGGCCTTGGCCAGGTTTGATTTGGCAACTTCCGAACCGTAAGGCGGCTTGTTGCCGGGCAGGTGGCTGTAATCGTGGTTCTGATGAACAACCAGCACATCCCGGGAGGCGTCGATTGCCATGCCAAAAGTCGTGCGGGCGTGATAAACCATCCAGTTATCCCAGGCCGGTCGCCCGATAGTGAAATTCGGTACATCGGAATAGAGATGGGAAGGAAAGACAAAATAGTCAATCCCCCAAGGCGAATAGAATTTACCGCGCTCGGCCACATCCCGCCGTAGCCGGGCTTCCCAATCGCCGCTGAAATCCAGCGGTTCAGTCTGGTCCAGGTCCCAGCGCTGGCCGACCAGCAGGAAATCCTTCGCCTGCCGGGAGGCTTGCCGTGCCGCCTCAATTACATCCGACATTAAGATCATATCGGCGTTCGCATAGCACAGGTTGGGACTATCACTATTTTTATGCCCGATCTGCATCACCGCATTGACCTGCGGGATGCCCTTTTCATCACGCGCCACCTCTGGCACATTCCTGGCGCCAAATTCCACAGCGGTCTCCCGGATCCCGGCTTCGTCACCGATCAAAATAACCTCAACATCCTTCAACCGCATCCACGATTGGATGGCGTTTCGCTGGATGACATTAATGTGCGGGTTGGTGAACGGCTTGGGAGCCGTAAAAACTGTCAAAAAAGCCGTCATTACTTCTGATCCATGCCCAGCTTCTGAGCCATTTGTTTCTCGACCCAGGTATATGTGCGCTTGAGGCCTTCCTCCAGTGAGAGTTTGGGTTCCCAATTAAGCACTTCACGCAGCCGGGTATTATCCGAATTGCGACCACGCACACCCAGGGGGCCAGGGATATGCTTGACAGTGATCTTGATGCCGGCAATATCGGCGACGATCTCAGCCAATTGATTGATGGTCACCATGCGGTCCGAACCTATGTTCAGCGGCAGAACGTAGTCAGAACGCATCAGGCGATAGATTCCTTCCAGGCAATCGTCAATATAGAGGAAAGAACGGGTCTGCTCACCATCACCCCACATTTCGATTTCTTGCTGGCCGGTCAATTTGGCTTCCGCCACTTTGCGACACATGGCTGCCGGAGCTTTTTCGCGGCCGCCGTCCCAAGTTCCAAAATCACCAAAAATATTATGAAAACGCGTAATACGAGTCTGGATGCCGTAATCCTCCCGGTAATGGGTGCACAGGCGTTCCATGAGCAATTTTTCCCAGCCATAGGCATCCTGGGGCATGGCCGGGTAAGCATCCTCTTCCTTCAGTGGGATGACATTGGCATCTGTCTGCTTAAATTCGGGGTAGACACACGCCGAGGAAGTATAGAAATATCGTTTAACGCCATTGAGGCGGGCCGCATCCAAAGTGTGGGTGTTGATAAGCGAATTATTGTGCAAAATCTGCGCATGGTGCGACGAGATGAAACCCATTCCGCCCATATCGGCAGCCAGGCCGTACACCTCATCAATACCACGCGTGGCCTGCAAGCAATTATCCCAGCGCCGCAGGTCAATTAGTTCAAATTCGTCTGCATCGCTGGTTCGATACTCCGGGTATTTAATATCAGCTCCGCGCACCCAGTATCCTTTCTCATGCAGGAACGTTACGAGATGGTGACCAATAAAGCCGCCTGCGCCGGTAACAAGAACCCTGGTTTTTGACATGGTTTATTTCTCCTTATGATGGATTTGTCGGAAATGTTAATCTCTGACAAGTCGTTCCCGTTTCCAGGAAACGCCGGTTTTGATCACCTTGGCAGGATTTCCCCCCATGATCACGCCTGGTTCACAAGACTTGGTTAATACCGCACCGGTAGCAATGATCGAATTCTCGCCAATGGTGACGCCCTTCAAAATGACCGTGTGCGGAGCAATCCAGACATGCCGGCTGATGACCACATCCTCTGCATAATTGAGCCGTTCGCCAGATTGCGCATTAATCACGGAATGGCTGTCTCCTGTGCGGATATCGATATCATTGGCGAACATGCAATCTTCGCCAATGATCACCTTTGAATTTTCAGTTACCGCAATATGGACCTCAACCATTGTGGTACCAGAACCGACCTGCAAAACTCCCGCACGATCTTCAAACCAAAGCACTGCACCCCGGCTGATGCGGCAATTATCACCAAATTCGATCTGGTGCCCGGAACCGCGGATACGAAAATATACATTCGAGAGGACACAGCCCGCTCCAATCCTGATCCGGTTGTTGTCGCCGATGATATCCAGCCTCACTTCGGAGAGGTTGACACTTTTCGCATCAAAGACATTCCCCTGTCCTCGAATTGATTTTTCGACCTGGAAAGTCCCACCATGCAATAATTTCCGCACAAGTCGCAACACTCTGGAGAAAGAATCATTCAGGCTCATATTTGATCCCGTTACCAACGGCTATTTGGGTTGAGAATTTTTTCATTTCGTCTCCAAACCGGCCAATTGTTGGAAAGTAGATTCAAATTTAGAACGGCCCTCCGGGCTGAGGACATAGGCAATCGGGCGTTCTTTCAGATCTGACATGATCTTTTCCAGATGCCACGGAAAAGGCCTCGGGTATTCCCGAAAGTAAAAATAGGTATAATTCCAGGCCCGTTCGATCTGGTCATGTGTTAAACGGCCGCCCGGCAGATTCTTGAGAGCCCGGTCCAGGATAGAAAAATATTCCTCCCAGCTGTCGGCATCCAGTGTAAAACCTTTTTTTCGATATTGGGCGAAGCCGCTCACCAGCACCGGAATACCCCGGGTTGCCATTTCCAGCCCGGCAGTGGTCGTGTAAACCAGGGCCAGGTCGGTGATGTCCATCAAGTCGTAGGTATTGATTTTCTCGGTTGGACCAAATACCCGGATATGGGAAGGTAATTCTGACAGCACACCCCGGATGATCTCCATCACTGAAGGGCCCACCGTCCAGGTTTCAGCAGGGTGAATCCGGATCACCAACTGGACCTCGGACCGGTTTGCAAAAAAGCGAATGGTGCGCTCCATCCAATCGGCCATCGAATCGCTGAAGAGTGTCCGTCCGAGGGTGGCGGAATCCCCCAATACATTGGTCGGCAACAAAACGATCGGTCGATTGTCCAGCCCAAACATGGAGCGGATTTTCTCGCCGCCTTCACGGGATGTTTTCTGCCAAAGGTGGGCAAACTGGGCCCCTTTCCTAGACCCCTCACGTCCGGCCAGGAAGGATTCAAGCCATCGCCGTTGTTCATCGTTTAGAACGCGATCCTGATGGACAGCCCATAATTCATCGGTAAGGTGGAGCATGACCAGCTGGTTATGATCCAACCAGACATGTTGATCCAACTCACTAAACTCATATGTCACAGTCGGGATGTCCAGGAATCGAGCCGTTTCATATACGGCTCCGTATTCTTGAATCATCCCGTTCGGGACAACCACCACATCCGGCCGGTCTTTCTTGAAATAGGCCAGTGCTCTACGGGCTGCTTGCGTGTTTCGCTGCTGACGCAGGAGATAAATCGGTTCACTGCCGCTTACATCCTCGCGCTGGAGCGTATACTGAACGTCACAGATCGTCACTTTTTCAACCGCCTTGGACAAGGCTGCCGGAAGGCTGCGCTCCGGTTTCTGGTCCAGGAACGGTGCAATTCTCAGCAGAGGTTCGGCACCCCGCAGGATCTGCCGGGCATATATATCCTGCAGGCGCAGATCGAACCTGCTGACAGGTTTGTCATAGTCACTATAGGGAAGATAGGCCAGGGTAACCGCATGGTCCAACCCTCGCAATGTCAGGCCGCATAAAGCCGTGTGAATGATCCAATAATGCCAGGAGGCGAATAAGAAAACCTTCTTCCCCTGCGGCGCGGACTTTGCGAATGGCATAACCTGGGCAACTGCAACCGGAAGGCATTCCCGCAGGGATTCAAGGTTGAAACGGCTGTTAATTTTTTGGTCAGGATGAAGCAGCTTCCAGTCAATCTCGACTGTCAATGGCAACGCACCCAAAACATCTCGCATCATAAATTTGGGCTTCATTTCGTCTGTATCTTCCATTCCAGGCGCGGGCGTACCAGTCCCGGACGCGGTTCTGACCATTGCATGCCCGGAGCGCCGGCCGTGTTTACATTGAACGATAAAGCCTGTTCATCCATGAAATAACGTCGTACATGGTAAGAACTGGCATTGACCCCCAGTAAATAGCGGCCTCCGTTCAGAAAGTCAGCTGGAATCGTACACCGGCTGATGTAATGCCCCGGCTCGCGTGAGCCATGTTTATCAAAGTGATTCTCATCATCGATGTCGAATGAAGTCAGGACGTACTCTCCCCGGGATGTGCTGATATAAATACCAATCCGCAGGCCGGTCAATGGGGCGGAAAGGCTGTACTCCACTTCAATGGTAAACAGCTCGATGGAACGTACAGTATCCACCACATTTCCGGATTTATCACGCAGGCGCAATGCAATTGGTCGGAAAGGGGTCGCATCGGCCGGAATTTCATCCGCATCCCACACGCGCTCGCCAGCGGCTGTATTCCCGGCCGAAAGATAATAATCCACTGCCTCTGAGGAAGGGGCACGCAGGACCAGTTGCCCTTTTTCCAGAACGAGGCTCTCCTGGGTTAAACGCAATATAGCTGACATGTTATGGCTGACGAACAGCACCGTGCGTCCCTGTTGGGCCACATCGCCCATTTTGCCCAGGCATTTCTTCTGGAACTCGGCATCCCCTACCGCCAGTACCTCATCCACCACCAGGATTTCCGGCTCCAGGTGGGCAGCCACGGCAAATGCCAGGCGCAGATACATACCCGAAGAATACCTTTTCACAGGTGTGTCGATAAACTGTTCCACTTCCGAAAACGCCACAATCTCATCGAATTTACTCTCAATCTCGGTACGTTTCATGCTCAGAATGGCACCATTCAGGAAGATGTTCTCACGGCCGGTTAACTCGGGATGAAACCCTGTTCCCACCTCCAGCAGGCTCCCAACCCGTCCACGGATTGTCAAGGACCCGGTCGTTGGTTCCGTGATTCGGGAGAGTATCTTTAGCAGGGTGCTTTTTCCTGCACCATTGCGCCCGATTATGCCAAGCACCTGACCTTGATTTACTTCAAAATTAACCTCTTGCAATGCCCAGATGGTATCCAAAGCGTCCTGTTTGGGTGCCTGAACCCGACGGATAGCGCGTAATGGTGCGCTCAATGCATTGGTTATATTTTCGCTAAGGGTTTGATATTTCTGTGGAGCCAGTCCAATGCGATAGCGCTTGCCTAAATTCTCAGCTTGAATGACAGGAATCATGGTTAGATAGTGTCCGCAAAAGTTTTTTCCATCCGGCGAAAATAGATCAGACCGCTTAACAACAGGACGATTGCAACCGCTGTGGATAGAATCAGGTCTGAACTGGGACCGGTAGGAGTTCCTAGGATGGCCCAGCGAAATCCATTTACCACGCCAGCCATGGGATTGAGAGCATACAGCACCTGCCACTTTGCAGGGATCAAAGTGGTGGAATACACAACCGGGGAAATAATTTGCCAAAACCCGGCCAGAAAGGGAAGGATGTAACCTACATCATGATATTGCACATATAGTGCTGAGAACCAAAGCGAAACACCCAATGCCGTCCCCAGTGCCAGAAGCAAGTAGAGCGGTAATGTCAACATCTGCCAGGTGAAGAGAAGACGTGTGATACCGGTCAAATCGTAATACAAGATAATCCCGACAAGTACGAGAGCCGCGATCGCGAAATCTACTATCCCGCCTAACACAGAGGAAAGTGGCAGCACCAGGCGCGGGAAATAAACCTTGCTGACCATGTTCTGGTTGGCATACAGGGAGCGGCTGGCGTTCAAAAGGGCGTTGGCGAACAATCCCCACGGTAACAGGCCTACAAAGGAGAAAATAGGATAGGGCACGCCGTCGGATGGCATCTTGGCCAGGCCGCCAAAGAATATACTGAAGACAACCATATTCAGGAATGGGTTCAGTACCGCCCATGAGACACCTATCAGGGTCTGCTTATAGCGCACTTTTAAATCGCGCCAGGTCATAAAATAGATCAGTTCACGGTACAGCCACAGGTCCCGTAAATTAAGCGCCATCCAGCCCTTTGTTGGACGAACGACAACCGTGTTTGGCTCAACCTTTAGAATTGCCTCTTTTGCCATTTTATTTCCGATTCTCTCGATACCATTCAATCGTCCGGCGCAGGCCATCCTCGAAGGGTATGCCGGCGCGAAAACCGAATAAGCTTTCAGCCCGGCTGACGTCCAGTCTGCGCCGTGGCTGGCCGTTTGGTTTGCTGGTATCCCAGACCAGCTTACCAGTAAAACCGGTCAGATGAACTATCATAGCTGCCAAATCTTTAATGGATATTTCGTATCCTGAGCCCAGGTTGACCGGTTCCGGCCCATTGTATTTTTCAGTCGCACACAGGATCCCCTCTGCTGCATCCTCTACATACAGGAACTCACGAGTCGGAGAGCCATCGCCCCATACGGTGATTTCCTGCTCGCCCTGTTCCTGCGCTTCGAGACATTTGCGGATCAAAGCCGGGATGACATGTGAAGAAGCTGGGTTGAAATTATCGCGCGGCCCAAACAGATTGACCGGCAGCAGAAAAATGGCATTATATCCGTACTGCTGGCGATACGCTTGGGCCTGGACAAGTAACATCTTCTTCGCCAGGCCGTATGGCGCATTGGTCTCTTCCGGATAACCATCCCACAAATCGTCTTCTTGAAAGGGCACTGGGGTGAATTTCGGATAGGCGCACACCGTTCCCAACGCAATAAATTTGCCAGTGCCGCATTGCCAGGCCTGGTGCATCAGTTCGACCCCCATCATTAAATTATCATAAAAGAACTCCGCCGGGTGCTCGCGATTGGCACCGATGCCGCCGACGCGTGCGGCCAGATGAATGATCACCAGGTCAGACGGTTCGAAATTTGGTAGAGCGGATGCCTGGAATCCCCTGGGTAGAAGATGCGCGGGCCGTTTCTCTGGCGAAGCCAGTGCAAAGCCCAGGAGACGGCGGATATCCTCATGATCCACTAGATTGTAATGTTCAATATGCGGAACCAGGATATCCGCTGCGCCGCGCCGAATCAATTTCTCCACCAGGAACGACCCAAGAAATCCAGCGCCTCCGGTAACAAGAACTCTTTTATTTTTCCAGAAGTTTTCTGTCATAGATTATTGGACAATGAATCGAGCATTGGTGTATTTTTCGTCCTGCGGATTGCGGATGATGCCGGTCCGCAGAGTATGGACAACTTCGCGCACACCATCATCCACGCTCATTTCCGCATTAAAACCCAGCTCGCGGCGGATTTTATCGAAAGAGATGGAGATGTCGCGGATGTCGCCGCCAAATGTCAGGTCTTTGTATGTAACCACCGTTTCCGGTAGGCGCTTGATGACCAGACCAACAATTTCGTCTTTGGTGTAATTACCATTCTTGGTGCCCAGGTTAAAGACCTGACCGCGAACCGTAACATCCGGTGCATTCAGACCTGCAATGATGCCACGGACAACATCCCGCACATGGATAAATGAACGTGAATAGCCGCGCTGGTAAATGATGAGCTCGCGCTTGGTGTACGCATCCAAAACAAATTGGTTGACCACCAGATCGAAACGCGTCCGTGGCGAAATTCCATACAGCGTCGTCAGGCGAAAGACGAGTGGTGCAGAAGCAGCGCTTTTTTGCGCCAATAGAAACTCTTCGGCTGCAATCTTGGTTTCGGCATATAGCGATTGCGGTGTAAGAGGTGATTCCTCGGTTACCGGATTCCCATCCACCGAGGGGCCATAGGTGCTGTAAGTGGAGGCAAACACGAATCTGGCAGCCCCCAGATCTGATATTTGCTCGTAAACGCGCTTAACCGCCTCGACATTGTGTCTCCAGGCTGCCTGTCTTCCAATCGCCTGGCAGGCTGGAAAACCAACGATCCCCGCCAGGTGTACCACGGCATCCGGTTTGGGCCAATCCCGGCTCAGCGCTGGTCGCACGGAACCCGGCTCAGTCACATCAGCATTGGTAAAGTGGAAATCCGGATGGGCTAAAAATCCCATCAGGCTTTCGCCACCATAAAGGAGGTTATCCACCACGGTAACGTAACTTCCGGTGCGCAACAGTTCAGATGTCAGGAGGGAACCGATATAGCCTGCTCCTCCAGTTATCAGGATATGCTTTTTGTCACTCATGGTTTCCATCCGGGTGCAAGAGCACCTTCAAACCGACAATTTCAAGTACCGGCGCATTGCTATCTGTGGTAACAGCCACACCTTGCTCTAGACAGGAAAGCCGGCAAATATCGGCTACGTCGCCTTCGCCCAGGATGGATACCTCTTTATGACCGGCATTCTTTATCTGTTCCAGATGCTCACGGACGCGCTGACGCGTGTTACGATAAAGCAGGAACTGCTGTTCGATATAATCAACTGTGAGGAGGGTGCGCAATGCGATGCCTTCCGGTGTGATGATATAGCGCAACTTCTTGCGCTCGGCGCGCTTAATCTTGATATATCCTTTTTCTATCAAACGTTTGAGGTGCCAGTTAACCGTTCCGACCGCCACTCCAAGCTGCGTCGCCAGAGAAGCCTGCGTTACATCCGGATCGCTCTCGATATGCTCTAAGAGTGCCAGTTCACGGGCTGATTCTGTTGGAATATTCATGGAAACCTACCGCGTATCCTTCAACCGTTTCAGATCAGCTTCAACCATCATTTCAACCAATTCCCGGAATTTTACTTTCGGCTCCCAATTAAGTCTCTGGCGGGCTTTGGTTGGATTAGAAATGAGCACATCCACTTCAGAAGGGCGCAGGAAATGGGCATCTTGAACGACGTAGTCTTCGTAATTTAAGCCAACATATTTAAATGCGGTGTCGGCAAACTCACGCACGGAATGCGTTTCACCGGTGCCGATCACAAAATCCTCCGGCGTTTCCTGCTGGAGCATTCTCCACATGGCCTGAACATATTCCCCGGCAAACCCCCAGTCCCGGCGGGCATCCAGGTTGCCCAGGTGAAGTTCTTTGGTCAACCCCAATTTTATACTGGCCACCGCATTTGAAATCTTGCGAGTAACGAATTCCAAACCCCGCCGCGGGCTTTCGTGATTGAACAGAATACCCGACACAGTATATAAGCCATAGCTTTCACGATAATTAACCGTAATCCAATGCCCGTAGACTTTGGCGACACCATAAGGGCTGCGTGGATAAAAGGAGGTCGTTTCGCGCTGTGGCGTTTCGGTCACCTTGCCAAACATTTCGCTGGAGGAAGCCTGGTAGAAACGCACTTTGGGGTTTACCGACCGGATGGCTTCCAATAAACGCGTAACACCCAGTGCAGTTACCTCACCGGTCAAAACAGCCTGACTCCAGGATGTAAAAACGAAGGACTGTGCAGCCAGGTTATAGATTTCATCCGGCTTGTATTGCTCAAGCGCGGCTACCAATGAACTTTGGTCATGTAAGTCGCCTTGGACGATATCAATGTTGTTCTGGATG